>JAHBWH010000004.1 GCA_019637115.1 Myxococcales bacterium | reverse complement strand
GGCTCCCGGTGCCGGTCGCGGTCGTGGGACTCGCGTGGATCCCGGTCCCACGAGGCTCGGACGACGGATGGTCACCCCCGGATTCGTGCGAGCGACCTGGGAGAGTGGAGCGCGCACGGTGCCTTCGGACGTTCGATGGGACTCACGCCTGGAAATAGAAAGTAGGGTCGGAGGCGAGCGCCGTCGTGAGCTGCGCGCACGACAGCGCTCGCAGGGTTCGACGTGCGCGAGGTGGCGACGTCCCGTGTCGAGAGTGCGGCGGTCTTCCGGAACAGGGATGGGCTTGCGCGCTCCGCGCTGAGGCGCTGCGCTTCGCAGGTGGGTCGACTGGCCGTCGGGTTGGCGGCGCGGACGCCGACGCGGTGCGGACGCCGACGCGGTGCGGACGCCGACCCGGTGCGGACGCCGACCCGGTGCGGACGCCGACGCGGTGCGGACGCCGACGCGGACGCGACGCGGAGTCCGATGCGGTGCGGACGCGACGCGGACTCCGATGCAGTGCGGACGCGACGTGGATGCGACACGGGCACGGGCACGGGCACGGACACGGGCACGGACACGGGCACGGACACGGGCACGGGCACGGGCACGGACACGGACACGGACGCCGACTCGGACGCGGACTCGGACGCGGACGCGGACGCGGACGCGGACTCGGACGCGGTCCGCATCGATCGCGACCCGAGACACCGGAGAATCTTCGTGGCCCGCTCGACGTCGTATGCTTGGCCCATGCGTGCACTTCTCGTCCTTGCGCTCTCGTCGGCTGCCGTCGGCGCCTCTCTCACCCCGGTCCACGCCCAGGACGCTGACGCCCGTCGCCGCGCCGCACAGGATCTCGCTTGCGTCGAGCAGCAGCAGCGCGCGCTCGCGACACAGGTCCAGCTCCTGCGGGAGGCGCAGGCGCAGCTCGGCGCGAGCCAAGCGGACGTCAGGGCCGACGCCGTCCGCGCCATCGAGTCGATCGAGCAGCAGATCGTTCGTGTCGCCGAGGCGCTGCGCGCGTGCTTGCCGCGGAGCGCGCGGCTCGAGCCACAGGTCGTCGAGCGAGGCCCGACCGGCGCGGCCGCCGCGGTGGCAGAGGTCAACCCCGCGACCGAGGTCGTCGAACGCGACGCCGCGCTCACGAGCTATGTGCGGGTCGAGGTCGGCGAACGCGTGGACGGCATGGGGCGGCTGCCCGAGAGCGCCGTCCGCGGGATGGTCCGCTCGGCCGCGAGCCGTCTCTCTCAATGCTACGACGACTACGTCGAGCGCGCGGCGCTCGCGGCGGGGACGGTGATCCTCTCGTGGACCGTCGATGCGGGCGGCCGCGTCCAGCGGGTGACCATCGAGCAGGCTCGCGTCGGTGACGCGGACTTCGCGCGCTGCCTCCAGCGGGCCGCCGCGGGCATGCGAGGGAGCCGTCCGACCGGAGGCTCGGTGAGCTACGCCTACACCTTGCGCTTCGGCCCCTGATCGGCGCTTCGGACGCGGTGGACCTGGCCTCCGAGTCCGTGTCCGAGTCCGTGTCCGAATCCGAGTCCGAGTCCGTGGCCCTACCCCGTCCACGCCTCCATCTCGTCCGACCGCGCGACGCGGTCGCGGCCACGGCGCTTGGCGTAGAGCAGCGCCTCGTCCGCCGCGCGCAGGAGCGCGTCGGCGTCGGCGGGCTCCGGCGGCGTGGCGGCGGCGCCGACCGAGCACGTGATGTGGACGAGCTCCTGCGCGTCGAAGCCCGAGACCTCGATCGGCCCGCTCGCCACCGTGGCGCGCAGGCGCTCGCCCGCGCGCTGGGCCGCCTCGGCGTCGCAGTCGTCGAGGATCACCACGACCTCCTCGCCGCCGTACCGGAACGCGCGCTCCCCGCGCCGCAGGGCGTTGCGGATGCGGTGCGCGACCTCGGCGAGCACCGCGTCGCCGGCGGGGTGACCGTACGTGTCGTTCACCCGCTTGAAGTGGTCGACGTCGAGCACGAGCAACCCGAGCGGTCGCCCGGTCGTCAGCGCGACGCCGACCGAGTGCTCGAGCGCCGCGAGCCCGACGCGCCGCACGTCGAGGCCCGTGAGCGCGTCGACGCGCGCCTCGCGCGCGACCGCGGCGAAGCGCTCGGCGGCGAAGAGCGCCCGACCGGCGTGATCGGCGACCATCTCGAAGACGAGGCGCGTGACCGCGTCGGGGACGGCGCCCGTGAAGCGGTTGTCGGCGACGAGCACCCCGCGAAGCCCCTCGCGTCCGCGCATCGGCGCGGCGAGCGTCGTCGGCGGATGGAAGAGGCCGCCGACGTCGTCCTCGCCATCGGCGTGCACGACCCGCCGCGCGCCGAGCAGCACCGGGTTCGGTGGGTCGGCCTCGAGCACGCGGGTCGATCGGACGAGCGCGTCGAGCCTCCCGCGCTCGTCGCGCCCTCGCAGCCCCGCCTCGTAGAGCGTCTCGAGGCTCGGCTGCTCGGCCGCGATCGAGCGCCAGACGCGGTCGGCCTCCTCGCGGTCGAAGGGCCCCACCGCCGCCCTCCCGACCAAAGTCAGCCGCTCCCCGGGCGCCCTCTCGAAGAGCATCGCGCGATTCATCCCGAGGCCCACGCCCGCGGTCACCCCCGTGAGCACGGCGTACGCCGTCGCCTCGGGATCCTCGGCCGCTCGGACGAGGTTCGCGACCTCGGAGAGCAGACGGAGCGCGCCCCGCAGCGCGGCGTTCTCCGCGCGGAGGGAAGCGACGATCGGGTCTTCCTGGGTCACGGTTCGGTGACAGCCTACCACCGCGCGTTCCGAGAGTTGTGCCCTGGCGACGAACGATGGCGGGCTCAGCGCGGCTTCGCGCCGTCGAATCGTAGGGTCGCCCCCACGCTGTCGTCGGGACCCTACGCCACCATCGGCTCGGACGGCGCGCCGAGCCGCACGCCAGGCGCCCAGGCGCCGAAGCTGCGCTCGTCCGCTCGCTCGGGCTCTCCGTCGAAGATCACGCCGAAGTAGCCGCTCCGCCGTGCCCACGAGACGACGGCGGGGAAGACGTAGCTCACGGCCTGCTGCTCGCCGTCCAGGCGCACGAGCAACCGTGCCCCGGCGCTCGGCACTTCTTTCGAGGCGATCACGAGCCCAGCCCCGTTCAAGAACCGCACGTCGCCCGCCGCGAAGCGCCCCTGGACGGTGAACCGGACCGGATAGAGCCCCTCACGGCTCGCGCGCTCTTCCTTCCACGCGTGGCCGTCCCCGAGGAGCTGCCTCAGCCCGAGCAAGCGCGCGTGCGCGTCGCGATCCGTCGCCGCGTCGACCCCCTGCGTGCGGAGCGTGCGGTACTCGTGAATGAGCTCGAGCAGCGTGTCCATGATGCACCTCCTGGGGGAGCGCCGGATGGCGTCGGCGCTGTACTAAGCAATCGACATGCCGCCCGCGTAACTCCTTGGGTCGCCGCGTCACTCCTCGGCAATTCACTCCGCGATCCAGGACATCCGTGTCATGGCCCCCCGCACCTCCGTTCACGATCGCGTCCGCGCGTACACAGGGGCTCGCGGTCGACGACGCGCTCGGCGGTGGCCCAACGCGCCCCGTGCACCGGCCCCTCGGCGCGCGCGCTCGCGGTCGCGCAACGCGTCCCGTACACGAAGCCGCGCGCGCACTCGGTGGTGCCCCCAACCCAAAGCTCCTTCCGGTATCCGCGGCCAAGGGCGCGGCTCTCGCTCGCCGACCTCATCGAGTAGGCTTCGGGCGCCGACGCCTCCGATCGACCGATCCCCAGACCATGTGGCCCACACCCGACGCGTGCGCGGGAGGCCGCTGCCGCGCTATGTCCACGCCATGTCGCTCTCGATGACGCACGACGCGCCGCTCGCGCCCTACACGACGCTCGCGCTCGGGGGCGCCGCCGAGCGCCTCGTCGTGGCTCAGGACGACGCGACGCTCCGGGACGCGCTCCGCTGGGCGCAGGAGTACGGCGTGAGCGCGCACCTCCTCGGCGGCGGCTCGAACGTCGTCGTCCCGGACGAGGGCGTGCCGGGCCTCGTCGTGCACGTGGCCACGCGAGCGCGTGTTGCGCGCCGAGAAGCGGGGCAGGTCGAGGTGAAGGTCGCCGCCGGCGAGCCCTGGGACGAGCTCGTCGAGTGGGCGGTCTCGGAGGGGCTCGCGGGCATCGAGTGCCTCGCTGGCATCCCCGGACAGGTCGGCGCGACGCCGATCCAGAACGTCGGCGCGTACGGCCAAGAGGTCTCGGAGACGATCGTCCGCGTCGAGGTGCTCGACCGAAAGACCCTCGAGACGTCGACCTTGCCGGCGTCGGCGTGCGGCTTCGGATACCGCGACAGCGCGTTCAAGCGCGCCGGCGCGGCGGGGGCGGCGCGCTACGTCGTCACGCACGTGACCTTCGCGCTGACGCCCGGCGGCGCGCCCGCGCTGCGCTACGCGGAGCTCACGCGCGCGGTGCCTGCGGACGCCTCGCTCGCCGAGGTGCGCGACGCCGTCCTGGCGCTGCGGAGGGCGAAGTCGATGGTGCTCCCGCCGCACGCCGCGCCGAACGATCCGAACCTCCGCAGCGCAGGCAGCTTCTTCACGAACCCGGTCGTCGACGACGCGCAAGCCGCCGACGTCGCGCGCCGAGCGATCGCGGCGGGGCTCGTCCCCGACGCGGGCGCGATGCCCTCGTGGCCGAGCGGTCCGGGCCGCACGAAGCTCGCGGCGGGCTGGCTCGTGGAGCGCGCCGGATTCGCCAAGGGGACGCGGCGCGGGCACGTCGGCCTCTCGAGCGCGCACGCGCTCGCGCTCGTGCATCACGGCGGCGGGACGACGAGCGCGCTGCTCGCCCTCGCGGACGAGATCGTTCGGGGCGTCGAAGAGCGCTTCGGCGTCGTACTCGAGCGCGAGCCCCGCCTGCTCGGCGTCGACGGCTGACGCCGCTCGGTCGGCGATTCAACCGAGGTAGCGCTCGCCCGTGTCGCAGAGGATCGTGACGACCCGCTGCCCCGGCGCGAGGCGACGCGCGACCTCGCGCGCGGCGTGGACGTTGGCGCCCGCGGAGGGCCCGACGAGCAGCCCCTCCTCGCGCGCCAGCCGCCGCATCATCCGGTCGGCGGCGAGGTCGGTCACCGTGATCACGTCGTCGTAGAGCGCGGTGTCGAGCACCTCGGGCACGAAGCCGGCGCCGAGGCCCTGGATGCCGTGCAGGCCCGGGCGCCCGCCGCTCAGCACCGCGCTCGCGCGCGGCTCGACGGCCACGAGCCGCAAGCTCGGCAGCCGCTCTTTCAGCACGCGGCCGACCCCCGTCAGCGTCCCGCCCGTGCCGACGCCAGCGACGAAGGCGTCGACGCGGCCCTCGCAGGCCTCCCAGATCTCTTCCGCCGTCGTCGTGGCGTGGGCCTCCGGGTTCGCGGGGTTGTCGAACTGCGCCGGCATGAAGGCGCCGCGCTCGCGCACGAGCACCTCCGCGCGCTCGACCGCGCCCGCCATCCCGTCCTCGGCGCCGGTGAGGATGACCTCCGCGCCATAACTCTCGAGGATGCTCCGGCGGGCGGTGCTCATGTCCTCGGGCATGACGATGACGCACGGGTAGCCGCGGACCGCGCAGATCATCGCGAGGCTGATGCCCGTGTTGCCGCTCGTCGCCTCGACGACGATGCTGCCCGGCCGGAGCTCGCCGCTGCGCTCGGCGGCGAGGACCATCCCGAGGGCGGGCCGGTCCTTCACCGAGCCAGCGGGGTTCTTGCCTTCGTGCTTGCCGAGCACCTCGGCGCCCCCTTCGGGCGAGAGCTTGGGCAGACGGACGAGGGGCGTCCCGCCGACCAGGTCGAGCACGCCGTCGTAGATGCGATGGGCCATGGGCGCGCGAGCATAGCAGCCCTCCGCCGTTCGGCCGCGCGACACTAGTGCCCCCAACCCGAAGTTCGTTCCGGGTATCCGCGGCCCTCAACGCGGATCTCGCTCGCCGACCTCCTCGAATAGGCTTTGGCCTGTCCTTCGTCGGCGCGGCAAACGACCTCCACGCCGATCATCCACGGCAACCCGAAACGAACTTCGGGTTGGGGGCACTAGTGGTGCTCGATCTGCGCGACGAGCGCGTCGGGCAGGGCGCTCCGCTGCGAGAAATGCCGCATGAAGAGGATCGGCTCGCCGCCGAGGTCCGCCGCCGTGCGCCCGCCGATGCGCTCGACGTACTTCTTGGGCTCGAAGGGCGCGAGGGCCTCGGCCGTCGCCTCCCCGACCTGGGCGACGACGTCGAGGAGCGCGTCGAGGCTGTTCATCTTCATGTAGGGACACGTCGCGCAGCCGCCCGCGGTGGTGCACCCCTCGCCCGCGCGCACGCCGGGCACGATGGGGAGCGCGACGTCGCCGGTCGGCGCCACCGCCTCGCTCGCGACGGGGAAGATGATCTCGCACGCCACGCGGCTCTGCTTCTCGGCGAGGAGCGCCTGCACCTCACGGACGATGGGCGTGATCATGCCGGCCTCGGTGCCGAGCACGAAGCGCAAGGTGGGGGCGCGCGCGGCGTCGTCGTAGGCGGCGTCGGAGGGATCCGCAGCGGCGACGGTCTCGCGGACCTTCGTCGTGATGAAGCGGAGGATGTCCGCCGTGCTCCCGACGACGCCCTTGCCCGCGAGCTGGTGCTCGAGCCCGAGGTGGAACATCTCGCCCGGCACCTCGAGGTGCGCGGTGACGAAGGCGTCCGGGTACTCGCGGCGGGTCGTCTCCGTCACCTCCGCGCCGAACATGTGGTGCACGATGCAGTTCCCCTGCTCGAAATAGTGGAAGCGCTCGAGCAGGCTCGCGATCGTCTTCGCGTCGTGCGCGGGGTGCACGGCGCGGATGGCGTCGTCGTCCATCCCGGCGAGGGCCTCGAAGAGGTGCCGGAGGTTCTCGCCCATGTACGTGTCGGGGCCGAAGAAGACGTTCACGCCCTCGATCTGCGCGGCCGCCTGGAGCACCGACTGCACGACGTTGCTCGAGGTGCACGTGAGCGTGGGGACCTTCGCGTGCGCCTTGGCCTTCGTGACGAGGCTCGTGTTGATGTAGACGACGTGCAGGGGGCGAGGCGCTCGCGCCGCCTCGTCGAGGTAGGCGTCGTAGGCGGCGCTCTCGGCGCTCTCGGCGAGCGAGCAGCCGATGGGCTCGGCCGCGACGCGGTAGACCGGCACGTGCGGGAAGCCGCCGGCGTCGAGCATCGCGCGCGCGTTCTCGCTCATGAAGTCGACGCCGAGGACGACGATCGCCTCGCACCCCGCCTCGGCCATCGCGACGGCCCGGTCGGCCATCACCAGGGAGTCCGAGACGTGGACGTGAGGCCAGCCCTCGAAGCGCTCGTCGCCGACCTGCCCGGCGTGGGCCGCCGAGAGCACGCCCTGAAGCTCGGGGTCCATGTAGAAGTGCGCGACGACGCCGATCTTCTTCTCGCGCAGCGCGTGCGCGAGCTGCTTCACGAGCGCGGGGTCGGGGCGCAGGTAGCGCGCCTGCGCCTCCGCGAAGGTCCCCTCGGGGAGGAAGGCGTCGGCCGTGATGCGGAGGGACGGGAAGCTGCCCATGGAGAGCACCTTAGTACCGCGGGTCGGAAATTCGAGGGCCAGCGGCGATGACTGGCGATGACCGATTTCGCGACCGGCCGAGGACCGCCCCGTCGCCGATTCGTGGAGGACGCGGGGCTTCGGACCGGTGGCGGATCCGGACGCGGACGACGCGGACGACGTGGACGACGTGGACGACGTGGACGACGTGGACGACGTGGACGACGTGGACGACGTGAACGACGTGGACGACGTGGACGTGGACGTGGACGTAGTTGGGGACGTGGACGATTGGAGCACGTCTTCGCGCGGCTCACGCCGGGGGAGGACACGCCCCGCCACACCGGCGCGGCGCTGATGGGGCTGTAAGTTCGTGACAGCCCCATCGGCTCCGTCTCCGACTCCGCAACGCTGTAGGTACGCGCGCGGGCCCGTCCACGTCCACGTGCCCGTCCACGTCTACGTCCACGTACGTCCACGTCCACGTACGTCCACGTGCGCGTGCGCGTGCGCGTGCGCGTGCGCGACCAGAAACGGCCGTGAGGGTTCTGTCCGCGTGGACAGCCACGCGAGAGGTCTCAGCGAAGCTTTGCTTCTTCGCACGGCACGGACCCAGACGCGGACGCGGAACGGGACGCGGAACCGGACGCGGAACGGGACGCGGAACGGGACGCGGAACCGGACTCGGAACCGGACGCGGAACGGGAGGCGGAACCGGACTCGGAACCGGACTCGGAACCGGACGCGGAACCGGACTCGGAACCGGACGCGGAACGGGACGCGGAACCGGACTCGGAACCGGACTCGGAACCGGACGCGGAACCGGACTCGGAACCGGACTCGGAACCAGACTCGGAACCGGACGGGGCTGTGAGAAAGCTCGCCGGCTGGCCCCGTTTCTCCCGTGATGTCATGAAAGGGCCATGGCCAAGTCAAGCTGGACCCCCGACTCCTGGAAAGCCCGCAAGGCGGCGCAGGCGGTCCAATACGATGACGCGGGCGAGCTCGAGGCGGCCGTCGGCACCCTCGCGCAGCTCCCGCCGCTGGTGACGAGCTTCGAGATCGAGAAGCTGCGGAGCTTCCTCGCCGATGCGCAGGAGGGGCGCCGCTTCGTCCTTCAGGGCGGCGATTGCGCGGAGAGCATCGCCGAGTGCCGTCCGGGCCCCATCGCCGCGAAGCTCAAGATCCTCCTGCAGATGAGCATGGTGCTCATCCACGCGGGGAAGCGACCCGTGGTCCGCATTGGGCGCTTCGCGGGACAGTACGCGAAGCCGCGGAGCCAGCCGACCGAGACGCGCGAGGGCACCACCCTGCCGAGCTACTTCGGGGACCTGGTCAACCGGCCCGGCTTCGATCCGAATTCGCGCCGCGCCGACCCGTGGCTGCTGGTCGAGGGGTACAAGCACGCCGGGCTCACGCTGAACTTCATCCGGTCGCTCGTCGAAGGTGGCTTCGCCGACCTGCACCACCCGGAGTATTGGGACCTCTCCTTCCTCGAGAGCGCGACGCTCTCTCCCGCGCTGCGCCAGGAGTACGAGACGATCGTCGGCGAGGTGAGCAACGCGCTTCGCTTCATGCAGGCGCTCGGCGAGCGCGAGGTCAGCGAGCTGACCCGCGTGGAGTTCTTCACGAGCCACGAGGGCCTGAACCTCTGGTACGAGTCGGCGCTCGTGCGGAGGGTCCCGCGCCGCGAGGGCCACTACGACCTCAGCACCCACATGCCGTGGATCGGGGAGCGGACGCGACAGCTCGACGGCGCACACGTCGAGCTCTTCCGTGGGATCCGGAACCCGGTGGGTGTGAAGGTGAGCAACAAGGCGGCCCCGAAGGAGGTGCTGGAGCTGATCGAGACGCTCAACCCCGACGACGAGCCCGGTAAGATCGTGCTCATCACGCGCATGGGCGCGGGGGCCGTGCGCGATGGGCTCCCGCCGCTGATCGAGGCGGTGAAGGCGAGCGGCCGCCGTGTGCTCTGGATGACCGACCCGATGCACGGCAACACCATCAGCACCGAGAAGGGCATCAAGACGCGCGACTTCGACGCGATCGTCAGCGAGCTCGAGGGCGCGATGGCGGTGCACGAGGCGCAGGGCACCTACTTCGGCGGCGTCCACTTCGAGCTGACCGGCGACGACGTGACCGAGTGCGTGGGCGGCGCGGACGGCCTGACGGAGGACGACCTCACGAAGAACTACGCGACCCTCTGCGACCCGCGCTTGAACTACCGCCAGGCGCTGGAGATGACCTTCCGTATCGCGAAGCGGATCCGGCCGGCGTTCTGAAAGTTGGGCAAGAGTCCCCTGCCCCTGCCCCTGCCCCTGCCCTGCCTCTCTCCCCGTCCCTCTCCGCTCCCCATCCCTCTCCGCTCCCCATCCCTCTCCGCTCCCCATCCCTCTCCGCTCCCCATCCCTCTCCGCTCCCACGTACCTCTCCCGCTCATCATGTCTGGGACGATGCCGACGCCGAGCCCGTCCCCCTCTCCGCTCCCCGTCCCCCGCGCCCGACTACCGTCCGCCTGCACGCCCCCGGCCACGAGGACCGCTCCGAAGCGGTGGCGACGCGCCCGCGTGGCCGGCAACCGTCGACGAGGCGGCAACCGACGCGGCCCACCTGCGACGCGACCGCGAGACCCCGCGAACGGTTCCGCTCGCAGAGAGCCAAAGTCTTGCGGCGCAGCCAGGAAGCCCGCGCCACCACCCCGACCGGCGCGGCCGCGACTACCCCTTCGTCCGCGGCCGGCTGGTGAGCGCCAGCACAACGGCGACGAGGGCGATCGCCGCGAACGGCCACACCGGCCGGGTCGGGCCGCCCTCCACGCGCGCTGCGGCGAGCGCCTCCTCGTAGGGCGCTGCGCCCGCGCCCGGATCGAAGCCGAGGATCGTGCGCTCGCCGATGAAGACGGTGGGTAAGCCGCGCATGCCGGCCGCGCGCGCGAAGTCCACGCCCGCCTCGACGCGGGCGTCGGTCTCGGCGGCGTCCATGCAGCGCGCGAAGGCGTCGCCGGGGAGCCCGAGGGCCGCGGCGTGGGTGAAGAGCGCGCGACGCGAGAGGTCGTCGTCGGTGTAGACGCGCTCTCGCATCGCGTCGCCCTGGCCTGCGTCCTCGGCGCAGTAGATCGCGCGCGCGGCCTCGCGCGCGAGCAGGTGGAACGAGAGCGGCACGAGGACCCGCTCGACGTGGTGGGGCGCGCCATCGGCCGCCGACGCCTCGATCGCCGCGTCGAGCACGGGGTGCAGGCGGCGACAGAAGGGGCACTCGGGATCGCTGAGGATGACCACGTTGACGGCGCCGTTCACGTAGCGGGCGCGCACCACCTCGGGGATGGGAGAGCCTGGCGCCGTCAGGCCCCACGCGATGGGCGCCGCGACCGCGACGACCCACGCCGCCCACCATGCGCTCCGCCACCACGGCTTCGCGCGCGTTTCGGTCGCCTCGGGCGGCCGGTTCAGCTCTCCAAAACGACCGGCGAGGACGACGGCGACACCCGCGACGATCGCCGCCGAGTCGACCCCGACACAGAGCCAGCACCACGCGCCGATCACCGCGCCCTGCACCACGAGGAAGGCTGCGGCGCCTTGCGCCCCGAGCAGACCGAGCCAAAGCCCCGCGCGCCGCCAACGGCCCCGCGGCGCGAGTGAAAGCGCGAGCAGCGCCGTGTAGACCGCGAGCCCGAGGCCAGGCAAGAAGACGCCGATCGTCTGCCCGATCTCGGAGTCGTGCACCAGCTCGCAGCCGCCGCCCGCCTCGCAGAAGCGCGGGCTCGGCCCGTAGTAGTCCACGGCGGACGCCGCACTGAAGGCGAGCGCCACGAGCGAGGCGAGGCGGTGCGCGACGAGGAAGGGCTCGCGAGTGGTGTCGGCGCTCATCCGAACATGCTCCCGAGGATGATCTTGGCGACGCTGAAATAGACGAGCAGCCCGAGCACGTCGACGAGGCTCGCGATGAAGGGCGTCGAGCTCACCGCCGGATCGAGGCCGACCCGGCGCATCATCAGCGGGACCATCGAGCCCACCATGGTCGCGACCACGACCACCGCGATGATGCTGCCGCCGACCGTGAGCCCGAGGTCGACCGCGTCGATGCGGCCCCCCGTGAGGTAGGCGCGGCCGAAGCCGATCGTCGCCACCGTCATCCCGAGCACGAAGCCGATGATCGCCTCGCGCCGCAGCACGCGCCACCAATCCTTGGGCGTGAGCTCGCCGATGGACATGCCGCGGATCATCAGCGTCGACGACTGCGAGCCGGCGTTACCGCCGGTGGAGATGATGAGCGGGATGAAGATCGCGAGCTCGACCATCGTGCTCAGCGCCGCCTCGTTGGCCTCCATGACCGTCGCCGTGAGGAACTGGCCGAGGAAGAGCACGACGAGCCAGATGCCGCGCTTCCAGGCGAGCTCCCAGAAGCCCGTCGAGAAATAACCGTCCTCGAGCGGGACCATACCGCCCATGCGCTGGGCGTCCTCGGTCGCCTCCTCGATGACCACGTCGACGACGTCGTCGACGGTCACGATGCCGATCATCTCCTCGTGCTCGTCGACGACCGGGATGGCCGTGAGGTCGTAGCGGGCGATGAGGCGCGCGACCTCCTCCTGGTCGGTCTCGGGCCCGACCTTCACGACCTTCTCGGTCATGATGTCGGAGAGCGCCTGCGCGGGCTCGCTCAAGATGAGGTCGCGGAGCGAGACGACGCCGAGGAGCTTGTCGCCGTAACCGACGACGTAGATGTAGTAGATGGTCTCGACCTCGTCCTCGTGGGCGTGGCGTCGGACCTCTTCGATGGCCTCCCAGACCTTCGTGTCCGGCGCGAGCGCGATGTAGGCGGTCGTGAGGAGGCCGCCGGCCGTGTACGGGTCGTAGCGGAGGAGCTCCTGGGTCTCCTCGACGAGCGAGGGGTCGGCCGTCGCGAGCTTGTCGAGGAGGACCTTCTGCTCGTCGTCCTCGAGCTCCTCGAAGAAGTCGGCCCGGTCATCCGGGTCCATCTCCGTGAGGACGTCGACCGCGTCTTCGTCCTCGAGGAGCCCGACGATCTCGTGCTGCCGCTCGACCGGGAGGCGCTCGAGCAGATCCGCGGCCATCTCGCTCGGCAGCGCGCCGATCAGCTCGGCGACCTCCTTGGGGTCGAGATCGTCGAGGAGCTCGGCGACGTCCTCGGGGTGGAACTCCTCGAACGCCTCGCGGAGCGCTGCCGGATCGGCCATCAGCGCCTTGAGGTCCGGACCGAGGAGGGTCGCTAGCCGCATGGCCCGCTACCTACCACGGAGGCGGGGTGGTCGCTCACGCCTCCTGCGTCGGGCTCGCCTTCTTGCCCTTGCCGCGCAGGCGCATGTTCAAGACCTCGACCGCGAGCGAGAAGCCCATGGCCGCGTAGATGTAGCCCTTGCTGATGTGCTGATCGAACGCCTCTGCCGTCAGGAGCACGCCGATGAGCGTGAGGAACGAGAGCGCGAGGATCTTCATCGAGGGGTGCCGGTTGACGAAGTCCCCGATGCGCTTGGCGAAGACGAGCATCACGCCGACCGCCACGATGATGGCGATGACCATGATCTCGATCGCGTCGACCATGCCGACGGCCGTGATGACCGAGTCGAGGCTGAAGATGATGTCGAGCAACATGATCTGCACCACCGTGCCCACGAGGCTCGAGCGGCCCCGCACGTCCTTGGGATCCTCTTCGGGGAGCTCGACCTTCTCGTAGATCTCGTGGGCGCTCTTGCCGATGAGGAAGATGCCGCCGCCCAGCAAGATGAGCTCACGCCCGGTCATCGGGTTGTCGAGGAGCGTGAAGAGCGGCGTCTCGAGGCGCATGATCCACGCGATCGCGAAGAGCAGGCCGAGGCGCGTGATCAGCGCGCCGCCGAGCCCGAGGTTGTACGCGAGCCGTTGCTGATGCTCGGGCAGCTTGGCCGCGAGGATCGCGATGAACACGATGTTGTCGATCCCGAGGACGATCTCGAGCGACGTCAACGTGAGGAGGGCGACCCAGGCGTCGGGGGAGGAGAAGGCTTCGAGCACGCGCGAGGCGTAGCAGGGCGCTCACGTCCGTGGAAGAGCCTCGTACGGCTTCGCGCGGAGGCATCCGGGAGGGCTGATCGACCGCCAGAGGCTCATCGCGCGAGCTGCACGACCCGCACCACGCCACATCACCGCGCCGCGTGCTGCGCGAGGCTCACCACGCGGCTCACCACGCGAGGCTCGCCATGTGAGGGCTCACCACGCGATGCCGTAGAGCGCGCCGTACTTCGCCTTCAGGTGGGCGACGAAGTCCTCGATCCCGACGGGCTTGCCGGTCGCGCGCTTCACGAGCTCGTCGGGCAGGTAGCGCGCGCCGTGCTGGTAGAGGTGCTCGGTGAGCCACCCCCGCAGCGCGCCGAAGTCGCCGGCCGCGATGCGTTCGTCGAGGTCGCCGAGCGACGCGCGCGCCGCCGCGAAGACCTGCGCCGCGATCACGTTGCCGAGCGCGTAGCCCTGGAAGGTCCCGCCGATGGTCATGCAGTACCAGTGCACGTCCTGCATGCAACCCTCGGTCGGGCTCTTCGGGCGCACCCCGAGGTCCGAGGCCATGCGCGCGTCCCAGGCCTCGGGCAGGTCCGCGACCTTCAACGAGCCCTCGAGGAGCTGCGCTTCGAGGTCGAAGCGCAGCATGACGTGGAGGTTGTAGGTGACCTCGTCGGCCTCGGTGCGGATGAGCGAGCGCTCGACCCGGTTGACGCCGCGGAAGAACGTGTCGAGGTCGACCTCGCCGAGCTGCTGCGGGAAGCGCGCCTGAAGGCGGGGGTAGAAGCGCTCCCAGAACGGGCGGCTGCGCCCGACGAGGTTCTCCCACAGGCGCGATTGGCTCTCGTGGACGCCCGCGGACGCGCCCTCGCCGAGAGGGGTTCCGTCGAACGAGGGCGCGATGCCCTGCTCGTACATCGCGTGTCCCGCCTCGTGGATGGTGCCGAAGAGGGCGTCGGTGAGGTCGTGCTCGTCGACGCGGGTCGTGATGCGGATGTCGCCGGCCCCGAAGCGGATCATGAAGGGGTGGACCGTCAGATCCTGGCGGCCGCGCCCGAAGTCGTAGCCGAGCTCGGCCGCGACCTCCGCACCGAACGCGAGCTGCTCGGCCTGCGGGAAGCCCACCTCGAGGAAGCTTCGGTCGGGCGCGGGGCGCTCGGCGATGGCCTGCACGATGGGCACGAGCGCCGCGCGCAGCTCGTCGAAGAGCGCGCGCACCGACGCGGTCGTCATGCCGGGGTCGTTCGCGTCGACGAGCGGGTCGAGCACGTGCTCCGCGCTCGGGAAGCAGTCCGACCAGCGCCGGCTCAGCTCGACCGTCTTCTCGAGGTAGGGGCGGACCGCGGCGAAGTCCCCTTTGGGCTTGGCCTGCGTCCACGCGACGTAGCTCCGCGCGGTGTGGTTCTTGATGTCCGACACCAGCGCTGCGGGCACCCGGCTCGCGCGCTCCCACTGCCTGCGCGCGCGGCGGACCATCGCTCCGTCGACGGTGTCGTCGTCCTCGAGGCGAGCGACCGCTTTCAGGAGCTCCCCCATGCGAGGGGACGTCAGGCGCCCGTGCGCCAGCTCGCCGAGGAGGGCGATCTGTCGCCCTCGCGCGTCGGCTCCAGCCGCCGGCATGTAGGTCGACTGGTCCCACTCGAGCACCATCGCGGCGCCGTTGAGGTCGGAGATGGCTTGGAGCTCGGCCTTCAGCTCGTCGAGGTGGGCGTCGGTCATCACCGGAAACTACGAGCTATTTCCGGACGCGCCAGCGAGATTGCGCATCATCCGTGCTGCACGCGGCGTGCGCAGCGGCGTGAACGTCGCCCTCCCCCCTCAGGCCTTGGCGGCGGCCCAGCTCGCGCCGTGCCCGACGTCGACCACGAGCGGCACGTCGAGGGCGAGCGCGCCCTCCATGCAGCGCCGCACCAGCGCCTCGGTGCGCTCGACCTCCTCCGGGGGCGCCTCGAAGAGGAGCTCGTCGTGGATCTGCAGGAGCATCCTCGCCGAGAGCCCCTCCGCCTCGAGGCCGCGGGCGATGTCGAGCATCGCGAGCTTGCAGAGGTCCGCAGCCGAGCCCTGGATCGGCGTGTTGGCCGCGATGCGCTCGCCGTACGCGCGCTCCATGGGGTCCCGGCTCGACAGTTCGGGGACGTAGCGCCGCCGCCCCATCAAGGTCTCCACGTAGCCGCGCTCGTGAGCCTGCGCGATCGCGCCGTCGAGCCACCGCCGGACGCCCGCGTAGGCTTCGAAGTACCGTTCGATGAGCGCCTTGGCCTCCGCGCGCGGCAGGTCGAGCGATTGGCCGAGCGCGGTCGCGCCCTGGCCGTAGATGGTCGCGAAGTTCACCGTCTTGCCGACGTTGCGCTGCTCGCCGGTGACCGCCTCGGGCGCGACGCCGTAGATCTGGCTCGCGGTCCGGCGGTGGACGTCGATCCGCTGCTGGAAGGCCTCGACGAGGAGCGCGTCCCCCGAGACGTGCGCGAGCACGCGCAGCTCGATCTGGCTCCAGTCGGCGCTGATGAGCACCCACCCCGGCCGCGGCACGAACGCCTCGCGGATGCGCCTTCCGTCCTCGGTGCGGATGGGCGTCCGCTGCAGATCTGGATCGGTCGTGATGAGCCGACCGGACGCGCCGACTGTCTGTTGGATCCGACAGTGGATGCGGCCGTCCTCCTCGATCGCGTCGCGGAGCACGCGCGTGTAGGTGTTGACGAGCTTCGCGAGCGCCCGCCACCGCAGGATCTGCGCGACCACCGGGTGCTTGTGGGCGAGCCGCTCGAGCACGTCCGCCGCCGTCGAGTACCCCGTCTTCGTGCGCTTGAGGACCGGCAGCTTCAGCTCGTCGAAGAGCACCTCGCCGAGCTGCTTGGCGGACGCGAGGTTGAACGATCGGCCCGCGAGCGCGTGGACCTCGGCCTCGATCTCGTCGCGGCGGGCCGAGAGCTCGACGCCGAGCGCGTCGAGCACGGCGGCGTCCGCCCCGATGCCGTCGAGCTGCATCCGCGCGAGGACCTCGGAGAGCGGCAGCTCGATCTCACGGAGGAAGCGGCCCTGCCCCTCCGCCTCGAGCGCCTCCTCGAGCTTCGGCCAGAGCTCGGCCATGGTCGCGGCGAGGTGGGCGGCGTAGGGCGCCACCTCGGCGAGCGACACCTGGCCGAGCGTCAGCTTCTTGCCGCCCTTGCCAACGAGGCCCTCGAGCGGGAGCAGCGTGCGGTGCAGCCAGCGGCGCGTGAGCTGCTCGAGGCGGTGGGGGATGTCGCGCGTCGGGTCGATGAGGAAGGACGCGAGGCGGGTGTCGCCGACGACGCCCTCGAGCGGAAGGTCGTGGCGCGCGAAGAGCGTGAGCACGTCCCGCAGGTCGTGCGTGATCTTCGCCTTCGAGGCGTCGGCGAGCCACGTGCGCGCCGCCGCCAGCGCGTCCGCGTGCGCGTCGCCCTCGCCGGCGAGGGGCAGGTAGCGCGCGCGCTCGCCCTTCGCCTCGAGCGGCGCGAAGGCGAGGCCGAGCAGCGACGCGCTCAGCGCGGAGCGGCCCTCGGGCGGCGTGTCGTGCAGGGCGAAGAGAGCGGCGGCCCCGAGCGCCTCGAAGAACGCGGGCGCGTCGGCCGGCGCGAGCGCTGCGAGGTCGCTCTCCTCGGCGCGCGTCTCGGCCTCCTCTCCGCTGAGGAGGGAGAAGAACTCGAGCTCGCGGTAGAGCGCGTCGACCGCCTTCTCGTCCGGCGGCGGCACGCGGAGCGACGCGAGCACGTCCGTCATCGCCGGCGTGCTCTCTGCGAGGCGGTCGCTGCCGCCTCCGCCATCGAGCGTGACGTCGCGTTCGCTCGTCAGCGCTCGCGTGCCCGCGGTCGGCTCGGCTGGCGAAGACCCGATGGAGGACGCGAACGCGCCTTGGAGCGGCACCTCGGTGTCGAGCCGGACGAGCTCCCGCGAGAGGCGGGCGTCGTCGGCGTGCGCGAGGAGGCGCTCCTTGAGCTTGCCCTTCTGCTCCTCGGCGTGCGCGAGGACGCCGTCGAGGTCGCCGTAGCGCTCGAGGAGCTGGATCGCGGTCTTCGGCCCGACACCCGCGACGCCCGGGACGTTGTCGACCTTGTCGCCGACGAGCGCGAGGAAGTCGACGAAGCGCTCGGGGCGCACGCCCCACTTCTTGCGGACGAGCTCGGGGTCGTACGAGACCTCCTTCATGGGGTCGACCATGCGCACGTCGGGCCCGACGAGCTGAGCGAAGTCCTTGTCGCCGCTGATGATGTGCACCTCGTGCCCCGCCGCGAGCGCCTCGCGGGTCAGGGTGGCGATCACGTCATCGGCCTCGTAGCCCTCGACCTTCAACATCGGGAAACCCCGCGTCTCGACGAGGCGATGGATCCAGGGGATCTGCTCGCGGAGCTCGGCGGGCATCCGCGGGCGCTGCGCCTTGTACTGGGGGAAGCGCTCGTCGCGGAAGGTCTTTCCGGGTGCGTCGAAGACCACCGCGCCGTAGGTCGGGGCTTTTCCACCGAAGATCTTCCGGAACATCAGCGCGAACCCGTAGGTCGCGTTCGTCGGCACCCCACCGCTCGTCGCGAAGCCCGCTGGGATCGCGAAGAACGCGCGGTAGATGAGCGCGCTTCCGTCGACGAGGACCACCCTCTCCTTGGCCATGGCGCACCCTACCAGCCTGCTGGGGACGCTCCGACTCTTTCTCTCGGGGGCCCCGCGCCTGCGCGTGAAGTGAGACGCTGACGGCCCTGATCCGTGTCCGCGTCCGTGTCCGCGTCCGTGTCCGCGTCCGTGTCCGTGTCCGTGTCCGTGTCCGCGTCCGTGTCCGTGTCCGTGTCCGCGTCCGTGTCCGTGTCCGTGTCCGTGTCCGGGGTCCGGGGTCCGAGGTCCGTGATCCGAGATCCGAGGTCCGAGGTCCCGGGTCCGTAGTCCGTGGTCCGTGGTCCGGGGTCCGGGGTCCGGGGTCCGCGGTCCGGGGTCCGGGGTCCGTCAGGGTCCGGGGTCCGTCAGGGTCCGCGGTCCGTCAGGGTCCGCGGTCCGGGCGGCGGACGGCAGCGCGGCGCGGCGCAGGCTCGCAGATTCTTTGCGGTTCTTCGGTCGCCGGGCTCTCATCGGCGGCGATGTCGTTCGGCGCCTCCTCGAGCCCCGGCACGCTCCCGAGCCCCGGCGCGCTCCCGAGCCCGGGCGCGGTCGCGGGCGGGGTGCCGCGCGCGCTGCGGATGGTCGCCGACGTTCGACGCGAAGAGGTCCGTCCGACCGTGTGGCTCGGCGCGAGCGTCTTCGTGCTGCTCTTCGCGTACTACCTGCTGAAGACCGCGCGCGAGCCGCTCGTGCTCGCGATGCCGGGAGGCCCCGAGCTGAAGAGCTACGCGGGGGCCGCGCAGGCGGTCGCGCTCGTGGTGCTCGTCCCCTTCGTCGATCGCCTCTCGGGCATCACCTCGCGCCTGCTCGTCGGCGTCCTGGGATTCTTCGTGGTCAGCCTGCTGGTCTTCGCGCTCGGCGTGCACCTCGGCTGGCCCGTCGGCTTCGCGTTCTACGTCTGGCTCGGGGTCTTCAATGTCTCCGCGGTGGCGCTCTTCTGGGGCTTCGCGAACGAGCGCTTCGCGAAGGACGCCGGCGAGCGGGTCTTCCCCGCCATCGCCGTCGGCATGACGGCGGGCGCCTTCGCGGGCAGCTTCCTCGCCGGCCGCCTCTTCGACGCCGCGAGCGCGCCGTCCCTCGTCGTCCTCGTCGCCGCCGGCCTCCTCCTCGTGCACGGGGCGATCTACCTGCGGCTGATGGACCCCCAGCGCACGGGCGGACGAGCCACACCCAAGCCCAAGCCCAAGTTCACGTCCACGTCCACGTCCACGTCCACGTCCACGTCCACGTCCACGTGCGCGTGCGCGTCCACGTGCGCGTCCACGTCCACGTCCACGTCCACGTCCACGTCCACGTCCACGTCCGCGAAAGCCAAGCGCCCAGCCGCCCCTCGTTCGACGCCTTCCCCCGCGTCGGAGCCGCCCCCTCACCCAGCCAACCCCGCCCCCTACGCCGGCCTCGCGATGCTGCTGCGCGACGGCTACCTCCGCACCGTCGCCCTCCTCCTCGTGCTCCTCAACCTCGCGAGCACCACCGGGGAGTACGTCCTCGGCCGGAGCGTCGTCGACGCGCTCACCCGCGAGGGGGCGCTCGAGGAGGCCGCCATCGGCGCCTTCTATGGCAACTTCTACCTCGGCGTGAACGTCGCCGCGCTCGCCCTTCAGCTCTTCGCGGCCTCGCGCCTCGTGCGCCGCTTCGGCATCGGCGGCGTGCTCTACGCGATGCCGCTCTTCGCCCTGCTCGCCTTCGGGGGGCTCGCCCTCGGCCTGCCCGCGCTCGCGTTCGTGTGGCTGAAGGGCGCGATGAACGCGAGCGACTACTCGCTCATGAACACCGCGCGCGCGATGCTCTGGCTGCCGACCTCCCGCGACGCGAAGTACGCCGCGAAGCACACCGCCGACACGCTGATCGTCCGCCTCGGGGACCTCGCGAGCGCTGGGGTCGTCTTCGTCGGGACCACCCTGCTCGGCCTCGGCGCGTCCGGCTTCGCCGCGCTCGGCGCCGTCTTCGCGGGGCTCTGGCTCGCGCTGGCGGTCGCCCTGCGCCGCGGCTACGTCGCGCGCTAGTGCCCCCAACCCGACGTTCGTTCCGGGTTGCCGTGGATGATCGGCGTGGAGGTCGTTTGCCGCGCCGACGAAGGACAGGCCAAAGCCTATTCGAGGAGGTCGGCGAGCGAGATCCGCGTCGAGGGCCGCGGATACCCGGAACGAACTTCGGGTTGGGGGCACCCGTCGCCGACTCCGTCGCACCGAGCGCGCCCATGCGCCCCGCGCTCGAGGCGCGCTGTCGAGGCTCCGGTGGGGCGGCTCCGATGAGGCCCTTCGCGGGCCCTTTCGGATCCGAGCGCGCCGATGTTTCGGCTTTGTTTCCTGACCGCGGAGCGCCGATCAGTGCGTGCGCGCGAGAGCGCCGTGGTACCGTCGGCGACGTGGCGAGCGCCAAGCAGGCACCCAGGCGGCGGAAGGACGAGACGAGCACGGCGACGCCGACAGGGGCGGGTCGCCGCCCCGACCGAGGCGAGTCGGCCCCGCGAGGCAAGAGGCCGCGCGCCCCCGTCTTCTCGGGTTACACGCCGCTCGAAGGCACCTACGACGAGCTCTTCGCGGACACCGGGCGCGCGCGTTCGGGCATCGGCCCCGTCGTGCGGGGCATCGACGCCATCGGCGAGCAGGAGCTTCGGCTTCGGCAGCGCCTCGCCGACGGCGCGTTCCTGCAAAGCGGCATCACCTTTCGGGTCTACGGCGACCGCCGCGGGACGGAGAAGATCTTCCCCTTCGACGTCATCCCGCGGATCGTCGGCGCGAAGGAGTGGCAGGTGCTCGAGCGCGGCCTCGAGCAGCGCGTCCGCGCGCTGAACCTCTTCTTGGCGGACGTCTACGGCGACGAGCGCGTCTTCCGCGCGCGCAACGCGCCGGTCGCCGAGGACATCGTGAAGGGCTCGACGGGCTACCTCTCGGCGATGAAGGGCGTGCGCCCGCCCGGCCCCCGCGGCGCCGACCCCGTCTACGTGCACGTGGCCGGCATCGACCTCGTGCGGGGGCCCACCGGCGACTTCCTCGTCCTCGAGGACAACCTGCGGACCCCGAGCGGTGTCTCGTACGTGCTCGAGAACCGCCTGGTGATGAAGCGCGTCTTCCCGAACCTCTTCACGAAGGTGCGGGTGCGGAACGTGGACGCCTACCCGCAGAAGCTCCGCGACGGTCTGCGCTCGCTCGCCGGGGGCGACGGCACCCTCGCGGTGCTCACGCCCGGCCACTACAACAGCGCGTACTTCGAGCACAGCTTCCTCGCGCGGCGCATGGGCTCGATGCTCGTCCAGGGTAGCGACCTCTTCGTGCACGACGATCGCGTCTACGTGAAGACGACGAAGGGGCCTCGCCGCATCGACGTGCTCTACCGCCGCATCGACGACGACTTCCTCGACCCGACCGTCTTCCGCGCCGACAGCTTGCTCGGCGTCCCCGGGGTCGTGCGGGCGTACGCGAAGGGCAACGTCGTGCTCGCCAACGGGCTCGGCAACGGCTGCGCCGACGACAAGGCGGTCTACCCCTTCGTGCCCGAGCTCATCCGCTACTACCTCGGCGAGGACCCGATCCTGGGCCAGGTCGAGACGTACCACTGCTCGCGCTCCGATCACCTCTCGCACGTGCTCGCGAACCTCGAGCACATGGTGGTCAAGGAGGTCGACGCGTCGGGCGGCTACGGGATGCTCTTCGGCCCTCGCTCGACGAAGAAGGAGCGCGCCGAGTTCGCCACGCAGCTCCGGGAGAAGCCGCGCAGCTACGTGGCGCAGCCCGTCGTCGAGCTCAGCACCTGCCCGACGCTCACGAAGAAGGGCATCGCGCCGCGCCGCGTCGATCTCCGGCCCTACGTCGTGACGGGCAAGAGCACGTGGGTGCTCCCCGGCGGCCTCTCGCGGGTCGCGCTCAAGGAGGGCAGCTACGTCGTGAACTCGAGCCAGGGCGGCGGCAGCAAGGACACGTGGGTGCTCGCGAGCGACGACTCGGTTGGTGCCGCGGGCGCGGTCGATGCCGCGGGCTCCATCGGTGCTCCGGGCGCTGTCGATGCCGCGGGCTCGGTCGATGCGGACGGTGGGGTCGGGCGGAGCTCGGAGGAGGTGGGCCGATGATCTCTCGCGTCGCCGGGTGCTGCTTCTGGATGCACCGCTACGTCGAGCGCGTCGAGAACCTCGCGCGCCTGCTCCGGGTGAACCGCTCGTTCCTCCTCGACGTGCCGGAGGGCGTCGCCGACCGGTGGTTCCCGCTGATCATCGTCACGGGCGAAGAGCCTCGCTTCACCGAGCTCTGCCTCGCCGGAGGTTTCGACCCGCCGCGCAAGAAGCGCGCGAGCGTGCCCCCGCGACCGCTCGCGGACCTGCGCGACGACGGTGAGGTCGTCGAGGCCTACCTCACGTGGGACGAGCGCAGCCCGGTCTCGCTCCTCACCTCGCTCCGCTGGGCCCGCGAGAACGCGCGCACGACGCGCGAGGTCATCAGCCTCGAGATGTGGGAGACGCTCAACGACCTCTGGGTCGACCTCGGCAGCGCGAAGGCCCGCCGACGCTACGCGAGCGACCGCGATCTCTTCTACAAGCGCCTCCGCGACGGCTGCGACCTCTTCCTCGGCCTGAGCGAGCAGACGCTGCTCGACGAGGAGCCGCTCGACTTCATGCGCCTCGGCATGTGGCTCGAGCGGGCGAGCCAGACGGCGCGCATGCTGGACGTGAAGCACCACACGCTCGGCCCCTCGCGCCCCGATCACGAGTCCCCCGTCGAGCTCGCGCAGTGGAGCGCGCTCCTCTACTCGTGCAGCGCGAGCGAGGCATATTACAAGCGCGTCCCGAGCAGCCCCGACGGGCGCTCCATCGCGGCGTTCTTGCTCCAAGACCCCGCCCTCCCACGCAGCGTGCTCGGCTGCCTGCTCCGCGCGCGCTCGACGCTCGAGCGCATCCGCCAGGAGGGCCGACCGGATCTCGGCGACGAGCCCGCGGCGATGCTGGACGGGCTCCTCGAGCGCCTCCGCGCGCGAGACATCGACGCGATCTTCGGCGAGAGCATCCACGCCGAGCTCACCCACGTCATCGACACGACGACGGCGATCTGCGGCGCCATCGACCGCGCCTACTTCGATCCCGGCGACCAGTCGGCGCTCCTCGCGAGCTGACCGTCCTGGGGCCCCACCGTGGAAGGAGCGTCCGCTGGCGAGCGCGGCGCGCGGCGTCAGCTCGGGACGAGCTCGAGGGACACGCCGTTGATGCAGTGGCGTCGCCCGGTCGGTCTCGGCCCGTCCTCGAAGACGTGGCCGAGGTGTCCGTCACAGCGCGCGCACTCGACCTCCACCCGCACCATGCCGAGGGAGCGGTCGGGCTTCTCGTGCACCCGGCCGCGCTCGATCGGCCGCGTGAACGAGGGCCAGCCCGTGCCCGAGTCGAATTTGTCCCGCGAGTGATAGAGCGGCGCGCCGCAGCCCGCGCAGTGGAAGGCGCCGGCGCGGTGCTCCGCGTTGAGCGGGCTCGAGTAGGGTCGCTCGGTGCCCTCTTGGCGCAGGATCCGGTACTGCTCGCGGGTGAGCCGGCGCCGCCACTCGTCGTCGTCGAGCTCGAGCCGCGAGCCGACGCGAGGCGGCGGGTGGGTGACGTACGAGACGGGCGACGAGGGACCCGGCCACTCTCCCGCCCCCCCTCCGGCGCCTGACTGCGCTCCGACCTGCGGCGTCGGCGAGCACGCGAGCGCCGCGGGGGCGACGGCGAGCGAGGTGAGGAAGGTGCGTCGGCGAAGGATCATCTCGTGCTCCAGTGTGCGGCGTCCGAGGCCCGTTCGTCGAACGAGCCCCGGACTCGCGCGAGTCAATGACCCGCGTCGTCCCCCCAGAGCTCGCGGAGGCGCGCGTCGCGCCCGCAGCCGCTCCGGTAGCTCTGATAGCGGACCGGGTTCGTCCGGTAGAAGTCCTGGTGGTAGGCCTCGGCGACCCAGAAGTCGCCCGCGGCGCGGATCTCGGTCGCCACGCGGCGACCGAGCCGGGCCGCGACGCGCCGCTTGCTCTCCTCGGCCAGGCGGCGCTCCTCCGGCGTCGCGACGAAGATCGCGGTCCGGTATTGCGCCCCGCGGTCGCAGAACTGCCCGTCGTCCTGGGTCGGATCGACGTTGTGCCAGAAGACCTCGAGCAGCCGCTCGTAGCTCACCCGCTCGGGGTCGTAGACCACGCGCACGGCCTCGAGGTGGCTCGTGCGGCCCGACGACACCTGCTCGTAGGTCGGCGCCCGCTCGCGCCCGCCCGTGTACCCGGAGAGCACCTCTCCGACCCCGTCGAGGCGCTCGAAGGGGTGCTCCATGCACCAGAAGCAGCCGCCCGCGAAGACCGCGACGGCGAGCCCCGCGCGTGGCGGATCGGCGCGCTCGCCAGGTCGCGGCGTGCCCTCCGCGGCCACGCTCCCACCCGAGGGGTCGGCGCGCCGGGCCGCCGGATCCGCGGCGTTGCTGCCGCAAGAGAGCACCGCGAAGAGGAGCGCGCTCGAGCGCAACGGGAGGGGCATACCCTGGTTCGTGGGAACGTCGGGGCGCCGCGTCAATCCGGGGCCGGCGAACCGAGGGGCTCCGCGGCCGATCGACGGTGCCGGTTCAGGACCGTGAGCGCGGCGGGCAAACGACCCCCCGCGATCCCCTCTACCGCGCCGCGTCAATCCGTGGGTGGCGCCCCGACCGCGTCGGCGCATGGTCCGGGGGTGACCTCCGCGAAGACCTTCCGGCCGAGCCCGCCCGCCGACCTGCTGCGTCCGCGACCAGGCTCGACGACCACGCGCGCGCTGCTCTCGCTCGCCCGACGCACGCGCTTCGAGGCGTGGAAAGCGTACGAGCCGCCGCCGCTTCCGAGCGACCTCGCGCAGGATCTCGCCACCGTGCGCGCCGCGTTGCAGCGCTTCCTCCCAGGCGACCCTCACGCCGTCGTCCGGGTGCTCGTGCTGCCCACCGTCGGCGCCGACCTCCGCCGGGTCGTCGGCGGCGCGCTCGATCCGGGCGGCGCGCGCCTCCCGCCCGACCCCGCCGCCCTCCCCTCGCTCTGCACGTCGATCGCCCTCGCTCTCGCCGTCGACGGCGCCCTCTCCGCGCCCCTCGAGCTCGCAGCGCCCGTCGCCGTCACCCTCCTCGCGGCCGACGCGCGGCTCGTCCCCGCGGGTCCCGTGCGCTTCGAGCCCGACGGACGGTGCGTCGGCGGCACGCTCGTGCGCGGGATCGCGCGCCCGACCCCTCTCGGCGCCGTCGCGACGGGCTCCGTCGACCTCGCGAGGCTCGAGCGCGTGCGCGCCGCGTTCGCTCGAACCCACCCCGGCGCGAGCGAGACCTCCGTCCGCCTCGCGCGCGAGCTTCCCTCCGCCGACGAGGCGCCTGCGTGGCTGCCGCCCGCGATCGGCCGCCTCTGCTGCCCGACGGTGCTCCGACACACGGCGGAAGCGCTCGACGACGACGGGGAGGTCGGCGAAGAGCTGGAGGTGCGCGAGGGCAGCGACCGCGACACAGGCGACGTCGACAGCGATGGCGTCGCGCACCTCGACGCCTGCGTCGACGAGCTCGCCCGTGAGCACGCGCGCCACCTGCTCGCGGCGCTCTCCGAGGTCGATCCGCTCGCGGACGATCCCGCGCGCCTCGTGGACGCGGCGCTCCGCTTCGTGACCCGCGGCGTCGCGGACGAAGAGGTGCGCGCGGCGCTCGAGGGCCTCTCCCCGAGCGAAGCGGGCGCGGGCCTCGTCGCCGAGATCCTCGGTGATTGACGGCGCGTAGGGCCTCGTCGCCCGGATTTCTCGGGCAACGCTCGCAGTATTGTGACCGTCTATGGCACCCTTTCGCCCATGATGAACCGCAGTTGGGCTCGTCTCTCCTTCGTCCTCACGCTGGCGCTTGGGCTCACGGCCTGCCCGAGCGGCGACGGAGACGGCCCCGCCCGCACGGGTGACAGCGGCACGGCGACCCCCGTGCCGACCTACCACCAGGACGTCGCGCCGATCGTCGCGCGCCACTGCCTCGGCTGCCACGCCGAGGGCGGCATCGGGCCCGACCCCTTCGACACCTACGAGCGCCTCTCGGCGCGCGGCGGCGTCGCCGGGCTCGCCATCGAGCGGCGCCAGATGCCGCCGTGGATGCCCGACCCCGCGTGCAACGACCTCGTCGGCGCGCGCGTGCTGACCGACGAGGAGATCGCGACGTTCTCGGCGTGGGTCGCGGGCGGCATGCCCGAGGGCGACCCCGCCACGGCCACCCCGATCGATCTCCCGCCGCCGCCGACCTTCGAGGCCACCCACGAGGCCCGCATCGCGGAGGGCTATGTCCCAAGCCCCGCCTCCCCCGACGACTACCGCTGCTTCGTCCTCGACATGGACTTCGACGAGGACGTCTACCTCACGGCGAGCACGGTGATCCCCGACGTGGTCCCGATCGTCCACCACGTGCTGGTCTATGCGATCTCCCCGTCGAGCGTGCCGCACGCGCTCGCGCTCGACGAGAGCACGCCCGGTCCGGGCTACACCTGCTTCGGCGGCCCGCTCCCCGGCCTCGAGTCGAACCTCTCCACGCAGCTCGGCGCGTGGGTGCCGGGTCTCCAACCGGCCATCTACCCCGCGGGCGTCGGCATCCCCATCCGGGCCGGCAGCAAGGTCGTCATGCAGGTTCACTACAACCTGCTCGGCGGAGACCCCGAGCCGGACCGGACCACCTTCGCGATGCGCCTGACCACGACCCCCGTGGAGCGCGCGATCGCGACGCGGCCCGTCCCGATCCTCGATCTCGACATCCCCGCGGGCGCCGAGCGCTCCGTCCACTCGCGCGTCTACGGCAACTGGCGGGAGACACCGATCACGATCTCGGCGCTGACCGCGCACATGCACCTGCTCGGGACGAGCTTCCAGGTCGAGGTCGTTCGCGCCGGCGGCGCCGAGGAGTGCTCGCTCGACATCCCGCGGTGGGACTTCGGGTGGCAGCAGAGCTACACGCTGGCCGAGCCGCTCGTGCTCGGGCCAGGAGACGGCATCCGCCTGACGTGTACCTACGACAACTCGGCCGACAACCAGCCCGTCGTCAACGGGGTGCAGGTCGAGCCTCGGCGCGTCCAATGGGGCGAGGGCACGCTCGACGAGATGTGCCTCCTCTACGTCGCCGAAGAGCACGACCACGACACGGCGCCCGCGCCGAGCTGCGAGGCGGCGACCGCCGCGTGCCTCGCGGCGTGCGATCGCTCGGACTTCGAGTGCCTCTGGGGCTGCGAGCAAGCCGATGATGGTTGCCTGCTCTGCAACGTCGACGCGCTCATCCGCTGCACGCAGACCTCGTGCGGTGGCCAGCTCCTCCTCGCGCAGGCGTGCCTGCGTCATTGCGTGACGAACGCCGTCGTCCTCGAGGGCTCGGCCGAGCGCTGCCTGCAGACGACCTGCGGACGCCAATGGGACGCGGTCGTCGAGTGCGCCGCGCCCGTCGTCGAGGCCGGCACCTGCGACGAGCGCCTCGCTGGGTGCGGCGTCGCGCGGTGAGCCCTCGCGCGGTCGTGGTGTGGTCGGCCGCCAACCTCGGGGTCGCGCTCACGAGCCGCCCGGGCGGCGGCGTAGCCTTCCCCGAGCGCACCTTCCTCGCGGAAGAGGCGCGACGCTCCTCGCTCGTCGACCGGGGCATTCGCGGCGACGTCCGCGGGTGGGCGCGCGTCGCGCGCTGGGCGTGGATGACGCTCTCGCTCTTGCTGCTGAGCGGCGTCGACGTGGCCCGCGCGCACGGCCCGGCCCCCGCCGTGCTCGACGTCCTCGCGCTCCGCGACGGCGCGCCCTGGCTGCTGCGGACCAACGTCGGCCTCGCCGAGGCGGGCTGCGACCCGCGCTACGGCTACCGCACGTTCGCGTACCTCTGCCCGAGCCTCTGGACCGGGAACGAGCTGGCGCGCAGCTTCGCGCTCGCGGACGGCCGCGTCGTGGTGCTCGATCTCGGCGAGCTCCATCTCTCGTCGCCCTCGCGTGACGAGCTCGCGCGCGACGAGCAGCTCGCGGCCTGGCAGGTGCGCGACGTCGCCATCGACGGCGCGACCCTCTGGGTGCTCGCGCGCGAACGCGAGGGGGAGCGCCGCTCCGTGATCCTCCGCCACGGTGAGCCGACCCGATGGCCCCTCCCCGTGCACCCCGACCATCTCGAGGTCGTCGCGGGCGAGGTCTGGGCGGTGGCGAGCGACCCTCCGACCCTCTGCCGACTCGACGCGTGCGAGCCGCTCCCCCTCGAGGCCGCCGACCGCGTCGCGATCCGCGGCGGCGACGCCGACGCGATCTGGCTCCTCGTGACGACCGAGACCCGCACGCTCGGGCGGCTCCGCCACGCGACGGGCGGGTTCGAGCCTGGTCCCTCGGGCGAGCTCGTGCTCGGGCCCATCGCGCACGCGGGGCGGACGATCGCCGTGGTCGATGGCGTCGTGTGGGAGCACGCGCCGTCGGCTGGGCCCAGCGCGTGGACGCCGACCGGCGCGCGCCGCGACGAGTGGACGTGCCTCACGCAGCTCGAAGGACGGACCTTCGCGTGCTCGCTCGAGGGGCTCTTCGCCGTCGACGACGACCTCGGCCTCACCCCGGTCTTCCGCTTCGCGCAGCTCGCGCCGCCGCGCGAGGCACACGAGGACGCTTGCGCGCTCGACTGGGTACACTTCGGCGGCGAGTCGAGGTGGCTCGACGCCGCGCCCGCCGGCTCGCCCGAGGGAACCCGCGGAGAGGACGTCCCGCCCGATCCCAGCTGTCGCGCGCCGAGCGGCTGCGCGGCCGCCGGCGCTCCATCGACGCTCTTCGCCCCGCTGGTCGTTGCGCTGCTGGCGGTCTACACCCGGAGGCGAGCCCGACGACCGGAGGCCCGACAACCGGAAGCGCCGTCCGGCCCGTCCCGACGACGTCCGCACCTGCGACGCGCCCGCCGACCACGCGCGGCTGGCGCGCCGCACGTCGCAAGTTTGCCGCGTCTGGCCCCTGCGCCTTGAACGGTCCGCAGAGTCTCCGGTCAGCAGACCAAACGAGTAGAGCGCAGGCAAGATCTCCGACCGGTTCCGTAAGCACGTCAAGTACGGCGGTAGGATCTTGCTGGGGAAGCGCTCTCGCTCCCGCTAGACCCGTCCGAGCACGCCCGTGTTGATGAGCGCGTCGAGATGGTTTCGTAGCGCCGCGGGCACCAGTCCCCCACGGAGCAGGAGGCCCGCCTCCATGTTTCGCTCCATGGCGTGCCCAGTCAGATTCGCGCTGGTGACGAAAGCTCGCGCCGAGTCCGCGACCGCCACCTTCGCGTGGACTTTGCCGTCGACGAACGGTTCCTTCCGGTCCAGCCACGTGTAGAGTTCGGCGGCGGGCACACTCGCTCGAAGCTTGGGCACGAGGTCGATATCCAAGGTACCGCCGCGGTCCTTCGACGCCTCCACCAAGATGCGCAGCCGGGCCCCGCGGTTCGTCGCGTGATTCATGGCCGCGACGAGGTTGCTCACGTCGTACGCCACGAAACTGACGAGGAACAGCTCGGAGACCGCGCCGGCGATGAGTTCGAGGAGCACTTGCGCCGTCCTTCGGGTCGGCACGAACGAAGTCGTCGGGCCGGTCCAGACCAGTTCGACGCCGAGCTCACGCTCCGCCCTGGCCCGTGCGGCTGCGGCACCCACCAAGAGTCCCGCGAGCTCGTCTCCATCGATCTTCGAGACCTTCCACATCGACAGCACGCGGGTCACCGCAGCGCGTGCCGCGGGCGTCTGCACGAGTTTCGTCGCGTCGGAGATTGCGGCCGACGAGGTACCGCGAACGCTCGACGCGATGGCGCCAACCTTCGTCGGCGACACCAACGCCACGAGCTCCAACACCGCGTCGACGAGGCCATCCATCAGAGCCCCGCGAAGAACGCCGAATCGGTGACCTGGAGGGTAGGCACGACCAGCGCCCGATCGAGGTAGCGATTGCCGCACTCGCACGAGGTCTCCGACACGAACGAACACGCGTGGCATGCGGCGGCGTGGAGCGAAGAATCCGACCTCGGCTCGTGTTCGGCACAAAGGGGATCCGACGCACAGACCCGCGCGCGATCGAGGGCTTGGCGAAGCAGTCGCCCGAGGTTCTCCGGTCGACCCAGGTCGACGAGTCCTCCGAGCGTGCCGTCCGAGTCTGCTGCCGCGGTGTAGATCAAGATTCCCGCCTGCGACTGCCCCCCATCGGTGTTCGCGTACACACGCTCGCGGATGCTCGCCGCGTTGTATCCGCAGTCGAGCGCGAGTTCCCGGATGAGCAGGTGCGCGACGGTGTGCAGAAGCGCGAATCGGACGCCTGGAAAATCTCCATCTGGGTCGAGCCGTCGGCGTGCGCGCCAACCGCGATGCCCTCGTCGAAGTCCGGCTTCCTGGGTCTGAGGACCCGCGCCGCCCGCCCAGTCGCATAGAGCCTCTTCGGAGAACTGGAGGAAGATCCCTTCTCCGTGCACCTGTGTCGCCGGAATCCAAGTGGGCGCATGACCACCGATCGGGGCGCGGGGCGCACTCGCGGCACCGCCGCCCTCGTTGGGGGACTCGACCCGAGTAAAACCGATCAGCGCGTTGACTTCACGGAGGCGCTCCAGGAGGAGCACTCGCGAGAGGTAGGGCTCGAACCCTTTCGGGACGTCCACCGCTTTGCTCATGAAGAACGGGTAGTCCGAGGGCGGCGTGTCGGACGTCAGCACCTCCCACTCGGGCCCCTTGAGATCTAGCTCTTCGTCGCCAGCTCCCGTTCGATGGGCTTCGATTGCCTGCCAGACCTGGTCGCCCGAGAACGCCTCGATCCCGGGTAGCTGCGCCGACTTCTTGAGCGTCTTCACCACCGTCGACGCCTCGCTGGCACTCTCGACGTCCTCGAAGAAGGTCCAACCGTCGGCGATGAGCTGCGCCAGTGGACTCCCGGTCTGAGGAATCGCGAGCACCGAGAGTGTCGACGGGAACCATCCGTTCGTCGCGCCGAGCAGGATCGCCCGGGGAGCCTCGGCGCAGTCAGCCGAGAATCGGTCGAGGTGTGGATGTCGTCCTCGACAGCCGGGGAGGTTCTTCTTTCCGACCTGCCCGAACGCTTGCGCCATGCTCTTTGCGGCGCTGCAGGAGTCGCAGCGCACCCAGAGGTTCTCGGTCTGAAGCGAGGCTCCGCTCTCGAAGAAGCGGAGCGTACCCTTGCATGCGCTCGGTCCGCCGTGGACGAACCAATGCCACGGGAAGTCGTCGAGGTGCCCCCTTCGACACGCGACCAGGAAGCGCGCGGGCACGGCGTCCGCATCGCGAGCGGGAAGGTCGTTCCGGGACCCCGTGCAGCCTGCGTGAACGAAGCGCGTCCTCTCGGGCCGGAAGCGATTCGCCCTCAACTCGAAGAGGCCGGCGTCGAACGGAGAGAGGAGGCCGCACTTCACGCAGCGCATCCAGCGCGGGAAGGGCTTCACCGGGACACCGACGAACGCTTCAGCCGAGAAGGGGTCGCTGGTGTCGGTGTCGGTCAACGGCGGCATCCGGAGCGACTCGACCTGGTCGCCCAGCACTCGGCGCACGTGAGAGAGCAGGCGCGCCTCCTGAATTGGCTGACACCGCCCTACGTCCCAACGATCGATGCCCATCGTGACCACCGAGAGATTCGGCAGGTCGATGAGCGCACCGGGCCCGAAGGTCCACAGGAGCTGACTTGGGCGCACCTCTCCAACCGGTGTGGGGCTCATGCGTCCTCCCTTGTGTCGGTCGCGTCGTCCTCGTCCACTCGTTCGCGCCAGGCTGGGTCGTCGTGCGAGCGGTCGTCCTCCATCACGAGGTTCACGCCAGGTTCGACCTCCCGCATCGACATCGGAACCGTCCACTTCGACCAAGGCTTGATGCCCGGCGCCTCGAGCAGGGGATAGGCCGTCGGGCCGCCCCCGTACTTCTGATACATCAGCAAGCGACCCGGGAACGCGGCCTCTTTGGCCCAAAGATCGGCGCGGCCCTTCATCTCGGCCGTCGCGAGACTCTTCTTCCCCGAGTCCTCGGTGACTTCCCACGTGCGTTCGGTGACCGACTCCACGGTCGAGGTCACCTCGGGCATGCTCGGGCTCGTCAGCGCGGCGGCACCGGCGTTCGGTGCGAACGACTCGAATCGGTTTCGCATCATGGCGACCATTGCTCCCGTCAGGCCGCGATCCATCGCTCGCGGCGAGAAGGGCGTCACCGACTGCGCTTCGACGTGTTGGTAGAAGGTCGCGTGGTAGTGCTCGAAGGTCTCGTAGTGGGACAGGTCGCGCGGCCGCGCCCACGTGAGCACCGCCGCGACCAACCCGGGAAAGGCGCGTCCCACACGGCTCGTCGCTTGGATGTACTCGGCCGTGCCCTTGGGCTGGCCGTTCACGACCATGACGCCGAGACGGTTCACGTCGACGCCGACCGAAAGCATGTTCGTGGCGAGGACCACGTCGATCGGCCGCGGCACGTCGGGCGGGCGATGGTTCTTCGCGAGTCGTGCGGCGTTGGTGTCGAACGCGACATCGAACGGGATCTCGAGCTGATCGAGGTACCGTGGGATCTCCGAACTGCTCACGCGCGACGTGAGCTCGGCGAGGATCGATACGTTCCGCTGCTCGAGCCCCGGCCGCTGCACGAGGCTCATTCCTACCCGGTACGAGCGGGTCTGGACGTCGTCTTCTGCGAGGCGCTTCATGCCGCCGAGCTCGCGCAGTGAGTTGAAGTAGCCGACCAACGTCATGTACGGGTCGGCCACCTCTCCAAACGCATCGAACAGCGCTTGCGCCGCCGTGAGGAACGCCGTGTACGTCCGAATCAGCACCGCCGGGCGAGAGCTCCCTGGTGAGCAGATGCCCATGTACCGGCGCCCAGGTTTGCTCTGGGTGGAGCGCTGCACCGAGAAGAAGTCGTCTTCGACGTCGAGTGCCTTGGGAGGGAAGATCGCGAGGCGACGCATGAAGACGTTGCGAACCTGGTCGGCGGCGCGTCGAACCGTCGCCGTCGATGCCACGATCTTCGGGCGCACGGTCGCCTCGCCGATCTTCCAAGAGCACAGCTCGTCGACCGCGGTCTCGTAGAGACCCACCATCGTGCCTAGGGGGCCGCTGATGAGGTGGAACTCGTCCTGGATGACGAGGTCCGGCGGTCGGATGCGACGGGCCGCTTTGACCTTCGCCGCCGGATACGGCTTCCGTGCGCGATGACCGCCACCGCAGTCATGGCCGGGCCAGAGCAGGCCGTGGCGCTCGCATTCCTCCTGGACGTTACCGAACAAGGCCCGCGTCTCGGTACGCCAAGCCATCATCGCGAACTTGTCGACTGTCGCGATCATCATCGTCGGGGGCCGATGGTAGATCTCCTCGTCCACCACCTTCACGGGCAGTCCTGGATGGACGTTGGCCTTCGACTTCGACTTGCTGAACTCGCATTGGGAGAGCTTGTCGCCGCAGTAGATGACGGTCCGACCCGCCGTCTTGTCGACCTCGATGTCGCGGCCGGGTTGAATCTCCGTGCCACACCACGGACAGCTCGTGAGCTGTGCGGGGGACGCGATGCCTGCACGGTTGCGGTCCTGGTCCCGAATCGCGGTGATGGCATCGTGTGAAGCCTGCGTGTTTCCCGGCGTCACCTTGTTGCCGACCCAGAGGCCGAGCGTGAAGGGCTCCGACCCCCACTTCGCCACGTCGCTCGAGCGGATCAGCTCCATCGCGCAAAGCAACGTCGTCGCGCGCTGGAACTGCTGGAGGGTCAGCAGGCGCAACGTGTAGCGCATGATGACCGTGAGCCCTCGTCGTCCGTCGAGCTCCGCGACCACCCCCTGCAGACGACGCACGGCCATCGCGAACGCGGCCACGCCGAGATACGCCTCCGTCTTGCCACCACCGGTGGGGAACCAGAGGAGGTCGGCGAACGCCTCGGCGGGGTTCGTCCGGTCGGTGTGCGCCGGGTCGGCGAGCGAGGGGAGCGAGAGCAGGAGGAACGCGAGCTGGAAGGGACGCCACGATCGGTTCTTGCGGACGTCGACCGAGTCGAGCGTTACGTCCTCTCCCCGGCGACGCTTCAATGCGTAGATGCCCCGCACACGCTGACGGGCCATCGCACGGTTCGCGAACCGGAACGCTTCGAGCGCCTTCGGATCGTCGAGCAACACCTTAAAGCCCGCGCGAAGACGAGCGAGGGTGATCTGACAGCGGTCGAGGGCCTCGTTGGCTGGCCCGTCGTAGCCCTGGATCTCCGTCCCGACCCGCGCCCGTTGTTCGTCGATCCACGCCGAGTAGTCGTCGACGAGCGTGCCCAACGCCTTCTCGAGCGCCTTCGGTTCGAGCTCGGCGAGCGTCAGCATGTCGAGCCAGCCCTGCTGCACCATCTCCTGCATCGCCGGACGGTCTTCGGGGTCCAACCCCGGAGTCTCGGTGACGGGCACCTCGTGGCTCGGGATGACTTCGGTGCGGACCTCCGTCGCGAGCGTCGGGTCGTCTTTCGATGTCTCCGCGTGCACCGCGACGCCGTGGCCGACGGCGAACTCGACACGTCGACGATAGATGAGCTCAAGGTGGTCGCGCTCCGGGTCGTCGACCACGATGTCGTTCCTCGGTCGTCGCAGAAACACCGGCTCGCCAGCCGCGGCTCCGGCTCCCTTCACACCCAACTCGGGCTGAAAGACCCAAGCGGCGTCCCGATTCGTCTTGGGATCACGCTGGTCGTTCACGAGGAAGAGCGTCACGAGACGCTCGCCCTTTGCGTTCGTGCGCACGGCCCCTTGGATCCGAACCTCGTCTCGCTCGGTGTCGGGAGCGACCGGAGCGATCGGGCCGTCCTTCAACGCCACCGTCACCGTCCCGCCGCACGGAACGCGACGCCACACCTTCACCTTCGTCTCGTGGACCTCCCCAGTCTCGCGGTCTTTCCGAGGTCGGCTGTACTCGTGCTCGTCGTTCGGCACTCGGACGTAGCTGCCCCAACGCGCCGTCACGTCGAGGGCGCTGACATCGCCGCCCACACAGAACGTCAACCCCAGGCTCGATGGAACCAGCGACTGGTTGTTCGTCGTGTCGATCTCGTCCATCGCGTCGTCGTCCGGGGCGACTCGTCCGCTCGTGCGATGGAACTCCGCCCCCGGTTCGTGGAGCGGGGCAGCCTGCTCCTGGTCGGAGTCATCCTCTTCGTCGGCCGCCGCCGCGGGCTCGACCTCGGCGGCTGGGGGAGCATCGATCGGGGTGCGAGGCGCGAGCTTGCCGACGAGGTACCGGTCGCGGACGCTCATGTCGACGACGACCTCCTCGGGACCGTTGGCGGGACCGAGCAGGTCGTCGCGGGTTGCGAGTTCGAGCAACTCACGAACGTGAGCAGCGTCTTGGATGAGCGGGACGTGGTCAGGCGAAGCCACTCCGTCGTGCGCGAGTACCGTCGAGAGGTCTTCGGGGCGTAGCGGCGTGACGACGCCCTTCGGCAACGCGAGCCCGAGGTCCCCGAGCGCGACTAGGTCCTTCACCGTGTGTAGCGCGTCGAAGTAGAGCGTCGTCGCTTCGTGCTCGGTGCGGATGCGGAGGACGCGCCCGACGCGCTTCAGGACTCCGACCGCGTCCGTGACTACGACCCAATGGCCGCGAGCGATGGCACTACCGGAGCCGTCACCGTCGAGCCGAACGACGAAGGGACTGATTGGCGCGGCCTCCTCGGCGAGCCATGCGCGTGCATCACGCATCGTCGTCTCCCTCTCCTCGCGCGCCATCGAGCGCCTGCACCAAATCGAGCGGGCTGACGTAGCGCAGCGACGTCGCCTGGGTCGTGTCGATCAGGAACGTCCAGCAGCTCGCGACGACCTCGAGATCGAGGTCCTCCATCGTGGCGTCGGTGACGATCGTGTTCTCGTGCCGGCGATCAAGCGCGCGCTGATGAAACAGGCGGATGTTGTCGTCCGAGCACCTCACGTCGGCGCCGTCGACCTGGCAATCCGCACCCACGGGCAGACCGACGTTCGACGGGTAGATCGGCTTGTCGCCGGGGCGCGCGTCTGGGACTGCGACCCTGACGACGACCTTGCCCTTTGCGACCTCGCTCCGCACTGTCGGGCCGAGCCGCCGATTGAACGCGTCGCCCGCACAAGCCGTGGCGACGTCGTTCGAGACGCGATCGGGGTCGGCCTCGCCCAAGGCTTCGTAGCGACCATCCATGCGGGCAACGCCGCAGAGCAGGATCCCGCGCCGCCAACCTGGCTCGTTCGTGGACGCGCGGATGGTGGAGTAGGCATCCTCGCGGAGCGAGCGCTTCGCCTCGACACTGCGCTGCTTGTCGATGAATCGGAGGTCCGCGAGCAGTGCCGCGATGACGTGCCTCATGTCGTCGCCTTCCATTCGTCGAGGAAGGCGGTCGTCACCCCGTTCAACGGCGTCGAGAGTCCGGCGATCTCGTCGAGGGCCAGCGTCTTATCATTCTCGGTGAGCCGCATTCGCCCAAGGGCCAACGCCAGCGCGAACTCCGTGGCCGGTGCCTTATGGTCCTTGAAGACACGCATGAGCAGCAGGCGCGCATTGGCGCTCTGGTTCCCAATATCTGAGTTCGCGTAGTCCAGTTCCGCCGGATCGGCGGCCCTGAGGAAGGCCGCCTGAAGGACCGGATCGTTGAATCGGTAGAACACACCGACGTCGAGCACCTTGCGATGGAGCGGATGTTGCTTGAGCGGAGGCTCTTTGCCTTCTCGCGACCGCGTGCGAAGGCTGTGGAGCAGGCACCTGATGACGCTGTACACGTCGGCTTGGGAGATCTTCGTCGGATCGTTGTCCTTCGGAAGAAACACGAAGCCCGGTGACAGCGTGAGCGCCGAGCCATTCTCCGCCGACCAGAACAGTTCGTCACGGAGTCCCCGTTGTGTTTGATCCTTGGCCTTGTCCAGTAGATCCCTTCGCGTCTCGAGCGCAGTCCTGAGGGCGTCATCCGAACAACTGTCGAGGAGTTTGTGGAGCAGAAACGACTCGTCATTCCAGGCATTGGTTCGAATCGCGGACGGATCAGGTAGAGGGAGCCTGGTGATCACATGGTAGTCGTATCGATGACCATCCTCGGTGGTTGTAACGCTTTGATAGGTCTGTCGCGCACGATCCTCGGTCGCGCTCCTGTCGAGCAATACAAGGTAGGAAACCGACGTCACCGATTCGGAAGGACGTATTGAACGCGACAGATCGATCACCGATGTCCCGGAACCGATGGCAGAGGCGACCACGACGATGGATTCAGGCGGCTTCGCAAACTGATGGCTCGTCCACTGGCTTGCCCTCACCACGGTCGGCGCAACTCTGCGCGCCGAAAGATAGGTGACGACCGCCGAGGCCAAGGCCGTCGACGCTAGATCATCGAGGTGCACGATGGCGTCGACCGCAGCGGGCAGTGACTGTCGCACGCGGCGACCAAACTTCGCAGCCAAACTCGTTAGAGCAACCGGTGCGTCGGCTAGCAATCCGCTTGCGTGTGGCTCGATGTCCAAGAAAATGTCGGATCGCTCGGTGTGGTGGTTGGGTTGAAAGAGCACCCGGAACACATTCTCGCCAACGAGTTGATGTAGCGCCGCCACTGTGTCCTTTGAGAGGTCGTCTCTCTTGGGCAAGTAAGGTGTGACCGCGATGTCGGACACGAGAAACTGCTCGTCTGTCAACCACAGCGGGGTTGAACCAGCGCGACACAGAGCGCAGTCGCTGGGGTCGTACGACTGGATGCTTGGGAAACCGCGAGTGTTGTGACGGTCGTCGCGATCGAGGTGGCACACCGCTGTGTCGTTCGGTGTTCCGAGTGCGAACAGGCTGACGATCTGTCGAGGCTCTACGCGCTGTTTAGCTATGATCTGCTTGGCCAGGTTGCCACTGGTGGTCGCCGAGATCAGCCAGAGACTGCCCTCCCTTGTGCCTTCGAAGGATTCCAAGCCCTTGTACGAGCCGAAACTGTCCACCGAGACGGTCGCTATCTTGCCGAAACCGGCGAGAAGGTCCAGCAGCGCCGTTGCGACCACGTTAATCGCGCCGGTGTCGGTATAGACGAACGAGATCTCGTCGGAGATGTACGACAGACATCCCCACGCAATCATCTCCACTTCGACGCTGTTCACGAGTACGTTACCGGCTCGGATGAACTGGTCGGTGTGCTTCTGAGATGGCTTCGCGTAGTGAACTGAACTCGAAGCGCCGAGTACGCCATGACGAGCCCGCACCACCGCCGTGAGTATGCGCCTCAACATTCGTGACCGGCGATCGGGATCGCGGTCGTCGATTTCAAGGATCTTTCCATCGCGCCCGAAAAGGCACGGATGGCTGTCGACGCCGAGGTCAGCCTTCAACTGAATGAAGTCGTCGCAAGCGAGCACGCTCTTGACGGTTGCCTCCCGGAACTTCGGGGCGATCACGCAGATCGACTCCACCGTCCCAGCGTGCCGCTCCAAGAACAGCTTGAGCTGCACCACGATCTCCGCGGGCCCCATCGCGGTCACGCCGAGGTAAACGACGAGGTCGGCCGTCGAACCTGGACGAAGGGCCTCGTGGGTGATGAGGACGCCGTTCTGGGAGGAGAAGTCGGTCACGGCTACACTTCAGGGATCGGGAGGATAAACGTCAGCACCGTACCAGCGACGCTAGCGTTGGGCTGACCATCTTGGAGCGGCCAATCGGAGAATGAGGTGGGGGTGTCCTCTCGAAAGGGCTCGTCGTGAAAGTTTCGGTAGAGGGACATGCGCCCCGTGCGCAGGCGTAGAAACCCTCCGAGTTGATCGAGTTCTCGCATGGAGGCGTAGAGGCCGATTCCGCGATGAACCATGCCCGACGAGGTGTTGTGCTTATCGAAGCACGCGAGGCACGCGGCTCGCTCATCTGCGAGGGAGAGCGTGGCAAGATCATGCATGCCTCGCGAACGGCGAACGAGCCCAGGCCCTCCATCGAAAACCGACAACTCCAGCACACCGCCGCTGCCCGTCTGCTCGATGTGCGTTGCGATGAACTCCGCCATCGGCGCGTCTTGCTCGTGACGGGTTTCGAGCCCTTGCCCAGGCGAAGCCGGATGCTGCCGATACCGCCGCATGAGCAGTCCGCGAACGCTCCTGCGGATCGGAACGCCGTCGACCGTGGTGCGCGCCCATTGATGGGTGTTGCGGAATGTCTCGAACAAAATGACTCCGAGGCGCGTGGCGACATCCTCGATTCGGTCACGTCGAGCGCTGTTGCTCTCGGCCAACTTCAACCGCTTGTTGAACAGTGCTTTCAGATCCCGCCGAGACAGTACGTCGCCGCTGGCGTAGTACAGGTTGCGCGGAAACGGCTTGGACGTTCCGTCGAAGCAGAGGACAGCGAACGAGGAGCCACGCTGGAACTTCGCGCGCTCCTCGACCATCTCGTCCACCCGTTGACTCGCCTTCTTGTGGGCTTGTGGGCCGATGTCCTTCTTGTCCCAGGACAAGACGGACTTGCTCAGGGTTACTGCGGAGAGCCCCACGACGTTGTCACACACCTTGTCGAGCGCGACGTCCGCATCCTTTTTCAGAGCACCGCGAATACAAAGCCTCGGTGCCGTCTGCTTCTGGCTCCAGGTCATCAGCAACTGGAGCAATGACACGTCAGTGCCGATGCGCTCCGAGGTGTTCGTAGGAAGCCACATTGGCACGTCGCCGCTGCTGGCTTGCAAGCTGGCGTGGTGGCGCTCGACCGACTGAATGGTCTCATCGACTCTAACTCGAATGGCCTTGGTCATGGTCCGCTCCTTTTCGAGACCTTCGCCGACGCGACCGTCACGGCGGACCCGTGGTCGAGCAGAGCCAGCGAGCCTTGATCATCGAGGGCAGCCTGCGCCCAACGCCTCGAGATCGATGCGGAGGGCGTGGCCCACGCTGATGGCTCCCACTCATCTACCACGAGTACCCCTTTGCTTGGGCCGACCGCGCTGCCGATCGGTTCACCGTCGAACCGAATGACGAACGGGCGACGTCGCCTCCCTGGCGATCCATACCTGTGTGTTCCGCGGGGTGTTCGTCGTCATCCGCTGCTCCTTGCTACAGCTCCACCCGCGAGAAGTGCGGGTAGATTCGGTAGAACTTCTTGAACACCTCGAAGGGGTCTTCTCCGAGGCCCGACTCGGGCAGCTCGAACCCAAGCTTGGCCTTAGCGTCGTCGTTCGACTCCATCGTGAGCCGCTCCAGCGTCGAGAGCGCCGGTAGGTCGATGCGAAGCGGGTCGCGGGGCGGCGAGTAAAAGATCCAGCCCTTCACCATCGGCTCGATGAACGTGTCGTTGGCAGCGCACACCACGATCGTCGCAGTGACCATCGGCTGACCGTCCGCGTAGTGCGTGCTCAGCGCCCACACTACCTTGCGGTCCGCGTGGCTGAGCACCTCCTTCTCGACGGCCAAGAACAGCGCGCGAAGGATGCTGGGCCCGTAGGTCCTCTTCTCCATGTCAGCCGGGGTGATGTCCGTGGGGCACAGCGAGCCGAGGCGGTCCTTGAACTTCTCGAGACGCCACTCCCACAGGGCCGGGCCCGAGAGCTGCGGACTCGGAGTCCCCAGCGCGCCGGGCTGGGCGTTGAGCGTGAGGCGCAGGACACTGTTGACCTTCACCTCGCCGACGGTGCGCGCGAAACGCCCGATCTGCTCGACCGGCTTCGGCGCTGTGTAGTCGAACCAGACGATTGCCGGCCGGTCGAAGTCGTGCCGGTCTAGGTAGTCCTCGAGGCTCGAATGCACGCACTCGACAGACGGCGTGGGCCGGTTGAAGACCTGTCTCTTGTGGACCTCCTCCTCTGCTTCGATGCTCGTCATTCGCTCGATGCCGAGTCGCGCGTGCACGAGCCGGAAGTCTTCGAGGAACGAACCGCCGAGGCCGATGTAGTGATGTCCCTCCAGCACCAACGAAGGCGCGAGACGGGTCAACAGCGAGAGGAACAGCTCCCGGTCGACGGCCTTGTTCGGCCGCAGCTTGTAGGGCACTGAGGAACCGGTGCTCACAGTCAGCTCCTCCGCTTCTTGGAGGGTTTGACGAGTTCGAGCTGGATCTTGAAGCACTCGTCGCCGACGGTGCCCGCCTTCACGTCGGGATCGTCGAATAGCATTCTCGAGACGGCTCGGATCTCTTCGACGGGACGAGAGAAGACGATGCGCCTCGACGAGGGCTTCTTCTGCTCGGGCTTCGGCAGAACGTTGTTCTTCTTCGGGTTGAACTCGACGACCTCGCTCATTTCGCCGGCGTCGTCGCGGGTCTTCGTCTTCTTGGCCGACGTGCGCGACGCGACCTTATCGATTGCTTTGCTGAGCGACAGGGGCTGCGCGTCGTGCCAGTAGATCTGCTGGTCAGCGCGCGGGTGGTTCTTCCAGTCGTTCGTGTACGAGATCCAAACCCGCATCCCCTCCTTCATCTTCACGAGGGACTCGAGCCAGAGTTCCGACGATGCGTCGAGCGCGCGCTTCGTAGTCGTGACCGGGAGCTTCTTCGCGTCCTTCGCGCGGAACTCGATTATGCCGGTGATGACCGCGAACTGCGGGTGGTAGAGCGGCACGAGCGGGAGGTCGCCCCAGCCCGTCAGGCGGCTCTTGTCGCCAACGATGACAGCGCGGTCGTTGCAAAGAACCGTCCAGCCTGCCGTGGCCGAGGCACGCTGCCCCGCGAAGTCCGCGTCATCGTCGCTGTCGTCACCCTCGGAGCGGCGGCTCGTGTTGAGGCCGACGGTGATCGACACCGTGACATCGCCCGTCGTCTTACGGAACACGTAGGGAGCCGGGCCATCCTCGCGCGGCGAGACGAGCACCTCGACGTGGACGGGCTGCACCGACTCGCCGTTGATTTCGATCTTGAGGCCCCACTGGAGGAACATCGTGAAGTGCTGCGAGATGGCCGTGGTCACCTCGTTCACGAAGGCGGGGTTGGCGAAGTGCCGGGCGACACCTTCGTTCAGGTCGCTCACATAGATCGTCGTTCCGGGCGCCTCGAGCTTCTCCGTTGCCTCGGTGGGTTCGTTAATCGGCAGTGGGTCCCAGCTGGTCGCGTCGAGCCACGCGGCCGTGATCGGCACTTCGTAGGTGTCGGTGCCGTGTCGCGTCTTCACGATCGCGTTGCGACCCATCTTGAAAATCGCGCGCTTCATGCCGACGCCGTACATGCCGATCGTCTCGGTGTCGGAGTCGCGGTTGTCGTTGGGCTCGCGGCCCATCTTGAACGCGTAGTTCTTCGCGACATCACGAGGGATGCCACCGCAGTTGTCCTCGATGGAGAAGTGGTCCTTCGCGAGCGTGATCTGGACCAGGTACCTCGAATAGTCGGGCTTGCCGCCGTCGCCGAGACGCAGAGCGCCATCGAGGCAATTGTCGATCAGGTCGAGGATGGCGTCCTCGAGCTTGATGTCGCGCGTGAGCATCGACACGAAGAACTGCTTGGTCGGGGTCGCCTGCGCACTGTCGATGCCCTGTTTCATCGACTAGTCCTCCGCCCGCGGCCCTTCTTCGTTGGCGCAGGGTTCTGGGTCTTCGACGTAGTCGGCAGTGGCACATCGACGAGGGAGAGTGTGCCTTGGCCAGAGCGCTTGGTCTTCGTGCGCCCCTGCGTCGATCGGGTCGTCGCGCCCGCGGTGACCTCCCGAGCGTGACGCTCAAGATTAAGAGCTGTTAGCCGCTTGAGAAGCTCGTCGCGCGCGCGCTCAGAAACGGTCAAGCGTAGCCGATCGTTGGAAGGAAGGTACCCAACGTCGCGAAAGCCGAATCCGAGATCGATGTCCTTCCAGCCGTAGGCATGGAGCACCGCGCGGTCCATCTCACGATGAAGTGCGCGGAGGGCTTCCATTTGTGCGGATGCGCTAGTTGGGTCATGGAACCGGTTGTAGAGGTCCGTCAGGCCGACGGAGTCATCCTTGCGGATTTTGTCGCGGAGTTCTGCATAGCGCCTGCCGATGTTCTCAAGACCTTCTAGACTTTCGGGCATCGGCCAGGTCTCCAGCGTTGACGAGGTCGAGTAGCGGAGAGTCGCGGCCCCCATCGTGCCCGCTCGCCAACGCGCCCACACGTCGTGAAGCGAGCTCTGAAACACTGCTAGCTCGGCGAATCCATCGTAAAACAGCAACTTGACTTGCTTGTTGTAGACGGCGTTGGTGGGAACGCGGCTCACGCATAGATGCTTCGTGACAGCGGCAATCCCAAGCATGTGCGTCTTCGTTTCAAGCTCCGTCATCAATCGGGGCCGAAGGTCCCAGAATTTCCAGAAGCAATCCTGGTGGATCTGACCCGTGAGTGAGTCGCGATAGGGCTTGACATACTCCTCAACTCGGCGGAACGCAGGTTCGTAGGCTCTTGCCCGGGATTCCGGCCAGTCACGAAAGTAGATGACCCATCGATAAGGGAGGAGCTCTGGCAACTGGTTTAGATCGCCACCGTGGAAGAGTGGCAGAATGACATCGACGCATGCAGGAGCCTCAGCCAACATCTTCGACCGTTCCAGGGCGTCCAACTCGAATCCGCGTCCCATCGTGTCTTGGCCGGCCGAGAACGTTCCGAGATTCGCCTTGAGCTTCGCGGGAGGGTCAAGCTCCAAATCCTCCTTGAGCGCACCGTTGATTGTCGTCGCCGCTCTGTCATCCAGTACGACATCGCCCCGCCACGATCGAGCAGCCCACACGATAGATACAACCACCGCAGCGCGGCCCGGCCACGGGAACCGTGAATTCGCACGATAGATGACCCCGCCGAGCGAAATGATCTGATCGAGACAGACAGTTCGAGACCCCGTCTCTGCGATTGACTTCGTCGCAAGCAAGCCGAAGTGGCCTGTCTGGCGTACGAGGGTGAAGGCACGAAGAAAGAAATACGCGCAAAGGTCTGGAGAGCCGACAACGTTGTTTCGGATGGTCTTCAGATACTCCTGGTAGACCATCCCGAGCCGTCGACCGAGGATGCGTCCGCCCATGAACGGCGGATTACCAACGATCGCGTCGAACCCAGCGTCGGGGCGATGAAACACCTCGGGGAACTCGAGCGGCCAGTGAAATGGTGTCCGCGGAGCCCCACTGGGGGAGTCGATGGTCAAGTCGGATGCCGCACGACACCGCAGCGATTTCAGGTCCTCCTCGTTGCCCTCCGAGATCCGGTCGGCTTCCACGGCGAAGCCCGCCAGCCGTGACTCGAGCACGCGGTCGCTCTCAGCTGCGAACACCGCCGCAATGAACGCATTCGCCAGCTCGTCGGAGACGTCGAGCTTCTGTCGCGCAGCGGCGTCGAGCGTTGCCATAGCCTCCACGTCTCGAATGTCGCGGATGGGCATCTCACGTAGCTGGAGGCGAATGGCCAGGGCCGTCCGGACGCTATACCGAACGCTTTCTCCAAAGAGTCGTCGTTGTGTCTGCCTCTTCGGAGTCATCGACAGGTCCGTGAGCTGTTCGAGCCGGCTGATGCCGAGCAAGCTGTCCCCCTGGCGGAGGTTGTGGTCAAGGAAGCCGAACGGTCGCCCCTTCGACAGCGTGACGAGCCACAGCGACAGCTTCGCCAACTCGACGGCGAGCGGGTTCAGGTCGACGCCGTAGAGGCAGCGCTCTGCCACGATGCGCCGCGCGTTCTCGGCACGCACCTCCTCACCGAACGACATGGTCTCGACGTTGGTGCTCGGGTCATGGGTCTTGCCAGTGAGGTCGACGATGCGTCCAGCGGCCTCCTCGATTGCCCAGGACTCGATCAGTCGGGCGCTCAAGAAGCGGCACGCCTGCACTAGGAATGCGCCCGAGCCCATTGCCGGGTCGCAAACCTTCAGGTCGAGCAGCTCTTCAGGCGTCTTCAGCTTCCACTCGCTGCGCGGTGTACCGGTCGCTGGGCCTTCGTAGACGAGCGGCGTCAACGTCTCTTCGACGATGCGCTCGGTGAGGCTCTTCGGCGTGTAGTGCGTGCCGGTCTCGCGCCGGTCGGTCCCGAGCACGACGACGAACGCGCCCTTCGGGTGGACCAGCGGATAGCCCCAAGGGTCGGTGCGTAGGAGGCGCACGTAGGGCTCGAGTCGGTCGCGGAGCTTCACGTCACCACGACAGACGGACAGGAGGCGCGCGCTCCGAATGGGCTCGACCTCCGCAGCCAACGCCTTCGCGATCGCCGACTTCGAACGCTTCGTGCGCTCGACGAGGAGCTCCGTGACGCTCGCCTTCCCATCGAGTCGTGCCGACTCGAGCTCGCCGAGCGTGACGCGCGCGTCTTTGGCCGAGGTGCTCGCGTCGAGCTCGAGCGTCACGTCGGCGACGCGCTCGACGGTGCGTTCGAGCAGACCTTCGTAGACGTGACCGATCTGTTCCACGTCGAGCGCTCGATACGAGAGCGTGCGCCCCTCGAAGGTCTGGATGGCTTCGAGGAGCAACAAGACCGTGCGGTCGTCGATCGGTAGGGGCTCCGCGCGGTGGCTTCGCCAAGACGTGCCCTTCAGGCGCCCCTCGAGGAACGGGAAACGATCCGGATCGAAGAGCGAGCCACCCATCGCGGGGAGTCGCAACGTGGGATGGTCGATGCCGCCGAACACGCCCCGGAAGGTCGCGAGCAGCCGTGACCATGCCGAGCGGCGGCGCTCGAGGATCTCGTCGGTCTCCGCGCGGAGCTGCATCCGCAACGTCGAGACCGCGTAGAAGGCGTCGTAGCGCGGCTCCCCGAGGAGCAAGAGTCCGCGCTCCTCCGCTGCCAGGAGGAACACGAGCCGCATCATCACGGTGAGGCCCGCCTCGTAGAGGTCTCGAGGCTTCACGTCGTGGAGGAGCTCACGGTTCCGATCCTGGTCCGCCCGGTCGAGTGCTTGGACCAAGACTTCGATGGCCCGCCGGACCTGGTCGCCGAGCGCGTCGGCGACCTCGTCTTGGTGCTTCATCGAGCGGGTGAAGAGCGCCGGGAGGCGGTCATCCTCCGGCGCGAAGAACCGGCGCACGCCGAGGAGCGATACGAACGCGCGGAGCGTCTCGGGTTCCTGTCCCCAGAGCCGGGCGTACCAACTGGCGAAGGTCGTCACCTGGCCCGAGGGCGCGTGCACGAGCATCCAACGTTCGCCATTGGTCACGACGCCGAAGGGAAGGTTCAGTGCACGTAGGTGCGAGACCATCCGGTCTTCCGGCGAGCTCGAGAGCCCCTCGAACTTCCGTGTCGCCGACAAGTCGGTGTCGGGCGGGAAGACATGGATGGGGGCCAGTACGGCGCCGCCGTGCGTGGGGTCGACCAGCACCCGCTCGGGCACGATGGTCACGCCGTGTTCCGGCAGCTCCGCCGATGCCGCAGGAACTTCGGCCCCGGTCTTCACCATCGGGTCGTCAGCATCGAGCGCGGTGCGCAGCACTTCGTCGATCCACGCAGCGTGCAACTCCTCCCGCCCGGCGTCGTCGCCATCCACCGCATCCCGCCACTCCTCGTAGGCGCTGCGAAGGCGCTTGGCGCGAGTCGCGTCGAGCTCCTCGAGCCCCTGCGGGAAGACCTCGCGTAGGACGGGAATCGCGAGGAACGGTCCCGAGACCTCAACCAGATTCAGCCACTCGAACCGTGCGCTCACGACGGCCTCCCTGCAGCGAGCGTTTCGGGCACCAAGAGGACCACGGCCACCGGGAAGGTATGATCGGCCAACCCTTCGTGACGCGCTTCGATGGCCAGCCGCTCACGTTCGCGCTCCTCCGGAATGCGTCGCAAGCGGGCCTCGAGCGCGAGTCGGTCGCGTCGGAGCTGTGTGCGCTCGTCCTCCGAGAAGAGCGAGAGCTGCTTCGGCTCTTCTTTGTCGAGCTCGGCCCGGAGGTTGGTCGCGAGGTCGTCGAGCAGCTGGCTCATCTCGTCGACCTCCTTCCGCTTGCGAGCGTCGAGCGTGGATCCGAGTCCCTTCAATCGTTCCTTCGACCGAGCGCCGACGGCGTTCAGCACTGCCCCGGTATGCTTCTCGAATCGGGTCCGCAGTGCGTCGAAGAGGGGGTCGGGGATCACCGCTGGTTTCGAATCATCGAGCCAGCCGCGAAGCTCACCGACGCGGTCTTCACGCCTGAAGCTAGTGTCGCGAAGGTAGCCACCCGCCTCCGTCAGCTCTTCGTGGAGCCGATGGTGGTTGCCGCCCGTGATCACCAGACGTGAGACGACGACGACGGCCGGGCCGTCGAGCCGCGCATCGGGCAGCATCCGCGCGGTCACACGACTGAGCTTCTTCACGTCGTCGCGCGCCCACACCTCGGCTCGCAACACTCGCAGGCTCATCTGGACGAGGGGGTGGTTCAGGTGCACCAGCACCACGTCGTCGCGGCCCTTCGCCACGTCATGGTCGAACGTGATCGGGCGGACCCGTTTCGTGAACGGATGTTCGAGTCCATCCAGGCATCGGGACCACGAACCGGAGAGCGCGGGCATGCGAAAGACGGGTACGTCCGAGACACCCGCGAGGTTGGCGGGCGTCAAATCGGGTTTATCGGCGAGCGCCAGGGCGACGCGCACGACGCGCTCGATGCGATCGGGCGTGAGGTGCTGCTCACCGCGCGTCGTCGTCAGCCGATCATGCAGCTTGGCGATGCGCTCTCGCAGCTCTCGCTCTGCCTTCACGTAGCGGCGCGCTCGATCGATACGCTGTTCGGCGGCTCGCGTGTCGAGCTCACGGCGGCGCCCTTCGAGCAACGCGGGCAGCTGCGGGGCGATCACGGGATTCACGCTGCCCATGTCGGCTCTCATCAGGTCGAGCTTGCGCAGGGCGCGGAGAATGTCGTCGCCGTGACCGCCGTCGCTGTCGACGGGATGGTAGATGACGACCTCGCTCTGCTTCTGCCCGTGACGATCGACGCGGCCGTTCCGCTGCTCCATCACGTTGGGGTTGTAGGGAATCTCTACGTGCACCAGTAGGTTGCAGTGGTTCTGCAGATCGATGCCTTCGGATGCTGCGTCGGTCGCCAGCAGGATGCGCACCGGTGATTCACTCGGGTCCGCCTGGAACGCAGCTTTGATCGACTCGCGCTCCTTGGGGTCCATGCCTCCGAAGAGTAGCGCGAGGCGCGAGGCGCCGAAGCCGTGGCTCGCAAGGATCTCCTGGAGCCACTTCTGCGTCGCGCGATACTCGGTGAAGAGGATGACGCGTGTCTTGGACCAGTGCCCTCCCGGTCGGAGTGTCGCTTCGAGCCAGCGGAGGAGCGAGGCCGCCTTCGAGTCGGGCTTGTGGCCCGCTACCTCGGCCCATGACCGGAGCCGCGCGAGGAGCTTCTTCTCCGCGTCGGAGAGTGGCCGAAGACGACGGCTCGCCTCTTCGATGGCCTCGACTTCCGCGGTCTCGCGGCTGTCGTCGTCGGCGTAGTCCTCTTCGGACTTCGAGATCGCACGACGCAGGATGCGCTCGTCCAGCCGCGAGGCGCGGAGCTTCTCTACGCGTCCTTCGAGGGTCGCGACGTGGCGCGCGAGCGTCGAACCGAACGCTGCGGGAGACGATGCGAGACGCTTGCGGAGGAGCTGGTGGACGAAGTGCGAGGCGATCCCCGCCCGGTCGTCTTGGGCCTCGCGGCTTGCGATGTACTCGTCGAGGAGTTTGCGCGCCGCGCGCTCGTCGTCGGTGTACTCGACGTTCAACGCTTCGAGCCGCCGCACCGGGTAGAGCTTCTTCCCGTCGGCGTCGACGAGGTCGCTTTTCAGGCGGCGCACCATCACGCGCGCGAGTTGATCCTCGGGTGGGAGCACGTTGCGCGAGAATCGCTGATCGTCGAGCAGTTCCAGGAGTGCCGTGAACGACTCGGTGTAACCGTCGTGTGGTGTGGCCGTGAGGAAGAGCTTGTGTTGGTAATGCGGCGCGACGAGACGCACGAGGCGCGTGCGCAGACTCTCCAGGGCGTACCGACCCACGGTTGGCGCCACGTTGTGCGCCTCGTCGATCACGAGCATGTCGAAACGGCGGGAGTACGTAGGGTGGGGCGGAAGCACGTCGCGGAGCAGACGCATGCCCTCCCCCTGCTTGGCCCAATCGATGGAAGCGATGAGCCGGGGGAAGGCCGTCCACGGGTTCGCGTGGACGCCTCGCTCGCGGCGGAGTCGCTTCACGAACTCGGTGTCCACGATGCGAAACTCGAGTCCGAACTTCTCGGCCATCTCGACTCGCCACTTTTCCTGGAGGGAGGCGGGGCAGAGCACGAGGACGGTGCGCGCGCGGTGCCGCAGGAGCATCTCCTGGATCACGAGCCCTGCCTCGATCGTCTTGCCGAGGCCGACGTCGTCCGCGATCAACAGGTTGGTTCGCGCCATGTCGATCGCGCGGACGAGTGGATCGAGCTGGTAGTCCTCGATGCTGGCGCCGCTTCGGAACGGGGCTTGGAGGTATCCCCGATCCGCATTGGTCGCCGCGCCCCAACGGACGGCATCGAGGAATGCGTCGAGTGTCGAAGGGTCGTCGAGCGTCGAGAGCGTCGGCAACCCGGCGCGTTCGATGACGTGGGCGCCGGGCTCGAGTTCCCACACCACCTCGATCTCTTCACCGAGCGCGTCCTCGTCGATCGACGCGAGCTTCACCAGGCTCTGTCGACGGAGCTCGGGCGAGACCGACGACGCGTCGACGTCGGAGACCATCCACTGACGTCGTCTCACTTCGACGAGCTGTCCCGGCTCGGGGGAAGCCGACACCATGCTGCCCTCGCTCATCCCGATCTACCTTCCCTTCGGGCCTCGACGGCCTTCGCGATCCGTTCCGCGGCGACTTCGGGGTCCTCGTGCGCCCACACGCGGATGACATCCCAACCATCCGCGCGGAGACGCGCGTCGGTGTCGCGGTCACGCGCCTGGTTGGCGAGGATCTTGGCCCGCCAAAACTCAGCGTTCCGCTTCGGCCACGTCGCGTGCAACGGACACCCGTGCCAGAAGCACCCATCGACGAACACGGCGATCCGAAGCCCGCTGAACGCGACGTCGGCGACACGTCGAGGCTTGGCGAGGAGTGGGACTTGGACGCGGTATCGGAGTCCACGTGCGTGGAGCGCGCGACGAAGCGCCGACTCGGCCGAAGTGTCGGCCCGTCGGACTCGCTGCATGCGAAGTCTCGCTTCAGGAGACGACGCTTCGACTCCGCCGCTTCGACCCACCCCGCCCCTCTCGGTTCTCGCTCGGGTCGGAGGTCGACGCCTTCGACGACCAGCCCTCCACATGCGCCATGATGCTCTCGCCGATGGCGCGCCCCAGATCCACCGGGACGGCGTTCCCGATCATCCGACCGAGTGCCTTGAAGCGGATCGGCTCCCCTTCGGGGAGGAACGAGTAGTTCTCCGGAAACCCTTGGAGCAGCGCACCTTCACGCAACGAGATGCCACGTGCTTGCGTCGGATGACCGAAGCGACCGCTTCCGAAGCCGTAGAACTGCGTGGTGAGCGTGGGGGCCGGCTCCTCGTACGACATTCGGCCGTAGACCCCCGGGTAGCTCTTGCCGGTCTTCTTCTGATGACACTCGGCAACGAGCTCGGGGGGCCAATCCCGCCAGGTCCCGCCAGGCTTCGAGACCTTGATTCGGCGCAGGTTCAACGGCGAGAGACGTGACGCCGTGTGCAGCGGATCCGTAGCGGATTGGCAGCCTTGACGCAGCGGAGGCAGCCCCTTGATGACGTCGGCCACTGTCCGCGGCTCGGTGGCGTCGGGCGCACGCAGAGCGATCTCGCCATGTCGAGACGCCAAGAGCACGGTGCGCTGGCGGCGCTGAGGAAGCCCGTACTGGCTGCAGTCGACCACGTCGTGCCAGACGTGGTAGCCGAGACGAACCAGGGTTGCGTGGAATTTCTGGAAGACCGCGTGCTTCCTGACGCTCGGCACGTTCTCCATCGTCACGATGTCGGGCATCAGCGCTTCGACCAACGATGCGAAGTGGTTGAGGAGACTCCAGCGCTCGTCGTCCTCGACGTTCTTCCCGTCTTCTTCCTTCTGATAGCGCAGCGCGTAGTTCGAGAACGGCTGGCACGGTGCACAACCCGCGAGGACTCGAACCGATGCGTCTCCGAACCACCCGGCGACCACTTCTGCATCGAGCTCGGCGACGTCGGCTTCGTGGAAGACGAGCCCGGGGTGGTTGGTCTCGTATGGATGCTTGCACGCCGAGTCGAAGTCGACTCCTGCTACCACCTTCACACCCGCGGAGATCAATCCATGGGTGAGTCCTCCCGCCCCGCAGAACAGATCCACGCATGCTACGGTGGTCGCGTTTACGTCCGAGGCCTGAGTCGGAGAAGGCATGGGGGGCAGCGCGTGTTGCTCTTCGCGAGGAGAATCGCTGGTTCGAGGTCGCATGTCAGTCTGCTGGGTCCGACCAGAGCGCTCGCTGATCGCGCGCGCTCAAGGGGGTGATGCTACCAAAGGCCCCCGACACTTGCACCCGCCATCGTTCGTCGAGGCTCTGGAACCCGCCGCGAGTCGATGCGCCGTGCATATGCTGTAGACCGTGCGCCAACATCAGTCCGTCACGCGCCAGGAAGAGATCGTCGCGGAACTCGGCGGTAGCGTCTATGTGATGCTGCGGAAGTCCTGAACGTGGGGAGCTTGCCGAGGGTTTAGCCCGCGCTCCCGGCACCGACCTCTCCGGGGCCACTCCGGAGGGATGTGGGCGGCGTCGAGCGGGCTGCCGTAGCCGAGGCGGCGGATCGGATGATAGGACATCCGAACTGCCCGAAACAACCAGGCTCGACTCGAGAATTTGCTCGCGAGGTGCCGTGAGACTGGCTCACCAAACCACGAGGGCCGGCTCCGAGGAGCCCACGTGCTCCGCACGAGACACGTCACCGAGGCGCCAAACGGGTCGGAGCAGACGGAGCGGCGTGTCGCGACGGTGGGCGTTCAACCGAAGAGAAGACAAATGCCCTGGACGAGGCCCTGAAGTGCAGTGTCGTGGGGGGTCGCGGGACGCGAACAGGTCCTTCGCAGGCGAGGACGTGGGGGATGTCGTCGGGGTCTTTGGCGATCTCGACGTCGAGCGCGCGCGGGCCGACGTCCGAAAGCGTTCCCTCGCCGCACGCCAACGCGGACCGAACGAAGTCCCGATTCAGCCACGCGGATCTGCGGGCCCGCATCTCGTCCGCGCCCGGCTCGAGCCGGGTCTCGACGGCGGACCGGCTCTCGCTGTCGAGTTCGGCCTGTGCAACTCGAGGTGGCTCGACGCCACGTCCGCCGGCTCGCTCGATGGCACCCGCGGGGACTTCTCCTCCAACCCCGGCTGCCGGGCGCCGAGCGGGAGTGCGGCCGAGGGCGCTCCATCCATGGTCTTCGCCCCCTGGTCGCCGCGCGGCTTGCGGTCTACACCCGCAAGCGCCCTCCGGCCCCCCCACGAACGACGCCGGCCGCCTTGAACGACGACCTCCGCACCTCCGACACCGCAGCGCCGACGACGCGCGGCGCGCCGCACGTCGCGCGGGCCTCGCTCGCGTTCCACGTCGCGCTCGGCTGCGTGCTCCTGCCGATCGTCTCGCTCCCCTTCGTCGTCGGCGCGGCGCTCTGGGCTTGGCGCGGTCGCGCTGGGGCGCCGCTCTGGGCGTGGCGCCTCGCGGGGCTCGCCCTCGTCGATCTCCTCGTGGCGGGCGCGCTCGTGAGCCTCTGGCTGCGCCCCTCGCCCCGCCTCGCGCCCGTCGCCGGCCCGCGCCCCGTGATCGGCGTGCGCATCGACGACGCCCCGCGCGGGGTCGCGGTCGAGCCCGTCGAAGGAGGCCCCGCCGCCCTCGCGGGGCTCCGCCCTGGCGACCTCGTGCTCGAGGTGGACGGCGCGCGCGTCGAGCGCGTCGAGGATCTGCAGCGCGCGATCGGCGAGGGTCCGCTGAGCACGCGGCGCCTACGGGTAGAGCGCGACGGCGCCTCCTTCGAGGTCGCGGTCGAGCCCACGCGAGGGGCCGCGACGGGAGGTCTGCGCGCCGGTCGACGTGGCCTCTTCGTCCCCGAGCACGAGACCTCGACCTGCGTGGAGGCCGCGCTGCCGCGCCCGGCGCCCGCGACCCTCGCGCTGCTCGCGCTCGCGCTCGCCCTCGCGCTCGCCCTCTGGCGCCACGAGCGCCGGGTCGGGGCCACGCGCGACGAGCGCCAAGGCGGCGCCACCCGCGACGATCGCCGGGTCGGGGCCACGCGCGACGAGCGCCACGGCGGGGCCACGCGCGAAGAGCGCCACGGCGCCCCTTCGGGCGCGCGCTTCTGGCTCCCGTTCGCGGGCGTCTTCGGCGCGGCGTGGCTCGTCTCGATGCTCGCGCGTGCGGGAGGCTGTGCCCTCGTCGGCGGTCACGCGCCCGGGACCTTTCTCCTCACGCTCGCGCTCCAGGGCCTCGTGCTCGCGCTCGGCGGCGCGTGGCTCGCGCGGCGAGGCCAGAAGGTCGGCCCTCTGCTGCCGCCCCTCGGCCACACGCGGACCTTCGCGCAGTCGCTCCTCTACGCGCTCGGATGGGTGCCGCGCGCGGGTGTCCTCGCGCTCGCGCTGCACGGGCTCGTGGAGCACGTCGGCCTGCTCTCGACCTCCGACGTCGCCGGACGCGCCGGGACCGCGCTCGACGCCTTCGCCGACACCGAGCTCGGCTTCGCGGGGGGCGCGCTCCTCCTCTTGGCCGGCGCGCTCCTCGGCCCGCTCGCAGAGGAGCTCCTCTTTCGCGGCGCGCTCCTCCCCCACCTCGCGAGGACGCTCTCCCCTTGGCGCGCGATCACCGCGAGCGGCGTGCTCTTCGGCCTCCTCCACGTCCATCACGGCCCATCGATCGCGGGTCCGCTCGTGATGGGCGTCGTCCTCGGCTGGGCGCGAGCGCGCACGGGCAGCCTCCTCGTCCCCTTCCTGCTGCACGCGAGCCTGAACGCGGCGAGCCTCACGATGGTCGTTCTGCTCCGCTGAAGCTGGCGACGGCCCGTCAAAGGACGCCTACGGTGAGCTCGATCCGACTGCGTCACTCTGGCAGACCGCTCCAGGTCGCCGCCTGCGGGCCCGCCGCGCGCTCGACCTCGACCACGATGCCGGTGAGGTGGGCCATCCCGCTCACGGGCTCGAGCGCCTCCGGGCCGTCCGCGGCGAGCAGGTTCACGTTCACGCCGCGCGTCCGGCTGGCGACGCGCAGACCCGGCGCGCGCTGATGCCCCCAGCCGTGCGGCAGCGCGACGACGCCCGGCAGGAGGTCGTCGAGGCGCCGCACGGGGAGCCGCACGGTCCCGGTCGCGCTGCGGACGTCCACGAGCTCGCCCTCGGCGAGGCCACGCGCGGTGAGGTCGTCGCCGTGCATGTAGAGGTGGTTCGTCCCGTCGCGGACGAAGGCCTCGTGGTTGTGCATCCAGCTGTTGTGCGTCGTGACGGCGCGGCGCGTGATCAGCTTGAGCGCCCCGCGCGCCAGGAGCGCGCGCTCCGCCTCGAGGTCGCGCTCGAGCCGCGAGCTCGCGAAGTCCACGAGTGGTGGGGGCGCGAGGTCGACGAGCCCATCGCCCGTGACCACGCGCGCCCCGAGGAAGCTCCCCGGGGCGTGCGCGGGGCGCGCACGCCCGTGGGGGTGCGCGAGCAGCGACGCGAAGGAGCCCTGCTTCGTCGCGCGCAGCACGAGGTCGAGCAGACGCTCCTCGGGTAGCGCCGGCTCGGCGCGTGGATTCGTCCGCCGGAGCTTCGCGGTGTGCAACGCCTTCATGCCCTCGAGCGCGCGCTGCGCGACCTTCGAGCCGAAGATCGGGAGCCCCGCGGCCCGGCAGAGGTCGAGGTAGATGGTCGCCTCGTCCCGCTGCTCGCCCTGCCGCTCCTCGACCGCGCGCGTCGCTTGCAGATACGGCTTCGACTGCAGGCCGAGCATCAAGGGGAAGACGAAGGGCAGGTCCGGCCGCTGCAGCGGTGAGGTGCATGGCAGGACGACGTGCGCCGCGTGGGCGGTCTCGCTCGGCAGGACGTCGAGGCAGACCAAGAGCTCGAGGTGCGCGAAGGCCTCCGCGAGGCGCGCCGAGCCGGCCATCGTCAGCAGCGGGTTGCCGCCGGTGACGAAGAGCACGCGGATCTGGCGCTCGCCCGGCGTGAGGATCTCGTCGGCCAGAATGCCACCCGGGAAGGCGTCGTTCACGGAGCGAAACGCGCCGATCCGCGAGCGATCCTTGCGCAGCAACGTCCCCGTGCGCGCCCCGAACGCCGGGAAGTCGAGGATGCCCTGGCCGACCAACGTGCCGCCGCGTCGATCGGTGTTGCCCGTCACGAGGTTGATCGCCTCTTGAAGCCAGAACCCGATCGAGCCGTGCGGCCCCATGTTCACGCCGGTGCTCAGGTAGAGCGCCGCCCCACCCTCGCGGGTGCCCTCGAGGTAGAGGTCGACCACGCGGCGCAGCGTCGCCGGCGCGATGCCCGTGACGTCGGCGACGCGCTCCGGCGTCCACGGCGCCGCGAGCTCCGCGAGCTCGCGCCAGCCCTTCGAGAAGCGCGCGATGCGCTCGTGGTCGAGCACGCGCTCCCCGCGGGCGTCCCGCGCGACGAGCTCGGCGAGGAAGGCGAGGTAAAAGAAAGCGTCCGTACCGGGCCGGATGAAGACGTGCTCGCCAGCGGCCTTCGCGCTCTCGGTGCGGCGCGGATCGACGAAGACGATCCGGCACCCGCGCGCCTCCATCTCGCGGAGCTTCGCGAGCGGGTTCGAGACCTGGAGGAAGGACCATTTGCTGATGGCCGGGTTCGCGCCGACCACGACGAGCGCGCGGGCGTGGTCGAGGTCGGGGAAGGGCTGCGTGAAGGGGAAGCCGTAGAGATGCGTCGCAGCGGCGAACTTGCTCGCGCAGTCCTGGGTCGCCGACGAGAACATCGACCGGCTGCCGACCGCGCTCATGAACCCCTGCGCGAAGATTGGGTGGAGCACGCCGAAGCCCGCCGCGGTGCCGACGTACATCGCGACGCGGTCGGGGTGGATGGCGCGCTCCGCCGCCACCACGGCGCCGACCCGCGCAAGCGCGTCGTCCCAGCTCACGCGCCGGAAGGACCCGTCCGCGGCGCGCGCGAGCGGATAGCGCAGCCGATCGGGGCCCGCGAGGTACTCGGCTTGACGCAACCCCTTCACGCACGCGTAGCCGCGCGTCGCGACGTGCGCAGCGTCAGGCCGGAGCTGCACGACCCGCCCGCCCTCGACCTCGGCCTCGAGCCCGCAGAGCGCCTCGCAGATCCGACAGAAGGTGTGCTCGAGGGCTCGAAGCTCGTGGGACGGTCGAGGTGCTGCCATCGCGCGCACTCTACCAGCGCGGCCGCACGAGGTGACGTCTCGATGGCGTCAGCGAAGGGCCGCGACGCGCTCGACCAGCGCGGCCGAGACCGCGCTCCACGAGGCGCTCACGCGCGACACCAAGTGATCCGCGGGGTCGAGCTCGAGCTCGGTGATCATGCGGCGGTGCTGCTCCATCGCGTCACCGGTCTGTCGCACGACGGCGAAGTACGAGAGCCCCGCAGCACGCGAAGCGTCGCGGACCGGCCCCCACGTCTGCGGGGCCGGGCTGATCCCCGAGTAGGGGGAGAAGAGCCCCGCGCCGCCACCAGGGAGGGGGCCGTTGTGGTTGGCGGCGTCCGTGAACACGATCACGACGCGCTCGGCGCCGGACCGCCAGCACCCACCGGTCGCACGCCCGGCGGGGCACGAGAAGCCGACCGACTGCGGGTGCGGCGCGATGCCCGCCAGCACCGCGAGCGCTTCCACGCCGCTCTCTGGACCATCGCCACCGAACATCGTCGAGAGCGCGTTCACGCCCGCTTCGGCGGTCGCGCGGGTGGTCGTGGGTGGCGTCACGCCCCGGAAGGGCACGTCTCCCGGCGATCCGAACGTGGAGTGGTCGAAGTCCGCGTATTCGGCGACGCCGACCGCGACGTCCTCGAGCGCGAGCAGAGGCCCTACGAGATCGGACAGGATCGTCGTTCGGGCGCTCGTGATCTCGTGCGCGTGCGAGCCCGTCATGTCGAAGAGCAGGATCACGTCGATGGGGACGCGCCGCGTGCACGCCTCCGCCTCGACGAAGCCGCAGGTGTCGCTGCAGCGCATGAGCCGCGTCTCTCCGGCCGGGCAACCAGCCGAGGTGCGGCGCGTCTCCCCGGGCGCGCATGCCCCCTCGCCCCCACACGCCCCGAAAGCTTCCCACCGGCACGCCACGGTGCACCGAAGCGCGCGCGTGCCGCACATGCCGCAGGCCTCCTCGCCGCTCGTGCCGGGCGCGCAGACGCCCTCCCCCGTGCACGCGCCGTAGCTCCAGGTGCCCCCCGCCGAACAGAAGCGCTCGCGCGTGCCGCACATCCCACACCCCACGGTCTCGATCGCGCCGGGGGTGGTGCAGCCGTCGGGACGACAGGCCTCGACGACGTCGAACGTGCACGTGTCGGTGCAGAGCACCTCGCGGGTCTCTCCGGCGGGGCACCCCGACGAGGTGCGCTGCCGATCTCCGGGCGTGCAGGTCCCCTCGTCCGCGCACTCACCGAGGGGCTCCCACTCGCATGCGTCCGTGCAGACGGCGCGCCCAACGCCGCATCGACCGCACGCGCGGGTCTCGACCGCCCCTGGGACGCAGGCGCCGTCGAGCTCCCCCTCGCAGAGCCCATACGCCCAGACGAGGTCCACCGTGCAGAAGCGTGTGCGTGAGCCACAGCGGCCACACGCGACGCTCTCCACCGCGCCAGGCTCGTCGCACGGCTCGTCGACCGGAGGCCCACCGTCCGGCTCGACGGGCGCGGCGTCCACGCCGCCGTCGAGGCTAGCGTCCTCCATGCTCGCGTCACCGCCGACGGCGCCGTCCTCGACGACGGACGACTTCCCGCACGCGACCAACGACACGAACACAACCACGCAGAGCCAACGGGTCATGGAGGACGCTCCTTCGGGTTCGTCTACGATCGCGCGAACGACGTTCTTCCCCGCTCAACGACAGAACCCTGCGCCCAGGCCCAGTCCGGGGAAGGGGAAGATCGAGCTACCGGAGCAGGTCAGCCCGGAGGGGCACGGATGGCTCGTGTCGCAGATCTGCTGACAGGTACCCGTCGTGCCCGACGCGATCACGCAGCTGTGATCCCTCGCGCACTGGCTGTTCCGGCTGCAGGTCGCCCCCTGTCGTCCGGTGCCGACGCCGCTGCAGATGGTGATCGGCATCAGGCCTGTCTCGTCGGCGGCGCCGAGGTAGTCGCATTTCGCGCCGGTCGGGCAGCCTGCGTGCGAGAAGAGCGTGCAGACGTCGGAGCATTCGCGCCGGTCCCCGGATCCGAGGCAATAAGCGTTCGTCACGCAGTTCGCGTCGGCCTCGCAGGGGCGCCGGCAGATCGCGATGCCGGTCTCGGAGCTGCAGACGAGGCCCGTGGAGCACGCGCCGGCGACGCAAGCCTCGCCGAGACCGCCGCCCCCCGCGCCTCCTTCGCACGATCCGGATGGCTCGTAGCGACACGACGCGGTGCAGGTGTGCAGGCGGGTCTGGCTCTCGGGGCAGCCGGTGGAGCGCCGCGTCGAGGTCCCCGGCGCGCACTCCCCTGCGTCGACGCACTCGCCGAAGCCGACCCACTCACAGCGGTCCGTGCAGCGGAACGCCTGAAGTCCACAGAACCCACATGTCCCCTCGTCCGTCGTCCCAGGCACGCAGACGCCCTCGCCGCCGCACGGCCCGTACTCCCACTCTCCGCTGGCGGTACAGAAGCGCGTGCGAGCCCCGCACATCCCGCATGGCACGTCCTCGGTCGCGCCGGGCGTGTCGCACGCATCGACGCTGCACTCGGACGCGGGCTCGTACTCACACGCGCTCGAGCAACGGAGATCGCGTTGCCCGCGTGGGCAGCCCTCTCGCGAGCGGATCAACGTACCCGGCTCGCAGGTGCCACCGCCGCGACACTCGCCGATCGCCTCCCACGCGCAAGCCTCCGTGCACACCTCGCGTTGCGTCCCGCACGCGCCGCAGGTGCCGTCACGGGACTCGCCCGGCGCGCAGACGCCCGACTCTCCGTCGCACGGGCCGTACTCCCAAACGCCGCTCGACGCGCAGAACCTCCGCGCGCTGCCGCACGCCCCGCAGCTCACGGTCTCGAGCGCGCCGGGGCTCGAGCAAGGCTCGGAGGTCGGCAGCCCCGCATCACGGCGCGCGCCGCCGTCGGCACGCAGGCCACCGTCGGATGTCATCTCGTCTTCGTCGGCGGGCGCGCCACCGCGACAAGCCGCGAGGGCCATCGACGCGAGGATGAGGAGGGTGCGCTTCGTCATGCCCGGACGTACGCGGATGCCGTTCGCGACCTTCCTTCGCGCTCACTCTCGTGGGTGACGATGCGCGGTGCGGACGTGGGTGACCTGCCTGGACGCCGGTCACCTGCCCAGACACGGATCAGCCCGGACGCGCGCCACCTGCCCGGACGCGAGTCAGCTACGCGGCCGCGAGGGACACGCCCGTGGGTTTCGGACTGGGACCTCGAGCGCCTCAGCCGATCGCGATGCCGAGCGCCGCGAGCTGCGCCTCGGCCTGGGGCGCCCACCCGCGGTTCGCGACGGGGCTGGCCGGGCTGGGATGCAGGATCTGCCCGAAGCGAACGTCGGCGCCCGCGAGCACCTCCTCGGCGCGCTTGGCCGCGAAGGCCCCGACGCCGAGCACCCACCGCGGCCGCAGGGTCTCGACGACCCGGCGGAGCGCCTCGTCGCACGCGGCGAAGAGCGGCTCGCGCTCCTCCGCGGGGAGCTTCTCGGGCACACGGTTCTTCCCCGTCGGCCCCTCCATGAAGACGAGGGGGCAGTAGTTGACGACGAAGAAGCGCTCGAAGAAGCGCTCGGGGGTGCCGAAGCGCTCCTTCGCCCAGCCCCACAGGCGCCGCCCGCTCACCTCCGAGCGCGCGCAGTCGAAGCCCTCGATCGGGCGCTTGGGGTGCTCGCCCGCGGGCTTGTCCACCCTCGCCTCGACGCCGAGCCAATCGCGGACGTGCTCGACCTCTCCGAAGGGCACGCCTGTCTGCGCCATGCCGAAGGGCCCCGGGTTCATGCCGAGGAGGAGGGCCTCCTTGGGGCCCGCGCCGTAGCGGCGGAGGTACGCCTCGTGCGGCGCGCGCGCGTAGACGAGCGGGTTGTACACGTGCGTCACCGGCGCGGCGAAGCGGAGCCGATCGACCGCGTCCGAGAGCTCACGATCGATCGTGACGAGACGGGGGAGCGCCATGCGCCGGACCCTACACGCGTCCGCGCGAAGTGCGAGCCCTCGTCGGGGGGTGGAGAAGCGCGGTCGCCTTGTCGGGCGCAAAGGAGCGTGGGAGGGGTCGCGCGTGGACGTGGCCGCCGATCTCGACGAAGCGCTCGATCTCCTGTTGGAGCTCGGAGACGTCGTCGAGCTCCGCCCGTCTGGATCGGAGGCGCCGGTCTGGGCGGCGGCGCGCGGGTGGGACGCCTTCCTCGGGGCGATCTCGGACGAGGCGCTGCGGGAGGCGCAGGCCGATCCGGCTGGGTGGCTTCGGACCTGCGCCGACGCGCCCCCCTCGCTGCGCGCGCTCGCCGAGGCCGCCTCGCGCCTCGTCCGGCGCTTCGAGCCCTCGCCAGCGCTCGCGCCGACGCCCGCGGCCGCGCGTGAGCGCCACGTGAAGGCGAGGAAGCACGCGCAGCTCGGGCCGCTCGTGGAGGTCGCGCGGCGACGCTTCCCGGATGCGTCGCGCGTGGTGGACTTCGGCGCCGGACACGGGCACCTGACCCGCGCGCTCCTGCGCGAGCTCGCGCTCCCCGAGGCGCTCGGCGTCGACTGGGACGCCGGCCGGGTCGCGCGGGCGACCGAGCTCGCGCGGGCGGCCGCGCGAGCGGGCGCGGTGGGCCCACGCTTCGTGCACGCCGACGCGAGCCGCGAAGAGCGGACGCTTCGACGTGGCGACCTGGTGGTCGGGCTCCATCCCTGCGGTGCGCTCGGCGACGCGCTGGTAGGACGAGCGCGAGACGCCGGCGCGCACGTGCTCGCGGTGAGCTGCTGCTTCCAGAAGATCGGCGCGAGCGCGCGCGAGGCGAGTTCGGCGCGCGCGCGCCGCCGCGGCTTCGTCGTGCCGCGGCACGCCCTCGGCCTCGCCAACCTCTCCCCGGAGTCGTTCGAAGGCAGCGCCGACGTGAGCGCGAAGCAGGACGGACGCCGCACGCGACACGCGCTCCGCGCGCTCCTCGAGGGCCGCGGTCTCTCGCTCGGCCCCGGCGATGAAGCACGCGGCGTCCCGAAGGACCGTGTGCGCCGCGGGCTCGCCGAGATCGCCGAGCTCGCGTGTCGCGCGCGCGGGCTCACGCCGCCGACGCCGCACGAGCTCGAGCTCGCCGAGGCCCGCGCGAGCGTCGAGCACGCGCGCGTCGCGCGCTTCTCGCTGCCACGCCACGCGCTGGGGCGAGTGCTCGAGCTGGCGATCGTGCTCGACCGCGCGTGCGTGCTCGAAGAGGCCGGCTACGAGGTCGAGGTCGCGCCGCTCTTCCCGGCGCGGGTGAGCCCGCGCAACCTGGGCATCGTCGCGCGCACCTGACCGCTTCTCGCCCGAGCCGAAGATCGCCCCGGTCTCGCGTCAGGAGCGGGGCTCAGCTCCCGCGCTTGCGGGGGAGGAGACCGAACGTCGACTTCCGACGGAGCTCCTCGAGGCGCGCGGCGAGCGCCGGCGGCTCGATCCCGGCGAAGCGGCTGCGGAGCTCGTAGTCGGGCGCGTCCTCGTCGCGCATGCGCAGCGCGACGAAGCCTCGCGCGTCCCACTCGACCTTCGCGACGTCGTCCCACGGCACCTCGTCCTGGCCCTCGCCGTGCCGGTAGACGAGCGCGTCGACGCGCAGGAGCAGGAAGCGCTCGTCCCGCCAGCTCCGCCGCAGCGCGACGACGAGCGAGACCGGCCCGGCCGCGACGAGCAGCAGGCCGAGCGCGAAGAGCGCCCAGGTCTGCCAGACGACGCTCCCTCCGCGCGAGGGCGCATGCACGCGACGCACCGCGCGCGAGAAGGGCGACACGCGGCCACGCTGTGCGAGCACCTCACCCTCGACCGCCCCGTCCTCCGGTCTTCCCTCGCCGGCCAGCGCCTCGACCGGGGTGGGGGGTGCGGCCTGTGGCGAGAGGGACGCGGAAGGCCTCTCCTCACCCGGCAGCGCCAGGGACGGGTTGAGCCCAACCGGATCGATGGCGTCGAGCTGCGTGAACGCGACCCCCACCACGACCGAGCCGGCCACCATCGCCGTCACGGGGGCGAGCACCCACCAGAAGCGACGCACGTCATCGTCGACGCGGTACCAGCCGACGACCTTCTCCGCCGTGAGGGCGTCGTCTCCTGCTTCGAGCGGCTCCGCGCGGGCCATCGCCCAAGTCTTGGCTCAGCCGACGGCCAGGTCCACCAGTCCCCACCATCCGGCCGCCTCACCTCCAGGTCGCCGTGTATCGGGCGATCCTGGATGCGGGGTCGAAGGAGTCGAGCGTCACCGTCCCCGGCCGCCGAAACATGTCGAGCACGCCCGCGAAGGTCGCCCGGAAGCCACGGACGAAGAGCTCGATCTCCGGCTCTTCGACCGGGAGCTCGCTCACCTCGAGGTGCGCGCGTTTGCCGTCCTCGTCGACCTCGATGACGCCGCAGCCGCGGGCCATCATCGCCCACGTCTTCGGGAACATGCGGTAGACGGGGCCCGGCCCCACGCCGAAGAGGCGCACCGTGGTGTCGAAGACCGACTTCACGAGCGGCTGCTCGACGGTCGACGAGAAGTGCTTCGCGCAGAATTCGTCGTAGACCCGGTCGTTGGTCACGGCTCGGAGCGCGGCCAGGATCTCGAGCTGCGCGCGGAGCGGGATCCAGCTCACGCGGCTCGCTTCCTCGACGACGCGCACGGCCTCGCTCGCCTGCTCCAACACCGCGAGGCGCACGGCCTCCGGCTGCGTCTCCAGGAGCTCGAGGACGGCCTTGGTCAGCGGCGCTCGAACTTGCGCGGGCTCTCTCACCATGCCGATCGGTGGGCCGGAGTCGGCGCCCGCGCCAGCCGAGTGTGGGGCGTCACCGGACGCGAGGGCTTTTACTCCTCGTTCGCGCTCGCCTCGTCGACGCGCCCCTGGAGCGCGTGGATGTCCGCGTTTCCGGGATCGAAGCGCCGCGCCTCCTCGAGCGCGCCGCGCGCGCCGACCAGATCGCCGTCCTCGAGCGCCGCCCGCGCACGCGCCAGGGCGTCCTTGGCCGCCTCCTCGCGCTCGTGAGGTGTCATCTCGCGCTCGGTGCTCGACGCACCGGCGTCCCGCCCCGCGTCGACCACCACCACGCCCGCGTCGACGACGAGCGGCACGAGGATCGACGAGTCGGGGACCTCGACGCCCGCGTCCTCGAGGGGCGAGCGGCCCGCGTCCTCTTCCGGCGCGACGCTGGCGTCCACCTCGGAGAGCGGCGTCGCGCTCGGCTCGTCGAACGCGAAGACGAGCGCGATCCCGATCGCGAGGCCGCCGACGAGCACCGCGACGAAGGCGAGCGAGCCGCGTGGACGCTCGATCGCGGCCTGTTGGGTCGAGACGCGACGCGACGGCGGCCTCGTGAGGTCGGCCGGTGTGACGAGGCCGGACTCGATGTAGGCGTCGTGGATCGCTTGCGCGAGCTCGAGGGCGTCGCCGTAGCGCTGGGTCGGATCCTTCGAGAGCCCGCGCATGATCACGGCCTCGACGCTCCGCGGGATCCGCTGCGGATCAATCGCGACCTCGCGCACGGGATCGGGCTCGTCGTGGATGACCTTGTGCGCGACCTCGAGCGCGTCGGTGCCCGGGAACGCGCGCACGCCCGCCGCGGCCTCGTAGAGCACCGCCGCAAACGAGAAGATGTCCGACTCCGGCCCGTACTGCCCCTTCGAGAGCGTCTCGGGCGCCGCGTAGCAGGGGGTGCCGAGGAACTGTCCCTCACGCGTGAGGGCGGCGTTCGGGATGCGCGCGACGCCGAAGTCCGCGAGCTTCGTCTTGCCGCTCGGCGTGACGAGCAGATTGTCGGGCTTGATGTCGCGGTGGATGATCTCCGCGTCGTGCGCGACCGCGAGCGCGTCCGCGACCTCCTCCGCGAGCCGGACGACCGCCGCCGGCGTCAGCGGCCCGCGGCTCTTGATGATCTGCTTGAGCGTCGAGCCCGCAACGTACTCGAAGACGAGGTAGGGCCCGATCTCGGGCTCCTCGCCCACGTCGTAGACCTGAACGATGTTCGGATGGTGCAGGCGCGCCGCCGCGCGGGCCTCGTTCCGGAAGCGCTCGAGGAAGAGGGCCAGCGCGTCCGAGTCCATCTTCAGGTCGCGGACGGTCTTGATCGCCACCGGCCGGTCGAGCTCGGGATCACGCCCGAGGAAGACGAAGCCCATCGCCCCCGACCCCAGGAGGCGGTCGATTTCGTAGCGGCCGATGTTCTTCGGGATGCCCTCGTCCATGCGTAGAGGCCGAATGCTACTACCCCACCTCGCCCCGAGCCGCCATTCGGTGCCCCCAAAGACCGAATTTTATTCGTCCTCGGGCGGCCCCGCGCGCCCGGACATGCGGCCCTCGACGCGGATAGTAACTCTGTGTAGAGTTACCTCATGCTCCTGGCCCGGACGAGCCCCTCCGAAGACCCCACCCCCCAACGCGCGCGTTCCGTTGCGGCGCGGCCTCTGGTAGACGCTGACTCGATGCGACGAACGAAGATCGTGTGCACGCTCGGCCCCGCCAGCTCCGATCCCGCGATGCTCGACCGGCTGGTCGCGGCGGGCATGGACTGCGCGCGCTTGAACTTCTCTCACGGCTCGCACGACGCGCACCGCGAGATGGCGGCGAAGGTGCGCGCAGCGGCCGCCAAGGCGCGCCGCCCTTTGGCGATCCTCGCCGACCTCTGCGGGCCGAAGATGCGCGTCGGCCACTTCCGCGACGGCAAGGTCGAGCTCGAGGAGGGCGCCCGCTTCGTGCTCACGAACGACGAGAGCGTCGAGGGCACCGTCGACATCGTCTCGCAGAGCTACGAGCCGCTCCCACGCGACGTGAAGATCGGAGACGCGATCCTGCTGGACGACGGCCTCTTGAAGCTGCGCGTGACCGGCACGACCGCGACCGAGGTCGAGACCGTGGTCGAGGTCGCGGGCACGCTCTCGAACCGCAAGGGCCTCAACCTCCCGGGCGTCGCGACCTCGACGCCGGCGCTGACGGAGAAGGACCGCGAAGACCTGATCTTCGCCGTCGAGGAGCTGAAGGTCGACTACCTGGCCCTCTCCTTCGTGCGGAGCGCCGACGATCTCCGTGAGGCGCAGGCGCTCGCCAAGGGCGTGCCCGTCATCGCGAAGATCGAGAAGCCCGAGGCCATGGAGGCGCTCGACTCGATCCTCGATCAGGCAGACGGCGCCATGGTGGCGCGCGGTGATCTCGGCGTGGAGGTCGGCAGCGAGAAGGTGCCGATCATGCAGAAGCGCATCATCCGCGAGACGAACCGCCGCGGAAAGATCGTCATCACCGCGACCCAGATGCTCGACTCGATGATCCGCAACCCGCGCCCGACACGCGCCGAGGCCGCGGACGTCGCGAACGCCATCATCGACGGCACCGACGCGATCATGTTGAGCGCCGAGACCGCCGCGGGCCGCTACCCGGTGGAGTCGGTCCAGATGATGGACGCCATCGCCCGCGAGGTGGAGAACGAGTGGGTCGAGGAGCTCGCGCGGCAGACCCGCGACCTCAAGGTCGTCCCGCACGAGGACTGGGAGTTCCCGGAGGCCGCCGCGCGCGCCGCCGCCGTCCTCTCGACGCACCTCCCACTCAAGGCGATCGTGACCTTCACGCAGGACGGCCGCTCCGCGCACCTCGTCAGCGAGTACCGCCCGCGCGCGCCGATCGTCGCCGTCACGAGCAGCGCCGCGGTCGCGCAGCGCCTCGCCCTCGAGTGGGGCGTGATGCCGCGCGTCGAGGTCCCGCCGGACGACCACGAAGAGACCCTGCGCATCGCGTGCTCCCTCATGGCGCGCGAGGGGATCGCGACGACCGGCGACGCCTTCGCGATGGTCGTCGGGTGGCCGGTCTCCGGGCGCACCAACACGGTCAAGCTCCACCGCATGTGAGGCGCTTCGGGTCGCCGTCGCCGCGATCCTGGGTACGCTCCGCGCATGGCAGACAAGCGCGGCTATTGGCTGATGAAGAGCGAGCCCGACGTCTTCTCGATCGACGACCTCGAGCGGAAGGGGAAGGAAGGCTGGGACGGCGTCCGGAACTACCAGGCGCGCAACTACATGCGCGAGATGCGCGAGGGCGACCTCGTGCTCTTCTACCACTCGAACGCCAAGCCCTCGGGCGTCGCGGGGGTCGCGACGATCGTGGGCGAGGCGCGCCCCGACCCGACGCAGTTCGATCCGAAGAGCGACTACCACGATCCGAAGTCGACGCAGGAGGAGCCCCGCTGGGATCTGGTCGAGGTCGGCTTCGTCGAGAAGCTGGCCGAGCTGATCCCGCTCGAGACGTTGAAGAACGACGCGCCGCTCGACGGCATGCTCGTCACCCGCAAAGGGAGCCGGTTGAGCGTCACGCCCGTGGAGGAGGCACACTTCCGCCGGGTGTTGAAGCTCGGCGGCGCGAAGACGAAGGTCTGACGGTGAAGCGGAGAGAGCTCCTGGCCACGCTCGAGCGCCTCGCCTTCGCGGCGGAGCTCGCGGGCGATCGGCGCCAGCGCCCGCTGCAGAGCGTGGCGTGGGCGATGCGCCACCTCGACGAGGATCCGCGCGAGCTCGTGGAGTCGGGGAAGCTCGCGGCTGCCCGCGGGGTCGGACCGAAGATGGTCGCGCTCGTCGCGGACCTGCTCGATGGCATCGAGCCCGCGATCGTCCGCGAGCTCGAGGGTGACCTGCCCCGGGGCCTCTTCGAGCTGCGGCGTCTGAAGGGCCTCGGGGCGAAGAAGATCCACCAGCTCTGGACCGAGCTCGGCGTGACGAACCTCGCCGAGCTCGAGCACGCTTGCTCGGAGAATCGCCTCGTGACGCTGCAGGGCTTCGGCGCGAAGACCCAGGCGTCGCTGCTCACTCAGCTCGCGGCGCTCGCGGCGACCGCCCACCACCGCCGCCGCGACCAGGTCGCGGCCCTCGTGGGCCCAGTGCTCGCCGCGCTCGAGGCCCACCCCGACGTCCAGGCGGCGCTCGTGCTCGGCGACTACCGCCGCGGTCGCTCGCTCGTCGAGCTCCCCATCCAGATCGCCGTCGCACGCCGACCCGCCGACGCGGCCTCGGACGCGCCGCCGCTCGCCCCGCGCAAGCCGCTCGACGCGACCTCGGACTCCGCGCTCGACGCAACCTCGGACGCCGCGCTCGCCGACACGAGCGAGGCCGCCGCCTCTCCGCTCCACGCCGCGCGCCCTCTCGCCGACATGAGCGAAGGCGCCCCGCTGGACGTCGAGGTCCCACAAGGCGTCGAGCTCGTCGACGTCGCTCCCGACCGCCTCGGCGCCTTCGCGATCGCGCGCACGGCAGCTCCCGAGCACGTCGCCGCGCTCGAGGCGCGGGCCCGCACGCTCGGCCTCGAGCTCGACACGCTGCGCGCCCCCGACGAAGAGAGCGTCTACGTCGCCCTCGGGCTGCACCCGACCCCGAGCGAGCGCCGCGAGGCCCACGTCCCGCTCGTGCAGGCCGGCCGCGCCGTGACGCCGCTCGTGCGCCTCGAAGACCTCCGCGGGTCGCTGCACAACCACACGAACGCCTCGGACGGCGCCGCGAGCCTCGAGGCGATGCGGGCGGCGGCGACCGCGCTCGGCCACGAGTACCTCGCGATCACCGAGCACAGCGTCAGCGCGTTCTACGCGCGCGGGCTCGACGCGCTGCGGCTCGAGACGCAGCGCGCCGCGATCGAGACCCTCGCGCGCGCGCCGGGCTGCGCGCTCCTCGCGGGCGTCGAGAGCGACATCCTCGAAGACGGCGCGCTCGACTACCCGCCCGAGGTCCTCGCCCCGCTCGACCTGGTCGTCGCCTCCGTCCACCGCCGCTTCGCGCACGATCGCGACGCGGCGACGCGGCGCCTCGTCGCGGCCGCCCGCAACCCGCACACGCGCGTCCTCGGCCACCCGACCGGGCGCCTCCTGCTCGGGCGCCCCCCGGTCGACTTCGACGTCGACGCGGTGCTCGAGGCGTGCGCGACCGCCCACTGCGCGGTCGAGCTCAACGCGAGCCCCCACCGCCTCGACCTCGACGCCGAGCACCTCGCGAAGGCCAAAGCCCGCGGCGTGCTCGTCTCGATCGCGGCGGACGCCCACGCCACGGCTGAGCTCGAGAACCTCCGCTACGGCGTCGCCATCGCCCGCCGCGCCGGCCTGACCGCTGAGGACGTGCTGAACACTCGCCCCCTCCCGGACCTACGGGCCTGGCTGACCCGCTCTGGCTCCGGTGCAAGCTCACACCATGAGCCGGACAGCGCAGATGACACGCGTCAACGTCCTCTCCGGAGCCCTCGATGAACGCTCGCCTCCTCTCGTGGTTTGCACTCGCCTCACTCGCCCTCGGGTCGGTCGCCTGCGTGCAACCTCGGACACAAGTGATGGCGATCGTCACTGCAGACGAGACGATCGCTTCGGACACCACGTACCTGAACATCCTCGTCCTAGGGGGCCGCGGTGAGGCTCTCGAGGAACGAACCATGCTGCAGCTCGCACCAACGCGATGACCGGTGTTGGTCGCGCTGGCGCCACTCGAAGGAGACGTGACGCGTACGTACATCCTCGAGGTTACGGCTCTCGATCCCGAGGAAACCCCATCGGACGCGTCCGCGCCCGAAGCGGGTTCGTTCCAGGAAAGACGAAGGCGCTCCCGCTGTTCCTTTCGGAGCTTTGCCGCGAATCCCATGAGACATGCGCGCAGGATGAGACCTGCCAGGCCGGACGATGCGTGGATTTCGACGTCTCCTCGACGTCGCTTCCCGACTACAATCCCGTCGGCGCCACAGACGACGAACCTCGTCCGGACGCGGACACATCTCGAGACGGCGGACAACGTCCAGACGGGCCGGAGCTCCCGAGGGATGGGGCCTCGGAGAGTGGGATCGATGGTGGGCCGTGTTTCGACCCTCCTTGCCACATCTTCTGCGGCCTCGTGGATGATGCCTGCGGCGGCTTGGTCGATTGCGGCGAATGCACGAACGTGGGAGAGGTCTGCGGGCTCCGCCGCCCGAACGTGTGCGACGTTCCCATCCCAGATTGCACCCCGCTCTCGTGCGAGCTCCTCGGAGTCCAATGCGGATCCGCTGAGGACGCTTGTGGCTCCACGCTCGATTGCGGCGAATGCCCCGACGGCAGTCGCTGCCGAGACGGCCTCTGCGAGTCCTGCGCCGGTCCGCTCTCGCCTCGCGCGTGCTCATCCCCCGCGGACTACCCGCACTCCGACGATCGGTGTTTCGGAGGCTTCTGCATCGCGCTCTGTGGAAGACCGGAGTCCGAGACAAGGGCTGCCACCGATGACATCATCGGTGGCGCGATGGCCGTGGGACGCCTGTGCGTCTCCGTGGGTGGGCTCGCGGCTCGAACTCGTCGCCGCGATGGTTGCGAAGTCCACGAGGTGCTCTCCGTGGTGGCGACGTCACCCACGGCACGAGACACTCGATGGCACGTCTCTCATTGGCCAGCGAACCTGCGGGAACCACGTTCGGTCGCGCAGGAAGATCTCTCGAGCTTCCTGGTCTCGCGTGCGGACGAGGACACCCCGATCTTTGGTCTGGGCTTGGCGATGAGCCCCGACCACGAAGCCATCGCGATCGGTTACACGATGACGTCGACCCCACGAGCGGGAGAGATCCTGTTCACACGAACATCGGACCGGGCGACGGTCCGCGCGCCGCTGGTCCACGATGGCTTCGCGTGGGTTGATGAGCGCCGGTTGCTGGTCAGGATCGGCGACCCTCCTCGCATGCACTGGGCCGAGTTCGATGGGGTTACGATCTCGCTCGGCGCGGCGGCAGTGCGCGGGCTCGGACGATGGACAGTGGGTGGGTCGTCCGGATTCGACGCCGGCACTGGGCTCGTACTTCTGGTCGGTCATCCCCCTACACCCACGTGGCCGGACGGAACTGGTGACATCGTCACCTTCGTGGTGCCGCTCAGCACACTGCTCGCCCGCACGGAAGCCGGCGTCGCGCTCGATGCTTGGGCCGATCCAGAGGTCACGAGGCTGAGGAACGCCCAAGGAGGGGTCGTGGTGGGCCGACGCTTGGTCTCGATGAGCTCTTTCGGAGGGCTCGAAGTGCGAGAGATCGTGTCGACGTCGCCCCCATCCTTCGGCCCGCCAAGAACCATCTTCGTGTCGACCACCCATGCGATCGCCGCACTGGACGATGAGCACCTCGTGGTGGAGCACGCTGGGACGCCGTGGATCCTCCGACTGGCTCCCTGACCTGAGGGCCTTCAAGATGGTTGCGCTTTTCGTCGCGTCAGGGGACGATGCGCGGGTCGCTCGGCCGAAGGGGAGGCGCGTCGGCGAGCGACCTTTCAAGGAGCTTCGATGGCGGCCACCGAGATCACTTGCACCGTCTGCGGCGCGAAGAACGAGCCCACGGCAGAACGCTGCACGTCCTGCGGCGCGCGGCTGGATCCGCTCGAGTCCCGCGAGCTGAGTCTGGAGGAGAAGGAGGCCCGGAAGTACCAACAGGAGGGCTTCTCCTGGAAGTGGGCGGGCATCGCCTTCCTGATCTACGTGACCCTTCAGGTGCTGGTGCTCGTCGTGGGCCCGATGGTCATCTCGAGCTACGACCCGCAGGGGCTTCCCGGCCTGCTCATCTCGGCGGGGGTCTGGTTCGTCGGAGGCATCCTCGTCGGGCGCCTCTCGCCTGGGAAGACCTTCCTCGAGCCCGCAGTCGCGGCTTCGCTCGCCGTGGTGCCGACGTTGCTCTACCTGAACAGCATCGCCGACGTGTATCCGCTCTCGGGCCTCGCGAACTTCGTGGGCGGCCTCATCGGCGTCATGGTGACGCTCCTCGGCGGCTTCATCGGCGAGAAGCTCCAGATGGCGGGCGAGCAGAAGCGCCGCTGAACCCGCTCCAACTGGCCTCCAAGAAGGACAGGACCTTCCAACCGGGACGGGACCCGGCAGCGATGACGAGCCGGGCTGGGAGATCGGCCGCGACCCATCCTCGTCATCGAAGGACCAGGCGGCCAACCGGTACCTGGTAGCGATGACGAGAGCCGGCCTCGGAGATCCGCCGCGGCCCCATCTCGTCATCGAAGGGCGCGAGCCGCGCTCCGACGGGGACGCGCACGGAGCTCAGCGCTCGCCCGCGTCCTCGATCGGTGCCAGCGGCTCCGCTTCGAGCTCGAGCTGGACGTAGCTCAGCCCGAACCACGAGAGCGCGAGGATGAGCACCATGATGATGCCGAGCACGAGCGGGAAAGCGCGGAGCTTCGAGCGCTCGGCGAAGCGATCGCGGTAGTAGCGCCCGCGGCTGCGCTCGCGGAGCTTCTTCTGCACCCCCGGCAAGAGGTCGGGTGCGTCCGCGGGCGGCGGCTCCATCAAGAACTCGCGCCGGAGGCTCGGATCGTCGCGCAGGTCGAGCAGGTCCCCGAGGCCGGCGAGCGCCGAGGTGCCCTCGAGGAAGGCGCGGAAGTCGTCGTACTCGGCGGCGAGCGCCTCGTCGGCGGCGAGCGCCGCGTCGAAGGCCGCCTGCTCTTCGGCGGAGAGCTCGCCCTCGTAGGCGTCGCTGAAGCGGTCGCGTGCTTCGTCGCTCGTCACGGCAGCACCTCGTGCTCGGCGCCGACACCCTGGAGCTCGCGGACGCGCTGGGCCAGCGCGAGCCGTGCCCGGTGCAGGCGGCTCTTGACCGTGCCCGAGGGCAGCCCGGTCAGATCTTGGATCTCCTCGTACGTGAGGTTCTCGATGTCGCGGAGGACGACGAGCTCGCGCTGGTCGTCGGGGAGCTCGAGCAGCGCCTGCCGGATGAGGATCTCGAGCTGGTTGCCCTGCGCCTGCTCGTCGGGCCGCGCCATCCGGTGGCTCGTGTTCATCGTCGCGCTCTCGAGCGCCGTCGCGTCGGCGTGCTCGTCGAGCTCCTTCTTCTGCCCACGCGCGCGGCGGCCGAGGTATTTGAGGCGGTTCTTCGCGTGGTTGGTCGCCACGCGATAGAGCCACGTGCTCAGCTTGGAGTCCCCGCGGAAGGTCGCGATGCTCTTGAACACCGTGACGAAGACCTCCTGCGCGAGATCCTCGGCCTCGGCGCGGTCGCCGAGCATCCGGAAGACGAGGCGGAAGATGCGCCCCTCGTAGAGGCGCACGAGCTCGTTGAAGGCGGCTTCATCTTGCCGCCTCAGGCGCTCGACCAGTTGCTCTTCGTGGCCTTCCGGCATGGGGACGTGGAACCCCGCCGCGATCGCTGCCTGGTCGGGTGGGTGGGTGGTGTCCACACCAGCCTGACAACCACACCCGCGACGGGTTCCGTCGAGACCCTAACCGAAGGTCGCGCGATTGTGGACGGGAAGGACCGCGGCCGGTGCTGCACCTCAGTAGAGGGGGCTCGGCCCTGGGTGCGCGGCGGGTGTGGGGATGAAGGCGTACGCGCGGGGCAGGGACAGGGGACTGCTGGGCTGCTTTCACTGCGCGCGGTGGAACGCGAGGAGCGACTCTAGACGGGAGAGCCGCAGTGGGAGGGGCAGGCAGGGGGCCGCGGAGGGGGCAGGGGCAGGGGACTGCTGGGCTGCTTTCACTGCACGTGGTAGCGGAACGCGAGGACGAGGTGGGTCTCCTTCGGTCCGTCGACGTCCTGCCGGATGGCGATGTCCAGACCAACCCGCTGGTCCACGTAGCCGACCGCCGCCGTGATCTGGTTCACCCCGCGGCCGTTGTCGCGCCGGTAGCCGACACGCAGCGGGACCTGATTGGCGATCAGGATCTCGCCCCCGACGCCCGCGACGATCTGCGGCTTGGCGAAGGTCGTCATGTCGACGAAGAACTCCGCGCCGATGCTGAAGAGCGTCTGGTAGCTGTACGAGGCCGCTCCGCCGAGCAGCATGGGCGCGAGCGACGAGTCGGTGGGGATGAGGTTGTGGCCGAGGAAGACGAGGTTGAGCCCCGGCGTCGGCGAGACGCGCACGGCGGCGTCCATCGTGAACGCGCGCACCCCTGGACCCACCCGGTCGCCGTTCTCGTTCTCGTCGCGCGAGTCGATGCGGACGTAACGACCCGAGACGCCGACCGCGAGCGCTTGCCCGAAGGGCATCGCCAGCGCGAGCCGGCTGTCGAAGCCGCGATAGTTCCGGTCCTCGCGGCCGTGTACGCCGTGCATCGACAGGCCCATCGAGAGGCGGTTGGTGATGGAGTCGGCGACCGCGCCACCGTAGAGCCACGCGCGGTCGTTCGGGATGAAGCTCGCGTAGGTCTCGATGTGATAGACGGGCACGAGCGGGAGGTTCGCGGGGTTGTACGCGAGCGCCGAGGTGCCTGCGGCGCTCGCGCGGCCGCCCGCGCCCATGCCGAGCCCGCGCGCGGTCTCATAAGTAGACTCCCTCGGCCGGTCGCCGCTATCGGGGACGACGGCGCCCGGCAAGGGGAGCTCTTGCGCGGCCGCCGGGGCCGCGAGCGCCAGCGCGAGCAGCGCCCCCCCCACGGGGAACCAGCTGCCCACGGACCCACCTACACGCCAGCACGTCATGTCGCCCTACCCTTTGGGCCCGCGCTCCGAAGAGCCTCGCCGCCGAGCCCGATCGCGCTCGAAGCTAGCAGCCGGATCCGGTGAATCCAAAAATTGCGCGGGCCGCGGTATTCCCGGGCCGGGGTGTCACTCGCTGGCGTTGCGCTTGGCCTTCGCCGCCCGCCGGAGGTCGATGAGGAAGGCGATGCCGACGCTCAAGAAATAGAGCACGACGAGCGGCACGAGCATGATGAGCTGCGAGGCGAGGTCGGGCGGCGTGAGGAAGGCTGCGAGGAGCGTCGCGATGATCAGCCACCAACGCCCGAACTTCAGCAGCCCGCGCGCCGTGACGAGGCCGAGCATCGAGATGAAGCTCACGATGACCGGCACCTCGAAGACCACGCCGAACGCGAGCAGCATCCGCGTCGAGAGCGAGATCTGCTTGTCGATCATGATGGTGGGCTGCATCGTCAGCTCGCCCGACGGCAACGGGCCCGCGAACTCGAGGAAGGTCTGGAAGCCCAGCGGGAAGACGATGAAATAGCCGAAGAGCGCGCCGCCCGCGAAGCAGAGCGTCGAGAAGAGCACGAAGGGGATCGCGAGCAGCTTCTCGCGGCGGTAGAGGCCGGGCGCGAGGAAGCCCCAGACCTGCCAGAAGACCCACGGGCTCGCGAGCAGGATGCCGCCGATGATCGAGATCTTCAGGTAGGCGAGGAAGGGGTCGAGCAGGCTCTGGAAGTGGATCTCGGGCTCGATCCCGTTCGCGCGATAGGCGACGACGAGCGGATCGAGCAGGACCTCGAGCGCGCGCTCCTTGAACGCCCACATCACGCCGATGCACGGGACGATGCCGTAGATGGCGCGGACGAGGCGGGTGCGCAGCTCCGCGAGGTGCTCGAAGAAGCCCATCTCGACTTCGTCTTCGGGCCGCTGCTCTGACTCGAGTCGCTCCGTCACGACTTCACGGCCTCCGGGTCGTCCACCGCGTCCTGGCGCGCGATCGGCCGGACGTCGGAGGCGTCCTCGTCCTCGTCTTCGCCGGCCCCAGGCGTGGGCGCGACGTGGCGACGCTCGCGCTCGACCAGCGCGCGCGCCCGCGCGTCCGCGATGTCCACCCCCTCGAAGGGCTGCTCGCGCCGGATGTCGTCGGCCGTGAGGCGCGCGGGCGGCGGCGCCGTGGGAGACTGGATCTCGCGCGAGAGCTTCTTGAGCCCCGTCAGGTCGTCGTCGCGGAGCAGATCGTCGATCCCCGACTGCTTGCGCAGCTCCTGGCTCGCGGCGCGGAACTCGCGCAACCCCTTGCCGATGGCCTTGATCAGAGTCGGCATCCGCTTGGGGCCGACCGCGATCAGCACCACGATCGCGAGGACGACGAGCTCACCGCTGCCGATGCCGAACATCTGGTCCCGAGCATGAAGCCGCGCCCCCCCACGGGGCAAGCGGCGGAGCCTCGATGGATCGATCACAACGAGTCACGACGGGTGTGTGCGTCACGACGGGGGCGTGCTCAGCTCTGCGCCAGCCGGCGCAGCTTGTCCGCGACCAGGGAGATCGCGCGCATGCGCTGCTCCGAGCGCTTGGTGAGCTCATGCATGCGCTGCGCTGCCTGCAGGGTCTGCTCGGAGCCCCGCGCCTGGCTACGCTGCGATTGGTGCAGGTGGTTGACCATGTTCGAGATGTTCTCGATCGCCTGGCTGATCTGCCGCCCGCCCTTGGCTTGCTCCTGGCTCGACCGCTCCACGTGCTGCGTGATGAGGCGCATCTTTTCGGCGCTCTTCATGATGAGCTCGGATCCCCGGGCCTGCTCGGCCGTGGCGGCGGCGATCTGCTGGACCGTCTCGGCGATCCGGCCGATGGCGTCGGTGACCTGCTTGCTGCCCTTGGCCTGCTCCACCGTCGCGCGCGCGATCGCGCGGACCATGGTGGTCGACTTCTGCGAGGACTCGAGGATCTTCTTGAGCGCGCGCTCGGCCTCGATGCTCACCTTCACGCCGTTGTCGACGGTGCTCGCGCCGCGCTCGACGGCGACGATTGCGTTGCGAGACTCGAGCTGAATCGTCTTGATGAGCTCGGCGATCTCCTTGGTCGAGGCGCCCGCGCGCTCGGCGAGGTCCTTGATCTCGTCGGCCACGACCGCGAAGCCCTTGCCGTGCTCGCCGGCCTGGGCGGCGATGATCGCGGCGTTGAGCGCGAGGAGGTTCGTCTGCTCCGCGACGTCGTCGATGACGTTGAGGATGTCGCCGATCGCCTCGATGCGGCTGCCGAGGTTCGAGATCACGGAGACCGCCTCGCTCGAGGTCTCCTTGATGCGGTTGATCTCGCGGGTGATCGAGAGGATCGACTCCGCGCCCTTCTCGGCGTCGACCGCGACCTCCTCCGAGAGGCGCGCAGTCTCGTTGGCGTTCGACTGCACCTGGTCGATGGAGACGTCCATCTGGTTCATCGAGGACGAGGTCTCCTCGGCCGTCAGGCTGAGCGCGTCGACGTTCCGCGCGACCTCCTTGATCGAGTAGGCCATCTCCTCGATGGAGCTCACCGTCTCGCGGACGCTCGCCGCGAGGTTGGCCATGTTCTCGGCGACCTCGTCGTTCGTGGCCGTCATCTCGAGGATGGACGAGCTCGACTCCTCGGCGCTCGACGCGAGGGCCTCGACGTGGTGCGCGATCTCCTGCAGCGCCGCGCTCATCTCGCGCATCGAGCTCGCGGTCTGCTCCACCGCGGCCATCTGCTCGCCGAGACCGCCAGAGAGCTCGTCCACCGTCTGGCGGATCGTCCCCTCGGCCTCGATGACCTCGCGGCGCTGTTCCTCGATGCGCCCGTCGCTGCGCCGTCGGCCGCCGCGCTCTTCCTCGAGCTCGCGCTCGAGCCGCGAGACCTGCTCGCGCAGGGCGCTCGCCTCCTCCTTGACCAGCTTCGCCTCGTCGTCGCCGCTCGCCTTGCGGTCGCGCAGCCACGTCGCGACCTCCTCCATCGCGTCGAAGAGATCCTCGGCGCCCTCGGGGGCCTTGCCCTGCGAGAGCGCGGCGGGGCGCTTGAGCCGCTGGCCCGCCGCCAGGTCGCGCGCGAGCTGGACGAAGGGGGTGAGTGCGGCGCCTCGGATGCCGCCTGCGACGATCAGACCGCCGACGAGCCCGCCGACGCCGGCGAGGATGGCCCCGCCCACGTCGCTCTGACTCGACGCGATCCAAGCGCCCAGGGCGATGGCGACGGCCCCCGCGAGGATTCCTGCCCAGAAGGTCGTGCTCTGCGAGATCCGGTCGAACATGCGTCCTCTCGTCCCAGCCCTCCCCGAAGGCGCGACGAGCGCGAGGGGAAAGCCGCCGGATTCCCGGAGCTTGGAGGGTACGAAAGGGGCCCGGTGGCGATCAAGTTCCGTGACGCCGCGCCCGCTCGAGGCTCAGCGAGTGGCGACGCTCCGGAAGTGGCGGCCGTCCTCGCCGCAGGTGAAGCCGCGCGTCTCGAGCCAGCCGACGATGCGCTCCCGCTCGGGGTGGGTCGCGCGGACGACGTTGGTGACGTACCGCAGGCCCCGGTGGAAGGCTTCCTTCTCGAGGTGCTGCATGATGAAGCTGCCGACGCCCCGGCCTCGGGCGTCGCGGGCGACGGCGAGCAAGATCTCGGCGTCGCCCCAGACCACGTCCATCCACCCGTAGCCGAGCGTCTTGCCCGCCTCTTCGACCCGCCACCAACTCCCCGAGGCCACGTCGTCGACGACGCGCTGGGCATAGCGTGGGTCGAAGACCCCCTCAGCCTCACGGCCGACGATGCGCGCCTTCTCTTCGTCCCACCGCGCGGGCTCCGACTCCGCGATCCATCGCCACTCTGCGTCCGTCATCTCTCGTACCTCACGCGATCCATACTGTGATAGATCGCACACCGATGGTCAACGCCATCAGATGAGGAGCGTGTCGCAGCCGAACTGGACGTCGATGCCGGCGCTGCCTTCGCGACGCAGCACCTCCTGCGCCTCCTCGCACGAGGCGGGGCAGAGGCGCACCTCGGTCGGCGCAGCGTCCGAGTCGTAGTACCAGCCGCCGAAGGTGCCGCAGGCCGCCTCGTCTCGGACCTTGCCGACGACGCGCGCGTCGTCGCCGCTGCGCAGGACGACGTTCACCTTCGTCGGGTCGAGCATCAAGCCGTCGGGCGGCTCGGGCAGCGGCAGCGTGCAGTCGAGGCGGGCGGTCTCCTCGACGCGACTGGCGATGCGCTCGAAGAAGTCGTCCCACGCCGCTGAGCTCGCCTGGTCGCAGATCTGAGCGCGGACGCCCGAGGTGCGCGCGACCAGCGCGGTGTAGGTGTGGCCCGGCGCGTCGGGCTGGCTCCCGTCGGGGTATCGGCAGCGCACGGAGGGGTCGGTCGCCGAGCCCCAGCCGTAGATGGCGTTGAACGTGTAGCCCTCGAAGAGCGAGCCGTAGGTGGCGGTTCGGATGCCAGGCCCGAGGACGGCGGAGTTGAAGGGGTTCGGCCCGCCCGGGAAGTCCTCGAGCGAGGTCTCGGTGAGGGGCGGCTCGCCGGCTTGGCAGGTGCCGACCGGGCGCGCGCAGGTCCGAGCGTTGTCGTCGGTGACGAAGACGATGGTCTTGGTCGAGTCGTCACGGAGGTGCATGCGCCATGGCGCGCTCCCGCGCGCGTCCGTCTCCAGGTAGCCCTCGGTCTGCCCGAGGGTGCCGAGGAGCTGCTCGACGAGCTGCGTGCTCGAGATGTTCACGTCGACGTGGAAGAAGCGCGCGCCGTCCGCGCAGCCCGCGCCACCGAGCGGCGGCGGGATGCACACGGGGTGCAGGCTGCCCATCACCGTCGCGCCGCGCAGCGAGAGCATGATGACGCGATAGTCGAGCCCGCTCGCCGCGATGCGCGCGGCGAAGTCGTTCAGGCCCTGGTTCACCTCGCGGACCGCCGGCTCCATGCTCGACGAGTTGTCGACCATGAAGAGGATGTCGACGGGGCGAAGCGAGACGGTCGCCTCTTCGGTCGCGACGGCGCAGGCGGCGTCGAGCCCGATGGGGGCGCCATCGAGGGCGCCGTCGCTCCCCGCGTCGACCGCCGCGTCGGTCGCGTCGCCCCCGTCAGGGCCGCTGCGGCGGTCGTCCTGGCAGGTCCCACAGCCGAGGGCGAGGGTAGAGATCAACGAGAGGGCACGGAAGGGAGAGGACATCGGGAGGCTCGTCGAGGCGGTGGGATCGAGAGAGAGTGTTCATGAGCTCGAGAGCTCGTCGGGGCGCTCGGCGCGGCCGCTCGCTCGAACGCTTCGAGCTCAAGGCAGGCTCGGCTCGGGCGCGGCGGAGGGCTCGACCGGATCGGGCACTGTCTCGCGCCGGAGGAAGATGCGCAGCAGCGCTGGCAGCAACCCGAGACCGAGCACCGTGCTCGAGACCATGCCGCCGATGACCACCGTGGCGAGCGGGCGCTGGACCTCGCTCCCCGCGGAGGTCGAGATCGCCATCGGGAGGAAGCCGATCGCGGCCACGGTGGCGGTGAGCAACACCGCGCGCAGCACGGCGACCGCCCCGTCGCGGAGCGCGTCGTCGAGGGGAGCGCCGTCCTCGACGCGCCGCTTGATCTCGCTCGCCATGACGACGCCGTTGAGCACCGCGATGCCGCAGAGCGCGATGAAGCCGACCGCGGCCGGGATGCTGAACGGCAGGTCCCGCGCCGCGAGCGCGACGATGCCGCCGATCAGGCCGAAGGGCACGCCGGAGAAGACCGCGAGCGCGTAACGGACCTCGCCGAACGCGAAGAAGAGCATCACGAAGATGATCGCGAGCGCGAGCGGCACGACGATCGCCAAGCGCTCGCTCGCGCGCGCGAAGTTCTCGAACTGGCCGCCCCACTCCATCTCGTAGCCGTCCGGAAGGTCGATCTGCGCGCCCACGGTGCGGCGCGCGTCCTCCACGAAGCTCACGAGGTCGCGGCCGCGGATGTTGACCTCAATGCGCACGCGGCGGCGCATGTCCTGCCGACTGATCTGCGCCGGTCCGTCGATCTCCTCGATCGACGCAAGCTGCCCGAGCGGGATGAGCTGCCCGTCTCGCGACCCGATCGGGAGGTTCCCGAACGACTCGGCCCGCAGATCCGTCGGGGGCACGATCACCCGCAGGTCGTATTTGCGCTGGCCCTCGAAGACATGTCCCACGTGTCGCCCCTGCCGCGAGGCCTCGACCGCCGCGAGCACGTCGGAGACCGGGATGCCGTAGCGCGCGAGGCGCGCCCGGTCTGGCTTGACCTCGAGCATCGGCAGGCCGAGCGGGCGCTCCATGCGCACGTCGCCGGCGCCCGGCACCTGCCGCAGCACCGTCATGATCTCACGACCGATCCCGGAGAGCCGCTGGATGTCGTCGCCGAAGACCAAGATCGCGACGTCGCACCGCGACCCCGAGATGATCTCGTTCGTACGGTCCTCGATCGGCTGCGAGATGGAGACGAAGGTCGAGGGGACCTCGGCCTCGATCGCTTCCTTCATCGCTTCGCCGAGGGAGTCGAGATCCGAGGCGGTCGTCCACTCTTCGTGCGGACGGAGGCGCACGAGGATGTCGGTGTTGTCCATGCCCACCGGGTCGGTCGCGACCTCGGAGCGGCCCGTCTGACCGACGGTGCTGAGCACCTCGGGGAAGCGATGCAGGATGCGCTCCATCTCGAGGTCGAGACGGCGGGCTTCGCTCATCCCGATGCTGGGGATGCGGCGCGCCGCCACGACGATGTCGCCCTCGTCGATGCGCGGCACGAAGTCGGCGCCCAAGCCTCGGGCGACCGGGAACGTCGCCAACAAGAGCAAGACCGCGCCGAGGAGCAGCGGTCCGCGGCGGCGCATCGCCCAGGTCACGAGTCGCGCGTAGGGCGCGTCGAGCTTCGCGAGCAGGCCGTGGTGGCCCGGCTTCTTCGGGAGCCGCAGCAGGATCGCGGCGCCAGCCGGGAAGACGAAGAGGGCGAAGATGACCGAGCCCGCGAGGGCGAGGCCCATCGTCGTCGCCATCGGCCGGAACATCTTCCCCTCGACCCCTTCGAGCGTCAGCAGCGGCAGGTAGACGAGCAGGATGATCAGCACCGAGAAGACGACCGGGCGCGCGACGACGCGCAGCGCCGCCGCGATCGACTCGATGCGCCGTTCCTCCTTGAGGCCGTCGATCGCGAGCTTCGCGATGACGGCCTCGGCCATGACGATGGGTCCGTCGACGAGGAGCCCGAAGTCGATCGCCCCGAGCGACATCAGGCTGCCCGGGACACCCAGGTAGATCATCCCGGCGCACGCGAGGATCATCGAGAAGGGGATCCCGAGCGTGACGAGGATGCTCGCGCGGAAGCTCCCGAGGAAGACCAAGATCACGAGGCCGACGAGGAGCGCGCCCTCGAGCAGGTTGGTGCCGACCGTCGTCAGCGTCCGTCCGATGAACGAGGCGCGGTCGTAGACCACGTCCACCTCGACCCCCTCCGGGAGGTCGGCGCGGATCTCGTCCATGCGCGCGTGCACGGCCTGCACGACGCTGCGAGAGTTCTGCCCAACGAGCATGAGGACGATCGCCGTCACGGCTTCGCCTTCCCCCTGACGGGTCACGACGCCGTAGGGCAGCGCCGCACCGACGCGCGCCTCGCCGAGGTGCCGCACCAAGACCGGCGTGCCGTCCTCGCTGGTCGAGACGACCACCGCGCCGATGTCGTCCACCGTCCGGAGCTGACCGTCGCCGCGGATCACGAATTGCTCGGCGCCCCGCTCGATCCACCCCGCACCGACGCTCGCGTTGTTGTCGTTGAGCGCGTCGAGCACCTGGCCAAGCGTGAGCCGGTGCGCCGCGAGCCGACGCGGGTCGAGCACCACCTGGTACTCCTTGGCCGCGCCCCCCATCGCGTTGACCTCGATGACGCCCGGCACCCCGCGGAGCCGGGGCGACACCTCCCATTGCAGCATCTCGCGCAGCTGCATCGACGTGTGGCGGTCGCTGCGGAGGACGAATTGGTAGATCTCGCCGAGGCCGGTCGAGACCGGCGCGAGCTGAGGGCGCCCGAAATGCGAGGGAATGTTCGCCTCGATGTCGCGGAGCCGCTCGCTCACGAGCTGCCGCGCGAACCAGACGTCGGTGTCGTCGTTGAAGACGATGGTCACGGCCGACAAGCCGCCGCGCGTGACCGAGCGCATCTCGGTCAGGCCGGGGAGGCCCGTGACGCCCATCTCGACCGGGAAGGTGACGAAGCGCTCCATCTCCTCGGCGGAGAGCCCCGACGCCTCGGTGAGCACGACGACCTGCGTCGTCGTGACGTCGGGTACGGCGTCGATCGGCAGCGCCGGCACGACAAAATACCCGCTGACGAGCACCGCGATGGCCACACCAGCCACCGCGAGGCGACGGCCGACCGCCAACGTGACGATCCGTTCCAGCATCTTCGGCTCCTCAGCGCCTCAGCGCTGCATCTCGCTCTTCAACGCGAAGGCGCCCTCGGTGACGATGCGTTCGCCAGCCGCGAGGCCCGCGACGACCTCGACGCGATCCGCCACCGCTGCCCCCAGCTCGATCGCGCGGGGCTCGAACGCGAGCTCGCCCGCCTCGACGAAGACGGTCGGCTGGCCGTCCACCTGCACGATGGCACGTCGCGACAGCATGATCGCGGGTCGCACCTCGCCCGCCGACGTCAGCAGCGCGTGCACGAAATGACCCGGTCGCAGGCGGCGATCCGCGTTGTCCACGACGATCCTGACGCCGGCCGATCGTGTCCGCTCGTCGATGAGCGCGTCCAGGTAGCTCACCCGCCCGGGGAAGGTCTCTCCCGGATACGCCTCCGAGAGGATCTCGACCTCGTCGTCCATCCGGACGCGCGAGAGGTCGCGCTCGTAGACCTCGAGCATCACCCAGACCGACGAGAGGTCGGCGACCCGGAGGATGGGCTCCGTCGCCGAGACGACCTGGCCGAGGTGCGCGAAGCGCTCGATCACTTCACCCGCGATGGGCGAGCGCAGCGTGACGCGTCGGGGCGGCGCGCCGCCCTGCTCGATGCGGCGCAGCTCGGCGGCGCCGAGCCCGAGCGCGAGGAGGCGCTGCTCGGCGCCCGTCACCTCGGCGTCGAGCGCCCCCACCGTCGCGGTCGCGTCCTCGACGCTGACGGCCGTCGTGAGCTGCCGCTGGCGGAGGCTCGTCTCGCGCGCGGCCCCCGTGCGCGCCGCGACGAGGCGCGCGCGCGCGGCGAGCAAGTCCGCCATCGCTTCGCCGAGCGCGGGAGACTCAATCTGCGCGACCGCCTGCCCCTCCTCGACCGTATCACCGACCGAGACGAGCATCTGGACGATCCGCCCCTCGATGCGGCCGCCGACGTCGGCCACCCGCCGCTCGTCGAACTCGACCGTGCCGACGAGGTCGAGCACGGGCGCGACCTCGGACGACTCGGTCGCCTCCACCGCGAGGCGCGCGTTCGTCGCGAGCTGTGGCGTCAGGCGGACGACGCGCGACGGCGCGGGCGCCGGCTCGCTCACGCCGTCGGCCTCTCCCCCGCCGAGGACCGCGACCGTCCCAAGCACCCCCAAGAGCAGCCCGACCGCGCCCGCGACCAGGGGCTTGGCCGCGCTCGGCTCGGGGCCCTGCGTCTTCACCTTTTTGGCCTCGGTGGTCGCTCGCGAAGCGGGCAAGGACGTCGGCAGCATCTCGGACTCGCTCACAGCTCGCCTCCTACAGCCCGCTCGAGCTCGGCGTGGGCGACCCACGCGGCGAGCACGAGCTCGGCCCTCCGCGCGCGCAGCTCGAAGAGCTCCCGACGCGCGAGCAAGAGCCGGAACGAATCGACCGCGCCGCGGGCCAAGAGCTCCTCGGTCGCTTCGAGGGCCCGCTCGGTGGCCGGCAAGGCCTCTTGCTCCAGCGTACGGAGCTCGGCGAGCGTGCCCGTCAACGCGCGCCAAGCGGTGGCTGCGTCGCGGGCCGCGCTGCGCTGGACCAGCTCGGCGCGTCCTGCGCTCGCGACCGCGCTGCTCCGCGCGACGGCGCGGTCACCCTGTGCCGTCCACGCGAGCGGGAGCTCCATCGACGCGCCGACGCCGAACGACGAGAGGCGCTGCGAGTTGGTCTGGACCTCGTACTCGGCGGAGATGGTCAGCGGCGAGACGGACTCCGCGAAGAGCCGATCCTCGGTGACCTCGAGCCGCCGCGCGGCGAGGCGGAGGAGCTGAGGCTCGCGTCGCTGGTCCGCAGCGATCTCGACGGCCCGCGCGAGGCTCAAGCCCGGCGGCATCTGGGGGAGCCCGAGCGCCTCGACGCGGACCGGCGCCAGCGGACCGAGGTCGAGCACCTCGCGGAGCGCATCGCGCGCCGCCTCGAGCTCCCGGCGGCTCGCCTCGAGCATCGCGCCCGCGCGACCGAGCTCTTGGGCGGCGAGCATGGCGTCGAGCGCGGTCGCGGCGCCCGCGTCGACGCGCGCCTGCGTCGCTTCCCGGAGCGACACCGCCAGGCGCACGCGTGACTCAGCGATCTGGACCAGCTCCTGACCCGCGTAGACGCGCGCCGTCGCGGTCGTCGCGCGCGCGCGTGCCTCGATCCGCTCGAGCTCGATCTGCGCTTCTGCCTCCTCGGCCAAGATGTCCGCTTCGGAGGAGCGGAGAGACCGCCGGCCCGTGAGATCGAACGGGAAGCCCAGGGTCACGGCGTAGGTCGCCGCCGCGTCATCGGGCACGCCCACGAGCGCCCGCAAGGAGAGGATCGGGTTTCGGATCCGCGGCATGGCCGCGTGCTCACGCGCGCTCTCGGCGACGGCTCGCTCGAGCTCGGCGGCCCGCACCCGAGGGGACGCATCCGCGCCGAGCGTTCGAGCTCGGTCGAGGCTGAGGCGACTTGGCGGGTCGTCGCCGTCTGCGTCAAGCCGGCCGCTGGGCGCGTCCGGCTGAGCCGCGACGCTCCCGAAGGCGACGAAGACCAGAGACAGGCCAGAGACTAGCGACAAACGCACGGCGCTTTATGGCGCGAAGATTACGGCCCCGCAAGCGACTGCAGACAGGGCGCGACGTTCAGTCGATACACACGGTCGCCGACCCTGCGGCACCTCGTCGGCTCTCGTCCTTGCACTCGTAGCCGCGACGACAGTCATCGTCGAAGCTACACAGCGTCAAGCACACGCCCCCCATCTTGTCGATGCAGGCTGTCGCCGAGGGGCAGTCTGCGTCGCTCGCACAGATGACGGAGCAAGTCCCGCCCGGGAAGTCGCCCCCAAGCAGACATCGCGATCCCCCAGCGCAGTCCGCGTCACCAACGCATGGACCACCAACGACATCACCTTCGGTCCCTACCCCGGAGCCACAACCGAAAGCGAAGAAGCAGAGCCCGAAGACGAAGATCAACTTCATCTCGCCAGGGTTGCCAAGGAGTCGACAGGCGTCAACATGCGAGATTCACGTGCCAGGGCGGACCGGACACTGATCACCACGCTTGCGAAGAGGCCGAACTGGTCGGCGGTCACCGAAGCCGGCGAACGCGCCACGCGAGCAGGATCACGAGCAGCATCGCGCCGAGCGCGTAGCCGACGTGCCACCACTCGATCACGACGTGACCGCCGGCTTGGAGCAGCACCGCCACCGCGCCCACGAGGAAGACGAGAGCGAACGCGGCGTAGACGATGCTCCGCTGCACGACGGCGGTGAGCGCGCTGCGGACGAAACCGATGGTCAGGGCGCCAGAGAAGAACCACGGCTGGTGCTCGCGCCAGAAGAAGCCCGTCATGAAGGTCGCCCACATCGCGAGCGTGAGGAGGCGATGGAGCCGGACGACCCCGACGCCCCGCGGCGCCGCCTCTGCGTCGTCGCCCCGGTCGACGCGCTCGTCGGGCGCGCCGTCCAGAGCGCGCTCGAGCGGACCCTTCGACGTCGCGCGGGAGCGCCCACGCGGCGCGTCGGCGTCCTCGTCTCGCTGGTTCGAAGGCCCGTCGGGCGAGCCGGGCTCGCTCATGCCCCGGGCTCCTTGGGCGCGTCAGCCGTGGTCGTGGGCACGGCGTCGGCCACGGACTCGGCCCCGGGCCCGAACCCGGACTCGGACCCCGACCCGAACCCGGACTCGGCCCCCGACCCGACCCCGGACTCGGCGCCCGACCTGGACCCTGACTCGGACCCTGACTCGGACCCTGACTCGGACCCTGACTCAGACCCGGAAACGGACGCGGACGCGGACGCGGACGCGGAAACGGACTCGGACCCAGAAGGAGAAACGGCGCCGGACCCGGAAACGGACGCGAGGCCCACGGGCGAGGGCGGCGCGTCCTCCGATGGCGGCTGCACGATCTTCGCGGGGAGGACCATCACGAAGGCCTGGTCGCCATGCACACGAAACGCCGCGTTCGGCAGCGGCTCGCGGCTGCGGAGGTCCTCGAGCGCGAAGCCCATCAGCGCCTCGCTCGCCTCGCGGTGGGCGGCGCTGCCGACGGCGCTGTCGAGGTCGACGACGTGCCGCGCATAGTCGTCCCAGGCCGGGCCTGGGTGGAACTGCCCCACGAACTGCACGCCCGAGAGCCCTCCCCAGCTCGGCCCTGCGCCCCGCGCCTCGCGCGCGCTCGCCACCGGGTCGAGCGCTACGAGCGTCGCGCCGCGGACGTAGCCGAGCACCTCCTCGTGGGCCCCCATCGCGCGCACGATGCGCCAGTCGGGGCTGACCTTCGGCGCGTCGGGGTCGGCGGTCGCGCCGGGCTCCGCCGCCGGCCCGAGCCAGCGCGCGCGGTCCTTCGTCGCGCGCCAGATCACGTAGCAGCAGCCCGCGCAGACGACCCAGCCGATCGGCATGATCCAGATCGGCATCGTCTCGTCGGCCATGGACTCGGTGCCGACGATCTTCGACGCGAGCAGCGCCATCGAGTTGTTCACGATGTGCGCGACGATGGGCACCCAGGTCGAGCCCGTCCGGGCGCCGAGCCACGCGAGGTAGAAACCGAGCGGGAGCACGCCCGCGACGTGGTGCGGGTCGAGGTGGAAGAACGAGAACGTGATCCCGCTGATCACGATCGCGCGAACGCCGAAGCCCGCCGCGCGCTGGACGAGCCCGCGAAAGAAGACCTCCTCGGCGATGCCAGGGCAGAGCGCGATGATCGGCCAGAGCATCCAGGCGGGGTGGGCGCTCACGAGCGCGCCGATGCTCTCGAGCGCGTTCAGGCTCGCCGAGGGCGCCGCCCACTTCATGAAGCGCACGAGCTGCTCGGAGGTGGGGCCGAGGGCCAAGATGCCGACCGGCGCCAGCACGAACGCGACGAGCGGCGCGGGCCGAAAGCCGAGGCCCTCGCGGATGGACGTCTTCGAGAGCTTCGCCGTCAGCAGCGGCACGCCGGTGAGGAAGACTGCCGTCCCGACGACGCTCGAGGCGACGATCGGGAAGTTCTTCATGATCGACTCGAGGAACTCCGGGGTGCGCAGGGTCGCGGGGTCGGGCGGATCGCCAGCGAAGACGACGACCATCGCGGCGAGCATGAAGAGGCCGCTGCCGATGAACGCGCCGACCGCGCCGAGCAGGCCGCCGATGATCGCGTGTGCGGGCCGGATGCGCGCGCGGCGCTTCGGGGCCGGACGCTCGGGCGGAGCCTCGGAGGAGATGGGGGCGTCGACGGTCACGGCCGCCGAGCGTAGGGGACGGGGGATCGACGTGCCAGGCCTGCGTCAGCCTCCCGTCCAAGGCTCCGGCGGCGGCGCGCCCGTGTGCGGTGGAGGCAAAGAGGGCGCGACGGGCGCCGTCGGCGAGTCCGTCATCGTGGTGGTCATGGTCGACGGCAAGCTCCAGTCGATGCCGTCGTCCACCATCGCGGGTGGGGGCGGCGGGGTCGGCGTCGTCATGATCGGCTGGAGCGTCGTCACCGCGGCCGGGGTGACACTGGTCATCCGCGCGGCGACCGTCGTGGCGCGCTCGATCTCGATCGTCGCCGCGAGCGAGGGCGCGCCGGTGACGACGAAGCGCACCTCGTGGGCGCCCGCCGTCCGGATCGTCGTGGTGCCGAGCCACTGCCGCTCGATCCCCGCGCGAACCGCAGGCACGGTCGCGACCCGCCGCCCCGCGCGCCAGATCTCGAAGCGCCCGTCCTCGCCCACGGCCTCGCCCTCGGCCAGCACCGCCTCGAAGGTCAGCGCCTCGCCGAGCACGCGCCGCTCGGGGCTGATCTGGAGGCCTGGCTCGACGGGGGCCGCAGAGAGCATCTCGCTCAGCTCCGCGACGCGCGACGCCGCGGCGGCGTCCTCTGGAAAGAACGCGAGCAGGCGCCGCCAGATCTCGCGCTCCCCCTCGAGATCCTCGGCCTCGCGCTTGGCGAGCGCCTGCTCTCGGAGCGCGAGCCCCACCTCGCGGCGGAGCCGTGCGGCGCCGCGATGCTCCGGCTCGAGCTCGAGGACGCGCGCGGTGAGGGCGAGCACGTTCTCGTCGGCGGGCGCGTCGAGGTCGCCGCGCGCGAACGCCTCGCGCGCGCGTGTGAGCAGCTCTCGGCGCTCGGTGACGACGGTGTCGTCGCTCGTGAAGTGCCGGATGGCGAAGACGGCGCCGACGACGGCCGACGCGCCGAGGACGAACGCGAGGAACATCGTCGTCCACCGCGGACGAGACGGAAGGCCTGGGATGCCCGCGACGAGCGCCGCCGTGGACTCCCCTCGGCGCCCGTGCCGCGCCACGTCGGTCGTCTCCCGGCGCTCGCTGCGGACGCGGTCGGTCGGCGTCGCCTCGCGTCGCGCCCGCGGGGCGGCGGCGGGCGCGCTCGGCTGCCAGCTCGCGCGGGCACCGCCGAAGCCGGTCGGCAGCGAGATCGCCGCCAGATCTGCGGCGCGACGGAGCGCTTGGCCCATCACCCCCGCGTCGTCGAAGCGCATGTCGGGGTTCTTCGCCAGCGCCCGCATCACCACGTCGGCGATCACTTGAGGCACCCGCCGCCCCTCGCCCCGCTGCCGCAGCGGCGGCGCCGAGTCGTGGATGTGCTTCATCAGCATCGACACGGGGGTGCTCGCGTCGAAGGGCGTCACCCCCGTCAGGAGCTGATAGGCCAGCACCCCGATCGAGTAGACGTCGCTGCGCGCGTCCGTGGGCTCGCCCGCCGCGCCCTCGGGGGAGATGTAGCGCGCGGTCCCGAAGATCACGCCGGTCTGCGTGAGCGCCGACTGCTGATCCCAGAGCAACCTCGCGATGCCGAAGTCGAGCACCTTGACGAAGTCGGGGTCGCCGAAGCGCTCCACGAGCATCACGTTCTCGGGCTTCACGTCGCGGTGCACGATGCCCTTGGCGTGCGCCGCTCCGACGGCGTCGCAGATCTGCGCGGCGACGTGGAGGGCCCTCGGCAAGGTGAAGAGCCCGTCCTGCTCGAGGGCGTCGACGAGCGGGCGCCCCGCGAGGTGCTCCATCACCAGGTAGAGGCTCTTGTCTTCCGGGAGCTCCCCGAAGAGGAACACGCGGACTAGGTTCGGGTGCTCGAGGCTCGTCGCGACCTTCGCCTCCCGATGGAAACGGCGGACCGCGTCGGCGCTCTGCGTGAGGTCCGGGTGCAGGATCTTCACCGCGACGTCGCGGTCGAGGCTCGCTTGATGCGCGCGATAGACGGTGCCCATGCCCCCGGAGCCGATGGCCTCCGCGATGCGAAACTGCCCCAGGATCTCGCGGCCGACGAAGGGATCGCTGGGCGCCTCGGACACGAGCCGGGCCCCGTCGCGCTGGCAAAAGATCGCCCCGGCGTCGTAGCGCAGGCTACAGAGCGGGCAGACCTTCGAGGGCGCGGGCATGGAGGGGCCTGCGTTGGGAGTAACACTGCGCTCGGGGGGGCTCAACATCTGGGTCCAGAGAGGCACCTCGGGAGGGGGGCCCCGGGAGGCTCGCCCCCATGAGACGCCGGCTCCTCGTGGAACATTCGGCGCCCCCCTCGCCTTGGGAGGGCACCGTGGGATTGCCTCCCCCGGGCTCGCTCGCATACCCTACCCGCCATGCGACGCCGCCTCTGGGGCACCCTCTCGGCTCTCGTTCTCGCCCTCACCACCCTCCCGGTTGCCGCTCAGACGAGCGCCATCGTCCTCGGAATTCGTTCGGTCGAGGGCGACGAGGAGCTCGCGCGCAACCTGACGGGCGCGCTGCGCCACGCCGCGAGCCAGGTCCCTGGCTGGGCCGTGAGCCAAGCGGACGTGACCCTCGCGCAGATGTCGATGGTGCACGGCTGCGACGAGCCCGACGCGGCCTGCATGGCAGAGATCGCCAACGAGCTGGGCCAGGGACGCATCGTCTACGGGACTGTGCGCCGCACGGGCGCGGGCGCGAGCTACGACTTCGCCCTCACGCTCTACTTCTTCAACTCCGAGAGCGGTCAGATCGAGGGGTCGCTCACCGACACCATCCCGCGCGGTCAGACCGACATCGACCCGCTCCGGCCCCGCGCCGCGCGATATCTCGCGCGCTTCACCGACCAGACCCAGTACGGCTCGGTCCGGATCGCGACGAACGTCCCCGGCGCCCTCGTCGTCCTGGACGGTCGCGAGGTCGGCCGCACCGACGAGGCGGGCGTCATCCTGGTCGACGAGGTCGCGGAGGGGCAGCGCGATCTGGAGATCTCCGCGGACGGGCACGACACCTTCCGCGGCAGCGTCCGCATCGTCGCGGACGACCAGAGCGAGGTCCGCGCGAACCTCATCGCGACCTCGCGGACGAACCTCCGCTGGCTGCCCGGCGTCGGCGTGGCCGCCGTCGGCGCCGCGCTCGTCGTCCTCGGCGGCATCGGCACGAGCGGCGCGATGGGTCAGCGGCAAGAGCGCGCGGACCTCGAGGCGCGCCTCGCGGGCGGCCCCGTCTCGCCGACCGAGCCCGGCCTCACCCCGCTGCAGCGGATGCTCTTGCTGGCGCAGACCGACCAGCGCATCTGCGGCGACGGCACCTTCGGCGTCGAGGGCGGCGAGGACGCCTGTGACGCCCGCTCCCGCAACACGCGGCGCCAATGGATCGGCTACGGGCTCGGCGCGGCGATGATCGTCGGCGGCGTGGCCTGGGCGATCCTCAGCCTGGGCGGCGACGACGACGAGCCGGCCTCCGCGCTCCGCAACATCCGCCTGACCCCGCTCGCGGGGCGCACCGAAGCCGGGATGAGCTTCGGCTTCGACTTTTGAGCTTCCGCGTCGTCGGCGGGGCGCTGCGTGGGCGGCGCTTCCGGCCTCACGTCGGTGAGCACACCCGGCCGACGTCCGAGCGGGTCCGCGAGGCCCTCGCCTCGGCCCTCGTCGCGCGCGGGCTGATCGAGGGGGCGCGGGTCCTCGACCTCTTCGCGGGGACGGGCGCGCTCTCGTTCGAGGCTTTGAGCCGGGGCGCCGCGGACGCCGTGCTCGTCGAGCGTGATCGGCGCGCGCTCGCGAGCCTGCGCGAGAGCGTCGCCACCCTGGGGCTCGAGGCGCGGGTGACGATCCGGCCCTACGACCTCGGCAAGGCGGACGCCGCCGCCAAGGTCGCCGCCGACGGCCCCTTCGACCTCGTCTTCGCCGATCCACCCTACGCGAACGCGGCGACGCTGCCCGAGCTCGCGCGCGCCCTCGTACGCGCCGGGGCGCTCGCGCCGGACGCCACGCTCGTCCTCGAGCACCCGAAGGCGACGCCTCTGTCTGGGCTCGCCCCCTTCGCGACCTACGAGTATGGTGACACTGCCGTGTCGTTCGTGAGGACGGAAGGCTTGGGCTGACCTCACACGCGTCGTCGGAGCATCGCTTCACCTACCGCCCTCGGGCCACGAGGAGACCATGAGCGTCGTCGCCGTCTACCCCGGATCCTTCGATCCCATCACCAACGGGCACACCTCGATCCTCAAGAGCGGGCTCGTCGCGTTCGAGCGCATCGTCGTCGCCGTCCTCCACAACCCGCGCAAGCAGGCGCTCTTCTCCGTCGAGGAGCGCATCGAGCTCATCCGCGAGTCGGTGGCGGAGATGGGCGCGGAGCCCGGCCGGGTCGAGGTGGACACCTTCGACGGCCTGCTCGTCGACTACTGCAAGCGCAAGGGGGCGCGCATCATCCTCCGCGGGCTGCGCGCGGTCGCCGACTTCGAGTACGAGCTGCAGATGGCCAACATGAACCGGCACCTCAACGAGGACGTCGAGACCGTGTTCATCATGGCCGACGACGCCTACTTCTACGTCTCCTCGAACCTCATCAAGGAGGCCGCGAAGCTCGGCGGCGACGTGAAGGCGCTCGTGCCCGGCCCGGTCGCGGCCAAGCTCTCGGCCAAGCTCGGGCGGTGAGGCCCGGGTGGGCGTAATGCTCCCCGACCGAGGAGCGCCCGCAGGCCCTCGAGCGCCCCGAGCGCGACCTTGCCCCAGCGCAGCTCGTCGACCGTCGTCGCGCCGCGGGTGAGCGCGCGCCGCACCCGCACCCAGCCGAAGAGGTAGCTCGCGTCGCGGGCGAGCCCTCCTCCGCGGAACGCGCGCTCGACGAGGGCGATGGCCTCCTCCGGCTCGAAGCCGTGGTCGCGCTCCAGCAACACGACCAGCTCGCTCGGATCGGCCCCGTCGTGGACCGCGTCGGTCGCGATCACGCGCGCCGCGAAGGTCCGCGCGCGGCGTCCGTCGAGCAGCCCCGCCTCCTCCTCGAGCGTGAGCGCGAGCCCCTCCTGATCCTCGAAGGCCCCCGCGGTGCCCACCGAGAGCAGCGCGAGCGGCTGGGCGCGCCCGTTCGCGGCGGCGACGAGGTGACCTAGGACCTCGTGGACCGCGAGCCGACGCGCCTCGCGCGCGCCGAAGCGTCGGTCGGCGAGGAAGACCGTGCGCTCGCCCGCGGCGGCGTTCGCGACCAGGCCAGGCTCGATCTTCACCTCCGGCGCGATGCCCGCGTGGGCCGCGAGCGCCCGGACCATCCCCGCGAGGGCGCGCGCCTCCACCGTCGGCGGCTCGGGCGCGTCGAGCCGCACCTCCTCGAGCAGCGCGTCCGCCACGCTCCGCAGCGTCGCGCGCCGCCCGAGCACCACCTCGGTCCGCCCGGTCGGCCAGCGCCGCCGGGCGAGCGCGCGCGTGCGCCGCGGATCCCCGAACGACTCCAGCACGTCGAGCTCGAGGTCCAGCTCGTCGAGCCGCTCGAGGTAGAGGCGCTGCCCCTCGACCTCTCGCGCCAGCGCCCGCGCGTCGTCGAGGGCCCTCCGGGTGGTGTGCGCCACCGGCTCGGCCGCGATCGCCCAGCTCGGGTCGAGCCGCTCGCGGCGCGCGTGCTTCGCCAAGAGCCGCGCGCGCTCGTCGCGCACGCCGCGGCCCACGAGGGCGGGGAGGCGCAGCGCCGCCTTCGCGACGAGCCGGAGCCGCGCGTCCAGCTCGAGCTGCGCGCGCGAACGACCGAGCTGCCTCGCCACCCCTCTCACAGCAGCTGCGTCGCGCGCTCGGCGAGCTCGGAGCGCTCGCCCTTCGTGAGCGTGACGTGGCCGCTGATCAGCTCGTCGCGGAAACGCTCGGCGACCATCGTCAGGCCGTTGCTGGCGGCGTCGACGTAGGGGTTGTCGATCTGGTCGGGATCGCCGGTCAGCACGATCTTCGTGCCGGTGCCGGCGCGCGTGATGACCGTCTTCACCTCGTGCGGCGTGAGGTTCTGAGCCTCGTCGACGATGAGGAACTGGTTGGGCAGCGAGCGACCCCGGATGTAGGTGAGGGGCTCGATCTGCAACATCCCGCTCGCGATCAGCTCCTGGTAATCGCGGTGGTCGCTCATGCGACGGCGGTTCGCGGCGAAGATGAACTCGAGGTTGTCGAAGATCGGCTGCATCCAGGGGTTGAGCTTCTCCTCGATCGTGCCGGGCAGGTAGCCCACGTCGCGTCCGAGCGGGAAGATCGGGCGCGACACCACGAGCCGCGCGTACGCGCCCTCGTCGAGCACGCGCTGCAGGCCTGCTGCGACCGCGAGCAGCGTCTTGCCGGTGCCCGCCTTGCCGACCAGCGTCACGAGCTGCACGTCCGGGTCGAGCAGGAGATCGAGCGCGATCGTCTGCTCGAGGTTGCGCGGCCGGATGCCCCACGCGCCGTCGCGGCCGACCCGGAGCGGCACGACGCGACGATGCGTCGCGTCCCAGCGACCGAGCGCGGTGTGACGCCGATTGTCGCGCGCCTCCATCACGACGCCCGCGTTGGGGTGCATCGAGTCGACGAGGGTCGGCTCGGCCCGCTTCTTCTCACGCGGCGCCTCGCGCGGCGGTTCGCTGGCGGGCTTCTCCGCGCCCTCCTCCATCGAGGCCTCGTCCACGCTCTGGGCGGCGGGGACGTTCGCGCCCTCGAGGACGGCGAGGTCGACGGCGTCTCGCTTCCCGAGCACGTCGACGAGCTCCTTGGGCGCCAACACCTTCACGATGCCGGTGTAGAGCTCGGTGACGTGGATCCGTCCGCCCTCGTAGTTCTCCGCGCGGAGGCCGAGCGCGTCGGCTCGGATGCGGAGGTTCGAGTCCATCGTCACGAAGACGACCGCGCGATCCGGGTGGGCGTCGCGCTGGGCGAGCGCCGTCCGGATGATCGCGTGGTCCATCTGCTTGTTGTCGCGGTTGCGCCAGAGCTCCGCGTCGTCCGGCGTCGCGATGATCAGGTGGCCCCCCTCCGCGATGTCGACGCCCTCCTGCAGGGAGTGGCCGCTCTCTTCGCGGAGCTGGTCGAGCGTCCTCGCGATGGACCGCGCGTTGCGCCCCCGCTCGCTCGACTCTTTCTTGAACTGGTCGACCTCCTCGATGACGTAGATCGGGATGACGACGGTGTTCTCCTCGAACTTGAAGATGGCCTGCGGGTCGTGCAGCAGGACGTTCGTGTCGAGGACGAAGATCTTGGGGTTCGACATGAGCTCGGCGCGTTCTCCCTCCCACGCTGCCAGCGCGCAACGCGGCAGGTGGAGCTTCGCACGATTGCCAGGCCTGCGATACCGCCTTGCTCTCCCCCGACCGCCCGCAGTACGCCTGCGGGCGGAGGTCCTCGATGACGTTCGATCCGATGTGGCGATCACGCGCGGTGGACGCCGCCGCCGTAGTGGCGAAGGTCCCCGATCACGGGCACGTCTTCATTCAGGGCGCGGCGATGACGCCCACGCCGCTCCTCGAGGCGCTCTGTGCGCGCCGAGACTTCGAGCGCGTCACCGTCTACCACCTCCACCTCGAGGGGCCCGTCCCCTTCGCGGCCCCCGAGCACAGCCCGCGCATCCGCAGCGTCTCCTTCTTCACGGGGCCGGCGCTCCGAGGGTCGGTCAACCGGGGCGAGGCGGACTTCGTGCCGGTCTTCCTGAAGGACGTCCCGCACCTCTTCCGGCGCGGCATCGTCGAGCTCGACGCCTGCTTCGTGCGGCTCTCGCCCCCCGACCGCCACGGCCTCTGCACGCTGGGCACGAGCGTGGACGCCGCGCTCGAGGCGACGCGGCGGGCGCGGCTCGTCCTCGCGGTCATCGACGAGAAGGTGCCTCGGACGCACGGCCACACCGTCGTCCCCTTCGATCGCATCGACGCCTTCTGCCTCGACGACGCGGGCCCGCACGCGCGCGCCGCCGCGCCGCGCTCGAAGGTCGAGGAGACCATCGGCGAGATCATCGCCGCGCTGGTCGAGGACGGCTCGACCCTGCAGCTCGGCATCGGCGCGATCCCCGACGCGGTGCTCTCGCGCCTCGGGCACAAGCGCGACCTCGGCGTCCACACCGAGATGTTCTCGGACGGCGTCGTCGACCTCGTCGAGCAGGGCGTCATCACCAATCGCTTCAAGGCGATCCACGCCGGCCGCCTCGCGACGAGCTTCGTGATGGGCAGCGAGCGCCTCTACCGCTTCGTCGACGACAACCCGCTCGTCGAGATGCACCCCTGCGACCGGACCAACGACATCGAGCTCATCCGAAAGAACCCACGCGTCGTGGCCGTGAACTCGGCGCTCGCGGTCGACCTCAGCGGTCAGGTGCAGGCCGACAGCCTCGGCCACCAGATCTACAGCGGCATCGGCGGCCAGATGGACTTCATCCAGGGCGCGGCCCTCTCCGAGGGCGGAAAACCGATCATCGCCCTCCCCTCCACCGCCAAGAACGGCACCCTCTCGCGCATCACGCCCACGCTCGTCGAGGGCGCGGGCGTCGTGACGACCCGCGGCCACGTCCACTGGGTCGTGACCGAGCACGGCGCCGTGAACCTCTTCGGCCAGTCGCTGCGCCGGCGCGGTGAGCTGCTCGTGAGCATCGCGCACCCCGACTTCCGCCCGAGCCTCCGCCAGGCGCTCGCGGGCCTGCGCCACTTCACGTTCTGAGGGCCGAGTCCGTCACGGCATCGCCGTCGGCGCGTCACACGATCGGCGCGGAAGGCGCCCACCCTCCGGCGTGTCCGTCCTCTTCCACCTCAGCGATCTCCACCTCGGCGCCGGGCGTGGCGAGCAGCCGGAGATCCTCGACGCCCTCGCCGCGGCCGTGGCGCGTGAGCGCGCGCAGCGCGGGCGGAACGTCGACCTCGTCGTGATCTCGGGGGACGTCTTCGAGAGTGCGGCGCTCGACATGCCGCACGCGCTCTCGGCGTTCTGTCGGCTCCACGAGGCGCTCACCGAGGCGCTCGGCGCGCCGACCCCCTTCGCGGTCGTGCCGGGCAACCACGACCGCCGCGTGGGCGGCCTCGTCGGCCCTCATCGGAGCGAGCTCTGGAGCGCCTTCGCCGCGAACGCGCCACGAGGCGTCTTCGTCCACGGCGCCTTGGACGGCTCCCCCTTCTTGGCCCGAGTCGTCCCGCACACGCTCCACCGACAGCCCTTCTGGCTCGTCGCCTACGACTCGACGTTTCTACCCCGCGGGCTCCTCGGGGCGGGAGGCACCCTCCGCCGTGAGGATCTCCTGCACGTCGCGGCGCAGATTGGGCGACACCAACCCGACTGGCCGATCCTCGTCTTGCTTCACCATCACCTCGTCCCCACGCCGCTCACCGACACCGACCCCATCGACGCGGGCGAACGCTCGAGCCTCGTCCGCTGGGGCGTCACCGAGGTGCTGCCGCGTTTGCTCGCGCACGCCGACCACGAAGAGTGGATGATGACGGCCCTCGGCGCCGGCTCGGCGTTGACCGCGCTCCACGACCTCGGGCGCGCGGTCCTGGTCCTCCACGGCCACAAGCACAACGCGACAGCGCGCTCGCTCGACGCCACCGTCGCGGCGCAAGGCGACGTGCTCATCGCCTCCGCAGGGAGCGCAGGCACCGCGAGCAGCGTGCGGCGGGCGGCCACTCACCGATCCGCCCGCGTCTGGCCTAGCTTCAACGTCGTCGAGCTCGAGCCCGACAGCGTCGCGATCGAGACCGCGGCCTTCGGATGGAAAGGCCGCTCGCGAGGAGAGGTCGAGACCACGCCGCTCGTCTGGGCGGCGCGGAGCGGGAGCCAGTGGCGCGTGGTGCCGGTCCCGCGCGGCCCACGCGAGCGCGGACCGAAGCTCGCGGCCGACGTGATGTCCGTGCGGCTCGAGCGCTCACGACGACCGGGGCGCTGGGACCTCGCCATCGAGCGACGCCTCACGCCCGATCTCGACGCTCGCGTGCCCCACTACGTGGAGACCCTCGCACCGCTCGCCGGAGGCGCCGCGTTCGTCCGCGGGATCGCGGTGGACACCCCGCACGACCTCTCCCTCGGCTTCGAGCCCACGCGCTATCTCCTCGAGGCCGGCGCGTACCGTACCCACGCCGAAGCGCTCCGATCGCAGCGCGGGAACGCGGCCCCCTACGGCCACGTCGAGCTGCTGGTGCGCTACCGCTGCGCGCGGGCCGAGCTACGCGCGATCGGGCTCCCGACCCGCGACGTCTTCGCGAGCGCGACCGACGCCGGGAGCGGCCAACAGACCGTGCTGCCCATCGAACGTGATGACGGCGCCGTGATCGTTCGGCTCGAGGACTGTCCCGCCCGCACCGTGCTGCGGCTGCATTGGCCGCTCGAGGACGTCGCCGCCGCGGCCCCGAAGCTGGACGTCCCCACGAGCCCGCGGGCGTTCGCACGGGCCCGCGCGCGTCGACGAGAGCCGAGGCGCCTCGCCGTCGGCGCCCGAGGGCACGGCTGAGAGGCCGAGCTCTTCGCCGAACGCTGCTATCGTCCGGCCGATGATCCCGAGCCCCGCGGACTACGAGCACCTCGGCGCCTTCTACCTCGGCCGCACCCTCGACCCCGAGACCAGCGCACCGACCGGGCCGCCGCTCCTCTACGACTCGCGCGATCTCACCACGCACGCCTTCTGCGTCGGCATGACCGGCAGCGGCAAGACCGGCTTGTGTGTCTCGCTCCTCGAGGAAGCGGCCATCGACGGCGTGCCGGCGATCTGCATCGACCCCAAAGGTGACCTCGGCAACCTGCTCTTGACCTTTCCGTCGCTCGCGCCGGACGACTTCGAGCCATGGATCGACGTCGCGGAGGCCGCGCGCCGAGGTCAGTCGGTCGCCGAGCGCGCCCGAGACGTCGCGAAGCAATGGCGCGAAGGCCTCGCGCAATGGGGCCAAGACGGCGCCCGGATCGCGCGCCTCCGCGACGCCGCAGAGCTCGCCCTCTACACCCCCGGCTCGAGCGCCGGCAGACCGCTCGCCGTCATCCGCTCGCTCGACGCGCCGAAGAGCGCCGACGCCGAGTCTCTGCGCGAGGCCGTCGATGCGGCCGTGAGCTCGCTCTTGGCGCTCCTCGGCGTCGACGCCGACCCCATCCAATCCCGCGAGCACGTCTTCCTCGCCAACCTCCTGCACCACGCTTGGAGCGGCGGTCGCTCGCTCGACCTCGGCGGCCTCGTCCGCGCCGTGCTCGAGCCGCCCTTCGCGCGTGTCGGCGTGCTGGACCTCGAGTCGTTCTTCCCCGCCAAGGACCGCCAAGCGCTCGCGATGCGCCTGAACGCGGTGCTCGCGAACCCCGGCTTCGCGGCGTGGCTCGAGGGCGAGCCGCTCGACGTGCAGCGCCTGCTCTACACGCCTGAAGGCAAACCGCGCGTCTCCATCTTGTCCATCGCGCACCTCTCGGACGTCGAGCGAATGTTCTTCCTCACGCGCCTGCTCGGCGAGGTCCTCGCGGAGACGAAGCTCTACTCGAGACCGGGAGAGGGCTACGACGAGCTGGTCGCGCGCGTGCGACAAGACGCGCGCGAGCGCCGTGACCGGGAGGTCGGGAGGCTCCGCGAGCGCTGGACGCAGCGCCTCGAGCGGGGGCGCGGCGAGGTGCGGCGCGCCGAAGAGCGCGTCGCGCGCGAGCGAGGCCAAGCGCGCTCTGCCCAGCTCGACGCGGCGCTCGGCGTCGGCACGACGGTGCTCGGCGCGGTCTTCGGGGGTGGCACTGCGCGCGGCCACGCGAGCCGCGCCGCAACCACGGCGCGGAAGGCCGGCCGCGTCTCACAGCGAGGCTCGACGCTCGCGCGCGCCGAGGCGCAGCTCGCGGAGGCGCGCGAGAAGCTCGCGGCCCTCGAAGCCGAGATGTCAGACGAGCTCGAGGCGCAACGCGCCGCGGACGTCGTCCCCGCCATCGAGGCCATCGCCGTGCCCCCCCGCAAGGGCGACCTGCGCGTCACCCGCTTCGCCTTGGCGTGGGTCCCTGTCGCGCCTTGAGCGGTCGTTTCGCTGGCGGGAGACACCGGCGGGAGGCCCTCCGATGCCGGGCCCCAAACGAAAGCAAGACCCAGAGCCACCCTCCGGCGAAGGAGCCCGAGGGCGTTCGACAGCCGCAGCCGCCGCCCTCTGACGAGTCCGCCCCGGCGTCGGCCCCCACCCCGGCGTCGCCTGGTGTTGCGGCCGCGGGGTCGAGGGTGAGGTCGACCTCCGCGAACGACTCGCGATCGCGTGCGTCGAGGCACTCCACCCGCGCCGTGTACACCCCTGCCGGAACGGGGTTGCCGACCTCGTCGAGCCCGCGCCAGGCGTGCGTCACGCCGATGTTCGGCCGGGCTGCGCCGTCCTCGGACGCGAGCCACGCGATGGGCTCGTCGCCTCGCCGAACGAGCAGCTGCAGCCGACGCACGCCGAAGGCGTCGACGCATGAGGCGCGAATCGTGGGTTCGACCCCACCGGCAGGCCACGACACCGCGGGCTCGACGGAGATCATCGCGTCCGCCGGGGAGACGTCGTCGACGAGCACACCGTCGGAGCGCCCCTCGAGGCCGGGTCCCGCAGGTCCCACGGCTTGAACGGCGACGTAGTATCGTCGCCCAGGTTGGAGCGGCAGACCCGCGAGCTCGACGACCGTCACGTCGCCGACGTCGCGCGCGTTCGGGAATCGAAGCGGCGACCCCTGCTCCGTGAAGGCCGAGACGAGGTAGGAGCTCGCCCCCTCGACCGGGTCCCACGCAGCGTGGAGTGAGCTCACCGAGTCGATGACGTCGACGTCCACGTCGGGCATGCCAGGCACGATGTCGCGGACGTTTGGTGCGTCGTAGGCGGCGTTCGTGATGCCGTAGAGGTTTCCGTCGGCGACGCTGACGACGATCTCGTCCACACCGTCGCCGTCCACGTCCGCTGGCACGGCCTCTCCGACGGGGTACCGCAGATCGAGCGCCCACCGCAGCGTGAGCGTGCAAGGGTCGAGGGCGTAGAGGTGGCCATCGCTCGAACCGACGAGCACCCCCGCGCGGCCCGCGCCGTCGACACCGGCCACGGAGGTCACGTTCCCGAGCGCGCCGGGTCTCACCGAAGCGGGGATCGTGCCAGGCACGAAGTCCGCGCCTCCAGCGAACGCCCGGTGGGCGAGCACGGAGGCGTCACGCCCGCGCACCGTCCACAGCTCCGCGCTCCCGAACGCCCCTCCGACGAAGACGGTCTCGCCAGCGCACGTCGCTCGCGCGGCAAAGGAGTCGAGCGCCATCCGAGGCTCGAAGGTCCACTCGACGGCGCCGTCGCGAACGAGCGTGGAGGGGTGATAGGCCCCGTGCGCGTAGATGGCGAGCGGGCCCGCTCCGTCAATCTGGCTCAAGAGCGTCGCTCCGCGCGCCATGAAGCCGCCCACGTGGCGCACGTCGGTGGGGTCGGCGCCGTTCACGAGGCTCACGCCGTTCACTACGCTCGTCACGTCGTCGACCCCGTCCCCCGTGACGTCGCCGACGGCGTGCAACCCGTTGTTCCCGACGCCCCAGCCGAGCAGCCGTGGCGTGGGGGTCCGCCAACGAAGCGCGCCCGTCCCCGCGTCGATCGCGTAGGCGAGCCAATCGCCGGTCGGCTGATGCGCGCTCCCCACGACGCTGGGCGCGCCGCCGACTAGGCTCGCGGGGACGGCGTCACCGAAGATGCCAGCGTCGACGATGGGGGGAGAGCGCCACCGGAGTCCGAGCCCGGGCCCAGCCTCTCGAAGCGCGACCGTCGTCCCCTCCACGACGAGCACCCCGCGCTCGCCCGCGAGCTCGACGACGCTCGGGAAACGAGCCCCGAAGAGCGCGTCCCGAACGACCGGAGCCTCGATCGGGCTCGCGGCGCGGGCGTCGAAGCGGAGCAGCGCACCTCGGCTGTCGGAGACGAGCACGGCGGGGCCATCCGAGAGCGTCGCGACGATCGGTGCGGCCCGCAGTCCGCTCGCGCCGGTGTAGTACCCGCCGACGCGCATCCCGGGCTCGGTGAACTCGCCATCCGTGATTCGATTGGTCACGTTCAGGTTCCGGTCGAGCACCAGGAAGTAGCCGTCGCTCGTCACAACGCCTGGCTGCGCGTGGTCCCGCGTCACCGGTCCGAGCTCGAGGGCCGCGAGGATGGTCGTGCCTTCGGGGGCGCGAAAGCTCGCTCGGAGCACGGGCGGGGCGACGTCGGCGTCGTAGGCGTGCAACGCGACGAGCCCGCCGGTCCCCCACTCGCCGAGCACGAGCTCCGGCGCCGGATCGTCGTCGAGCTGCATGGTGAAGACTCGCGTCGACGCCAACGTGCGGGGGCGACGCGCCGCGTCGTCGACCCTCACGACCCCGCGGGCTTCGAGCGCGAAGCGTTCTTCCAGCGTCCCCGCCGCGTCGAAGCGGTACGCGCGCAAACGACCGGCCGCGGTCGCGAAGATCTCGGCGCGACCGTCGCCGTCGACGTCGACGACCCCCTGGAGCTGCGCCTCGAGGCTCGCTCGCACGGCCCCGGTGAGGGGGTGGTGCACGGTCGTCGTCCATCGCCCGGTCGAGGCCTCGAAACGACCGACGACGACCTCGGGGCGCCCGTCGCCGTCGAGATCTCGCACGCTGCCGGGGAGGTCGGCGACGACTCGGTCGCCGGCGCGGTCGGGCATCCAGACCTCCCAGAGGGTCGTGTAATCGCCCGCGACGAGGTCGTGCACGGCGAGGCGCCGCCCGCCTCGGCCCCCGTTGAACGCGTTGACGTACGAGACGACCTCGAGCGCCGGGTCGTCATCGAGCTGCACGGGGAGGACGGTGACGGAGCTCCGGTCGTAGTCGTGCTCGAAGGGCGGCAGGGCGCCGAGCCTGGTGCCGGACGCGCCCGCGTAGAAGGGGACGCGCTGGTACTCGAAGGGGATCATCAGCTCTTGTCGCCCGTCCCCCGTGAGGTCGGCGATGACGCCCGAGCTCCCGCAGTTGCCGGCGTCGCCGGCGGGCGTGCCGGGCACGAGCCGCCACAGCTCTCGCGCGCGACCGAAGTCGCAGCCCGCGGCGTCGCAGAACGAGAACGCCACACCGGGCGGCCCCTCGACGCCCGTCCCGCACATCCCCGAGCCGATGTAGAGGTCGTCGCGACCGTCCCCGTCGAGGTCGCCGAGCGCGACGCGCTGAAACCAATCTGTCGTGCCGAGCGGCATCTGCCAACGCACCGAGCCGTCGCGGGCCGACAAGATCACGAGCGCGGCGGGCACGGGGCGAGTCCGAGTGGCGATCAGCTCGACGTCGCCGTCGCCGTCGAGATCGACGGCTCCCCAGAGCTCGTCGATCGGGAGGATCTCGGACTCCCACACCGCGATGTTGTTGCCGCGCTTGGCGACCACGCGCCCACCCGAGACGTAGACCACTTCGTGTCGACCGTCTCCCGTCACGTCGAGATCGAGCACCTGCAACCGGCCGAGCGCGCCCCCGAGGTACGTCTGGAAGCGGATGGCGGGGCGATCGATGCCGAGACGCGCGTTCGACTGGGCGGTGCGTCGCGCGTCGTGTCGGAAGACGGGCCAGTCCTCCGCCCGCGAGGTCGACGCGCCAGCGCCGAGCAAGAGGACGAAGGTGAGCCAGACTCGAGAGTTGACAGCGAGTGCCATCTGCGAACGGTACTCCGGGCTGTCCTTTCATCTCGTTCCACGGGTCGAGGTCTCCGGATCTCGACGCCGCGTCGATCTCGGCTCTGACGCGCGCGAAACCGTCACGAACCGTCACGACGCAGAGATCGCGAGCGACGCTCACGCCTTGCGAACACGCACGCCCGCGGGGGAGGCCAGTCGCCGAGGCCCGTACCCCGGTACGTCGCCGTGCATCACACCTCACCAAGGACTCCCCATGCTGAACCGATTCCTGCTCCTCGTGCTCTTCTCGTTGCCTCTGCTCCCCATGGGGCTCGCGGTCGTGGCCGCCCCCTCGACGGCGGACGCTCAGGCCAACTGCTGCCGATACGTGATCTCGGGTTGCGACCGTGAGATGAAGGTCTGCGTCCCCGACTCGTGTGGGAGCAACGCCGAGCGCCGCGCACGCTCCGCCTTCGAGAGCGCCGCCTCCTGCCGCTCGTCCTCGACCCGCAGCTACATCGGGAGTTGCAGCAACGAGCGCTGCGACATCGACCTCCGCTGACGCCAGAAGCCCTCCCACGCTCGGGTCGAACGTTGGCGCCGAGGGATGAGCGCGGGCGGGGTGAGCACGACCGCGCGCTACTCGCCGCAGCCGTCGCGTTCGACCCGCGGGGCCTCGCCGCGCGCGAAGGTCGCGAGGAAGCACCGATACTCCGCCTTCGGGGCGTCGGTCTGGAAGACGACCTCGTGTCCGTCCTCGACGCCGTCCTCCGCGTGCTGTGTGACGACGCGCGTCACGCCCGCTTGGTTGCCGCCGAGCGGCAGCGCGCGCGCCTCCGCGCCGACGAGCGGAAGCAACGGCGCGAGCGGCTCGTAGGCGACGAGGCGCGCGTCCGCTTCGTCGAGCGCCGGCCCGCCGAGATCCAGGCCGAAGCCGAGGCTCGCCGCGTTCGCGATCGGCGGCAGGAGGTAGTGGTCGACGATGCCCTGCATCATCAGCACGTGTGTCCCGAGCGCCCGGAGCGCTGGTCCGAAGACCGGCGGATCGGCCCCCTCGCCCGCCCACTGCAGCAGCATCAGCGCCGGGTCGTGCTCGTGGAGCACGTAACCACGCGGCGTGCGCAAGAGCAGCTCGGCCAGCGGCCGGACGACGACCGGCTTCTCCTTGTGGATCACGTTCTGAATCCACGAGCCCCCCGCGCCGCTGAGCACCAGCGCGCGATAGCGCGGCTCGACGGCGGCCGCGAGCGGGGCGATCGTCGCGCCCATCGAGTGCCCCATGAGCGCGAGGCGCGCGTCGTCGAGGCGCGCTTCGCCGTGCTCGAGCCCCTCGCACGCGCTCGCGTCGATCGTCCACGTGCCGACCAGGTGCGCGAGCAGCGCGAGCTCAGCGGCCGACTGCCGGACGTTGTCGCGCAGCGCGCGCGGGTTGGCCACGTTGAAGACGAGGAACTGCTCGTCGCCGCCGCTCACGTTGCGCGCGCCCCCATGGGGACCGTCGACGCTCACGCCCGCGAAGCCGATCGCGGCGAGCTCGCGCGCAGGCCCGCTGCCCGCCTCGATGGGCGCCCCGCTCGCGTCGCGCACGCCGCGATTGATGAGCGGACGATCGCCGCCGCCGCCCGTGCGACTGAAGACCAGCGTCGGGAAACCTCCGGTGGGCATCGGCGCGCGCGGGAGCGTGACGAAGACACGCGCGGGCTCGGTCCGTCGCAACACCGGGACCCCTCCCTCGAAGACGACGTCGCCCCCTTCGGCGGCGAACGGCGGCTCGCCGCGCTGGAAGCTCGGCATCGGGAGCGTCGAAGCGAAGACGCAGAAGTCGTCGTGCGTCTCGAGGAGCTCGAGGGGCCCGTCGAGGGTGGGCGCGTGCGCGAGGATGGCGTCGCGCAGCGCGCGCATCGGCGTCGTCGCGTCGGCCGGCGTGAACACCGCGATCGCCGCCGGCTCGACGCCGAGCGCGTCGAGCGCGTCCAGCGCGCGCTGGTGCGCGGCGGCGCCCGCCTCGTCGAGGCCCGCTGGGCGCGCGCCGTCGCGCAGCGCGCGGATCGCGGCGCTCGGCCCGAGGGCTCGCCCCGCCCGGTCGCGGACGCGGGTCGTGACGACGGCGACGTGACGGTGGCCAGGCGTGAGGGGGACCCCCTGCAGCGGCAAGAGAGAGAGCAGGTGCGGCGCGCCGAAGGGCGTCGCTTCGTCGCGGTAACGGACCTCGATCGGTCGGGGGGTGGGCGGGCTCAGGTCCAGGTCGAGCAGAAAGACCGGCGCGTCGAGCGTCGTGGTGTCGCGCGCGCCGAGGGCGAGCGGCTCGAGCGGGCCGTCGAAGGCGACGAAGATCGTCGACGTCGCGCCGAAGCCCTCGCTCTCGCGGAGGATGCCCGCGAGAGTGTCGAGGATCTCGGGGCGCCGCAGCGCGGGGAGATCCTCGACGTCGCCGGGCGCGCGGCCTTCGTCGGGGAAGGGAGCCGCGAAGAATTCCCCCGCCGCGGCCGCCGCGTAGTCGGTGCGCGCCATCGTCGCGAGCTCGGGCGTCGACGCACACGCGAGCACGACGAGAGCGCCGGAGAGCGACGCGACGCGTGCAAAGGGGGGCGTGGGCATGAGGGCATCTTCGCGCCGGAAGCGGTCGAAGGTCGAGCCCCACGTCGCGCGCAGCGGCGTCGACGAGCACGCGCGCGCCTCGGCGGCGACGAGCACGCACCCACCGCGGCGGCGACGAGCACGCACCCACCACGGAGCAGCGACCGCACGCGCCCGACGGCGCGGCTCACTCGGAGCGCTCGGAGCGCTCTCGGTTCCACCGCTCGAGCGCCTCGCGCGCGGGGTCGGCTCCGCGGCCGCCGTCCGCGGCGTGCCCCCGTCCGCGGGGGCTCGACACGTCGACCGCGGCGTCCGCGGGCGCGGTCGCGCCGCCGCAATAGAGGCACCGGCCGAAGCGCGGCGGGCTGGGGCGTCGGCACGCGGTGCAGCACCACGTCTTGCCGGCCTCGTCGCGGATCGGGTCGAGCTTGGGCCCGAGCCCGACGCCCAGCAGTGACGTGAGCTGCTCGACGAACCAGCGGCTCGCGCTCTCTTGCGTCCCCGCGAGCTCGGCGAAGACGAGAGGGTGAGCGCCGACGCTCCCGTCGCCCCGGAAGCTGCAGAGCTCGACCTTCTCGCCGCGCCGCGTGACGAGCGAGACGGTGAAGCGCTCGAGCTGGTTGCGGCGGCCCCACCGGTCCCACGCGGTCGGCAGGGCCGAGAACTCGTAGGTCACGTGATCGACGTGGCCGAAGGGGATGGTCTCGGTCGCGTGCAGCGCCCACAGATAGCGCACGTCGACGTGGACGTAGCCGGTGCTCGCGTCGACCACGACGTGGCGCCAATAGGATCCGAGGGTGAGCACGCGCGCGAGCGTCGACGAGCGCGCGTGGAGCACGCGGTCCTCGAGCCAGACCTCGGGCTGCAGGCTGAGCCACCGCGTCCGCCAGACCAGCGTCACGGCGAAGACGCTAACACGCGCGTCCTGGTCGTGGCAGCCAGTGCCCTGTCGCTGCGGGGGAGAAACGGGCGACGATGTCGTACGATGCCCCCATGTCGCGGTGGAGCCTCTTCGCGAGCGCGCTCTTGGGCGCGTGGATCCTCGGAGCACCGGGCGACGCGCAGCCGAGCGCGCGCCTGCCACGGGTCGACGGGCTCCCGATCTGGATGACCGCCCTCGCCGATGCGCCCGAAGAGGTGCGCGAAGCGCTCGAGGTTCACGCGCGCATGCGCCGCGAGCGCCTCGCCCCACCGCGCGCGAACGCCGACGCGACGTGGAGCAGGCGGACGCTCGCCCCGTGGATCACCCGCAACCGCGACGCGCTCCGCGAGATCGAGCAGCGCCTCGGCCGAAGCGACGCCCCCCTCGCGTGGTCGCTCGTCGGACGGGTCCTGCACGCAGACCTCACCGCGCACCTCGCGACCTCGGTCCTCGACCTCCCGCTCCCCGCCCAGGTCGGCCGCGACCCCGAGCTGCGCGCGGTGTACACGCGCACGCTCGAGGAGACGATGCTGCCCGTGCTCGAGCAGGCCCGTGAGGCGCTCCGAGGGTGCGAGCAGCTCGCGCCGCGCGTGGAGGCCCCGCTCGACGCGTGGGGCGCCCGGTGCCGCGAGCGAGGCGCCACGCTCGACGAGCGGCTGACCCCGCTGCGCGCGTCGCTCGCTCGGCCTTCGCGCGAAGCGCCGTGGGCCCGCGGAGGTCTCCGCGTGCACGGCGCGCGGCGCGCGGGCCCAGGCCGCGCGCGTCGACGAGGACGCGCCGGTCCGGGTCGCCGTGGTCTACGAGGGGCGCGCGCTCTCACGCGCCGCAGACGCACGCCGCCTCGAAGCCGAGGTGAGCCGAGCGCTCGCGGCGCGAGGGCACGAGCTCGTCCCCGCCCGCGACCTCGCCGCCGCCCGCCGGCTCGTCGACGGCCGCCGGTGGGAGCCCCGCGGTCCCATCTGCGCGGCGTCGCCGCCCCTCCCGGCGCTGCTGGCCGCCCAGCACCCGACCCTCCTGCTCGCCGAGGTGCGCGAGCGCCTCTGCGGTCCCGAGCCCGAGCCCCCGCCCGGCGTCTCCTCACTCGGGACGAGGTGCAGCGCGAAGCTCGAGGTCCGGTTCCGCGCCCTCGACCCTCGCACCCCCGCGCCGACGACCCTCGAAGGGCAGCTCGACGGATCGAGACCGGCGCACCTCCTGGCCGCCGCGCGCCGCCTCGAGGAGGTCCGCATGGTCGGCATCCTGGGCGTGCTACGCTCGGGCGGCGGCGGCTCCTTCGGGGAGGGGAACGCGCTGGGTGCGCTCGGCGGGGGCATCGGCTCCGTGCTCACCGAGGACGCGACCTCATCGGCCCTCGGCGCGCGGCACGCGCTCCGGGTCGCGGGCTTGGACGGCCCCGGTCCCTTCGTCTCGCCAGGGTCGGCGCTCTACGCGAGAGGCCGAGAGCTGCGCACGTGCTTCGCAGGCGCGGGGATCGGCGCCTTCCCGGTCTCGTTCACCATCGACGCGAGCGGCGCGCCGACCGCCGTGGTCGTCGAGCACGGGATCGACCTCGAGGGGAGCGACGAGGCGCGCGAGCGGGCGCGCGCATGCGTCGAGCGCGTCGTCTCGACACTGCGCTTCACCTGCCCGCGCGCGGGCGCCGCGGACGTGAGCGGCCACATCTGCATCGGCGGCTGACGCTCGGCGGACTCGGACGGACGAGACCCGGACATGAACGCGAACGCGAACGCGGACGCGGGCGCGGGCGCGGGCGCGGACGCGGACGCGGACGCCGACGCGGACTCGGACGCGGACGCCGACGCCGGCGCGGACGCGGACTCGGACGCGGACGCCGACGCCGGCGCGGACGCGGACTCGGACGCGGACTCGGACGCGGA
>JAHBWH010000399.1 GCA_019637115.1 Myxococcales bacterium | reverse complement strand
CCGTTCGCGAGCGCGCACGTGTTGTTGTGCGTGGCGTCGACTTGCGTGACGCCCGCGAGCGAGACGGCTTGCGGGCGCGGGTCCGGAAAGCTCGCCGAGACCCGCCCGATGCCCGGGTTGCCGCCCCAGCTCACGAGTGAGCCGTCCTCGCGAAGGACGAGGGTGGCGTTGCCTACCGCGAGCGCCGATGCCGCGGCTCCCTCAGGGAGCTTCGCCCGCTGCGGCTCGCCGTCGAACGCCTCCGAGGGCGGCCCGAGCTGGCCGAGCCGGTTACTTCCCCAGCAATGAACGTCGCCCGCGCCCACGATCGCGCACGCGGTGTCGAAGCTGCGCGCCACCGCCGTGGCGGGCTGTAGCGGGAGCTTGACCGGCGAGGTGGAGGTCGCGGTGACCACGCCCCCGTCTCCCCAGGAGATGGGGCCGCTTCCCCAGCACCAAACGCCGCCGCTCTTGTCCAGCGCGCACGTGTGGTCGAGCGCCGCGACGTTCGAGAGGCCGACAACCTTGGCAGCCGTCGCGCTGTCGACGAGCTCGTCGTTCTCGCCCTCTCCGCGACCGAGCTGTCCAGCGCCGTTCGCGCCCCAGCACGCGACCGTCCCATCGTCGAGCAAGGCGCAGAACCCCTCGGCGCTGTCGTCCTCGTTCGCAGCCAGCGTCGTCACGAGCTCGGTCGCGCACGGCGTCGACGCGCACACGACGGGGAGCGGCTTCCCGTCGAAGACGGCGGCGTCCTCCTCGCTCGCGTCGGACGACGCGTCGGCCTCGGAGTCCGCGCCCGAGCTCTCCGAGCCTGCATCGGTGTCGATCGGCGGATGGAGCTCCGGCTCGTCGCTGCTCGAACAACTCACGGCCACGGCCGAAGCGGCGAGGACCGAGATCGCGACGAGCAGCGCGGAACGTTGCCGGTCAAGGCGTCTTCTTGTGAAGTGCATAGCGGTTCCCGACGATCCAGAGGTTGTTCGGCGACGTTCCCCGGACTTGATAGAGTGGCTCGTTCAGGTAGCGCCCATTCATCGCCACGCTGGACATCTCGAGCAGCGCACCGCTCGCGGTGCCGTCGAAGTCCTGGGCCGTACCGATGCCAAGCGACGCTTCCCACGCCCGCTTCTTGATCTCCGAGCTGAAGGCGGTGCCCTGCCCGGTCAGCCACATGCGATCGCCGAAGCGGACGCCGGAGTGATGCAGCGGAGGGCTCAGGCTCGGCGGTGCGACGGAACCGATCACGTTTACCCGTACGAAGTCCTCTGGGACATCTACGAAGTAGAAGTAGTAATAGTCGCTGTCGAGCAGGAGGACGGCCTGTCCGGAGCCGACGGGGATCACCGCCGTGCCCCAGCCGAACACCGAAGAGGGAGCCGCGTACGGCAACTCCCAGCCGTCGTCGATCCACCAGGTCGGGTCGATGGAGCCCGGCAGCGCCGAGCACTCGGAGTTGGCGATCGAACCGTTGACCACGGCCGAGTATTCGGCGCCGGTGCGGCGGTACAGCGTCGGACAACCCTGATAGCCATATTGGCCGTAGGTGCCGCGTCCGCCGACGAACCAGATCTCGTCGCCTTCTCCCTTCGCGGCGTTGAAGACGTAGAAGGACTCGTCCGAACGTACATCGGGATCTTCCGCCGCGAGCTCGGAGACCCACGTCGGAGACGCGCCGCCGACGCTCGTGCGACGGAAGATCCGGTTGCCGAACCAGGCGTAGACGTCGTCCTTCGACGTACCGAAGACTCCGAGCGCGTAGGCGAAGCGACGCGGTGAAGTATTGGGACTGTCGGCCCAGGCGATCCCCGGATCACGACCGGGGTAGACAGGGCCGTCGTAGGGCAGACGCGCCGAGCTCCACGTGAACG
>JAHBWH010000398.1 GCA_019637115.1 Myxococcales bacterium | reverse complement strand
GCGGCCACGTCTGCTCGATGCCGAGGTCGAGCCTCGCCGCGCTGAAGCCCCTCGCGGCGGCGCGCCCCGGCGCCGAGCTCCCGGCGGACTTCTGCGCGAAGAAGATCGCCTGCGACGACCGGCTCGGTCGCACGTGCACGCCCGCCGAGATCGGCTTCTGAGGACGACTCCGGAGCGCGGGGCCTCTCCAATTGTCCGGTCTTCGAGCCGTGCTCATTTGACCGGACGCGCTCCGTGTGCGAACGAGAGGCCCGCCATGCGCTCCGTCCTCGCCACCTCGCTCGCCCTCGCGCTCGCCGCGGCCTCCGTCATCGCCTGCTCGTCGACGACCACCGTGGTCCCGAGCGGACAGTCCGAAGACGGCGGGGCGGGCACGGGCGAGACCGACGACGCGGGCTCGAGCGAGCCGGCCGGGCCGATGACGCTCACCAGCACGGCCTTCGACGACGGCGACGAGCTCCCGCCCGTGCACTCCTGCCAGGGAGAGGGCGGCAAGCGCGAGGTCTCGCCGCCGCTGTCGTGGACGCCCGGCCCCGAGGGCACGCTGAGCTACGCGATCGTCTTCATCGACGCGACGACCAACTTCCTCCACTCGGCGATCTACGACATCCCCGCGGACGTCACGAGCCTCCCGGAGGGCCTCTCCGCGAAGCACGAGCTGTCGAAACCCGCCGGCGCCAAGCAATCGCTCAGCTACAAGGGCACGCCCGGCTACGCCGGCCCCTGCCCGCAGACCGCGCACGAGTACGAGTTCGTCCTCTACGCGCTCAAGGTCGCCAGCCTCGACGGCCTCTCGGCCGACTCGAAGGTCGCCGACGCGGAGAAGGCGATCAAGAAGCAAGACATCGAGAGCACGAAGCTCACGCTGAAGTTCACGCCGAAGTGAGCGAGCTCCGGGCCTGACCGGACCGCAGTCCGAGCGCGGGTCACTTGCCGGGGACGTAGACGGCGCGCATCCGGTCGGCCATCGACCGGAACGAACATCCGCGACGTTCTTTGTCATACCTGACGTCCCCGTTGGGGACGACGAAGAAGACCCCGAGGCTCCGCGAGCCGAAGGCGTCGACGTCGAGGGCCACCGCCGGTTCACCGCAGGGCCCGACGAAACCGCGATCGGCAGGACGGGTGCCGATCGAGAGACTCCCGTCCTCCGCGACCGCGCGCACGATGATTTGCTTCTGGGCCGGGTCGTACTCGAGATCGACGCCCTCCCCCTCGAACCGCGCGACGCGATCCCATTCCCAATCTTGGCGCCGACTGCGCTCCCGGTCGAGCTCCTCGAACGCACCGGGACAGATATCGTCGGCCATGCGGGAAGTCGGGAGACGACGCCATTCCGTCGCATCCAGGAGCCGATTCGCGGCGACGCGGTCCCGCTCTCGTGCTTCGCGGAGCGCCGCGGGCGACGCCTTCGTTCCGAGATCCAGCTCGCGCGCCATGTCGAGCACGAATGTCGCGATGGGTTTGCCGGTCGTCACCGAAAAGAAGGACATGCGCTCGACGTCGTCGACGATCTCCTGGGACGCGCTCTCCCGATAGCGCGCGACGACGGTCCGACCGTCACGGCTCACCGCCGGGAACAGCGTACGCAGGTGCTCGGGAACGGCGACGTGCCACTCGATCGGAGCTCCGGCGGGCGCCTTGCTCGCCCTGACCGTGGTCCTGAGCTCGAGGTGCGCGCGTACCCACGCGTGCTCGCGAGCCTCCTCGATGTGCCTGCTTGCGAGCCAGCACTCGTCGGACAAGGGAGCGACGTCGTCGCCTTGCGCATCGTGCTCGCTCGTGCGAGTCGCCGCTGCGCCGTCGCCATTGGCGCTCGTCGGAGACGCCGGTGGACGACGGTGGACGACGAGCGTGACCCC
>JAHBWH010000397.1 GCA_019637115.1 Myxococcales bacterium | reverse complement strand
GAACATCCCGACGACCGCGGCGTGCGCGAACCCGCCTTGGTGGAGGACGACCTGCTTCGCGACGTTCGGTGACCACGCGTCGCGTCGCTTCTTCAGGTGCGCGAGGAGCGTCTCGAACGACATGAGGTCCACGGTCTCGAGCGCGCGCACGTCCACGATCGACGTGTGCCCGCGGAACAGCGGATCGGCGCCGACCTCGTGCGCGCCGACCATCTCGATGACGTCGGCCTCCTCGGGGCGCCCCCACATCATGATGCCGAAGACGCGTCGCTCGGCTTGCCAGTAGGCGAACGAGCGCCGAAGCACGTAGCGACACGCCGGGGGGCCGAAGAAGGCGTCGAGCTTTGGGACGAGGGTGAACGAGCCCGCCGGGTCTCGACTGCGCGACACGTCCCGACGTTACCACCCGCGCTCTTCACCGCGCCATTGCGTTTCACGAGCGCGCCATGGAACCGAATCCGCTTGGAGACGCGGGCCATCTCCGACCTCGCGGTCGGGTCCGCGAGTCGCCTTGGGCGGGTACGGGCGCCGCGGACGGCGACGCCGCCGTCACCCGAGGGCGCTGCAGATCCGCGCGACGCCGCGGCCGATGTCGACGTCGTCGTGGTAGATGGCGAACCCGAAGCGAAGGCGGTCCCCGCGCACGTCGGTCACGACGCCGGCGGCGAGGAGGCGGGCGTGGATGTCGGCCGCCGCGCGGGTCTCGAACGTCAGGAACTGCCCGCGGCTCTTCTCGGCGATCGGGACGACGAGCTCTCGCTCGCGGAGCGGGACGGACTCCTTCCCGAGCTCCGCGACGAACAGCTCCTGCAAGCGCACCACGTGCGCGTGCAGCGCGGCCGGCGTGAGCGCCTCGGCGTCGAGCCAGTCCATGACCGCGTTGAAGCGGTAGAGCCCGCTCGGATCGAACGTCGCCCCGAGGAAGCGCGCTCCACCCGGCGCGTAGGCGACGGCGCCGGGCGACTGCGCGTCCTCGAGCGCGCCGAACGCGGCGAACCAGCCGGTGTCGCGCGGCCGCGCGCCGTAGCCGGGCGGAGCATGGACGAAGCAGCACCCCTCGCCGCTCATCGCGTACTTGTAGCCACCCGCGAGGTAGAACACGCGGTGCTCGACGCCCGAGAGGTCGACCGGGATCGCGCCGAACGCGTGGTAGCCGTCGACGACGACGAACGCCTCGCCGGGAACGGCGGCGACGATGCGCGGCAGGTCCTCGACCGCGTAGCCGGAGTTGAAGAAGACGTGGCTCAGGTAGACGAGGTCCCAGCCGGGCTTCGACGCGGCCTCGGCGAACCGCTCCGTGAACGAGGCGTGCGGCTCGGCGGGGATCCGGGTCACCTCGAGCTCGCCGTCCTCTTCGAGGCGCGACGCCTGGCGCGCGAACGAGTGAAACTCGGCGTCGGTGGTCAGGACGCGGAGCGCGCGCCCGCGCGGCAGGCACGAGAGGATGCGCATGACGAGCTCGTGCGTGTTCGGCGCGAACGCGATCGTGGTCGGATCGGACAACCCGAGCCGCCGCGCGACGTGGCCCTGCGCGCGAGGGACGACCTCCGAGAAGATCGCGTCCCACTTCTGGTCGGCCATGCGAGCCGCGTCGAGCCACGCCTTCACGTGGGCGTCGAAGCTCACGTCCGGCCACAGGTGATGGCTGTGGGCCGCGAAATGGATGCGCTCGGGGTCGGCCTCGAGGAAACGCCGGAAGTGGTGCTTGTAGCTCACGGCGCGTGAGGCTAGCGCAAGGTCCGGCCGCCCGTGAGGAGGGACGTCGACCCACCTCGCGCGGCGAGAGCCGGCGCGCGGATCGGAGTCGAACGAGCCGACTCGTCACCGAGGGGGCACCTTCTTCGACGAGATTTCGAAAAGGTTGGGTATGGTGCCA
>JAHBWH010000396.1 GCA_019637115.1 Myxococcales bacterium | reverse complement strand
TCGTCGGCCGTCGACCCGGCCGACCGAGAAGCGCCGTCGAAGGTGTCGACGACGAAGCACGCCGATCGCTCGCGCGCCGCGTAGGCCTCGCTCATCGCGGAGACCTCGGGATCGTGGATCGCGAAGCCTGGACCCGACGCGCCGTGCTCGGTCATCACGTCGCGGATGATCGAAGCGACCACAGCGTCGTCGCTCGAACAGATCGGTCGCAACCACACGTCGTCGAGAGAGGCCATCCGCACAGGTGTCCTCGCCGCGCGCCGGAGAGGCAAGCGCTCGCCCACCCTCGCTCGCGACCCCTGCGCTCGGCCGATCCACACGAAGCTCGTGGCGCTCGGCGGGAGGTCGACGACGCGCTGGGCGATCGGCGCGAGATCGACGACGCTCCTCGTGTGACCGAGTATTCCATTCCACTCTCGAGGATCGCCGAGGCCCACGGCATCGCGCTCGACGCGCGTGGCTTGTTCCCGCTCGAGACCGCGCGGCGCCTCGTCGGGTCCACGAGCGTCTACGAACGCGACGGCGATCCCCCGGCCGTCGTGCTCTGGGCCGCGCTGCTCTCGCTCGAGGACGGCGCGGAGCTCGCGCGCGAAGGCGCTCGACTCGAGTGGCGCTTTCCGTACCTCGGTGGCTGGGACAACGACGACGCGGTCCGCCGCTACGGCGCCGAGGCGTTGCCGTGGCTCGAGGCGATGCTCGCGCGTGCCCGAACGTGCGGGTCGGTTCCCGCGGAGCCCTTCTACTTCGTGGGCACGCACCTGCTCGCGATCGGCCCTGAAGCAGCGTCCGCGATCCTGCGCGCGCGTCGAACGGGAGACTCCGATCCGGACGGGCTCGACATGCTCACGAGCTGGCTGAAGCGTCACGGCAAGCCCGCGTGGGTCGCGCTCGGCGAGCTCGCGTCGTGTGGGGACTCCGAAGCGAAGCGCGCGCTCGACGCGTTGGCGAAGCGTTCGCCGACGAGCGTGCGACGTCAGCTCGGCAAGGAGCTCGCGAAACGCGTGCTCGGTCCTGCGACGGGCGCGGACGGGACCCCCTCGCTCACCATCGCTCCGATCCTCGCGATCCTCGACGCGGCGGCTGCGAGCGAGATCCACGCGCGCATGCCGTGGCCGGCGCTCGTCGCGCAGGCACCCCACTTCGAGTTCCACGCGCTGCGCGTGGTGGTGGCGCGCGCGAAGAAGGGCGACGACTGGGGCGTGCTCGTCGAGGTCGTGCAAGGCGACGAGATCGATCACGACGAAGAGGTGCGCTGGCCCGCGACGATCCAGCAGTACACCTACGGCACGCAGGTCGAGACGGGCGGCGCGTACCTCTTCGACGCGCGCCCGATCCCGCGCAAGCTCGTGTCCGAGCCGGTCGACGAAGACACCTGCGCGCGTTTCGATCTGCGACCCGGCCAGTCGATCACGCAAGGCATCGCCGACTGGAAGTGCGTGCTCACCCTCCGCCGCACGCTCGCGACGACCCCGGAGCTCCTCTTTCCGCCCGCGGCGAAGGTCGTGCGCGCGCTCGGCCTCCGCAGCCCGGAGATCCTGCTCGACGTCCGCGCGCTCGAGCACGTGGACGGCACGCGCTACGGCGCGGGCGATCGCAAACGTCTGCCAAGCGCATCACCCTCGTGGCGATCGATCGCGGAGGTGATCGTCACGCGCGATCCGTCGCGCTTCGACCCCGGCACGCCGAACACCGACTGGCGCTCGATGCTGCGCTTCGGAACGCCGAGCGCGTGAGCACCTCGCGCTCCGTCCGCGAAACACTGGGCGGGATCGGGACGGAAGCCGAACCGATCGCGGCGACGTGGGACTCGGCGAAACCCTCGGACCACGCGATGGCGTCACGCGGCGAGCGCGGGTCGCATGGTGTCGCGTCGGAATCGGCCGGGG
>JAHBWH010000395.1 GCA_019637115.1 Myxococcales bacterium | reverse complement strand
GCGCGCAGCGCGTCGAGGACGATCGCGTCGAACGCCGCGGCCCACTCGAAGAGGCAGAGCGGGGAGGGGAGCGTCGCTTCGACGACGTGGACGCGGTGCCTCGCGGGATCGAGGACTTCCGAGAGGCGCCGGCGGAGCGCACCACCGCCTGGCGCGTCGGTCGACTCGAGCACGAAGAGCAGGCGCCGGCCCTCGAAGAAGGCCTGGAGCGGACCGTGCACGAGCCCGCAGAGGTCCCAGATCGGGGGCTCCTCCACGCCGAGCGCCTCGAGCAGCTTCGTCCGTAGGCCCGACGCGAGCTCGGTTGCGGTGCCGGCGCCGACGATCGCCGACGCGCCGAAGACCCACGCCGGATCGACCGCCACGGCCCGTTCGCGCGCCCGCTCGATCGCCGCGCCGAGCTCGCGCGTCCGCGCCGCCCAGCTCATCGGTGCTCCGCGGAGGGCTCCGACGGTCGCGGCGAGGTGAAGGACCATCCGGCTCGCGAGCGCGGGCCCGAGGACGCGGAGCATGAGGCCGTCTTCGTCCGGCGGCCCGTGCTGGAGGATGGTCGCGCCCTCGCGCTCGAGCGTGGCGCAGCGGGCGTCCTCGAGCGGGTCGAGGCTCGTGACGAGCACGGTCGCGCGGTAGCGGCCTCGGTGGCGGAGCGGGATCCTCGCGTTCGGCGAGAGGCGCTGCGAGACGACGACGAGCACGTCGCCGGCCGGCGCCTCCGCGCCGAGGAACGACGTCACCGGCAGGAAGCGCGCGGAGAGGCCGAGATCGAGGAGCTGCCCCACGAGGAGGCGCGCCGGCCCTTCGCTCGCGCCGATGCCGCTGACGATCCAGCGCGTGAAGCGCGCGAGCTCGGCCGGCAACGGCGGCAGCGGAGCCGAATCGACGGCGCGCGCGACCGCGGCCATCCGGCTCGCGAGAACCTCTATGCTGGCCTCCGCGTCGCCTCGGGCGGCGTCCGGTCCTGTCTGGCGCTTCGTCCCCAATGACCTTCCAGTCGCTGTCCGAGAGCCCGTTCGTCCTGCCCGGTCTCGCCTGGCTCGCGCTCCCGATCGTACTTGCGTTCGCCCTGCGCCGCCGCGGGTTCTTTCGCGTCTGGGGGCTCGTGTTCGGCGCGCTCATCGCGCTCGACGCGTGGCTGACGGGTCCGCTCTCGCCGGTCTCGGACGAGCGCTCGGGGTGGGCGACGTTTTTCGGCGTCGCCTTCGTCCTCGTCGGCGATCTCCGCTTCTTCGTCGCCGCCGAGTGGGATGCCGGCCGCGCTCGGGCGTCCCTGGCGCGGGCGTTCGGTCTCGCGTGGATCGCGCCGCTGGCGTCGCAGCTCGCCCGTGCGCTGGTGCCGTCGATCGCAGCGACGCCGCGCCTGACGTACCTCGTCTACGAGCTCATCTTCCTCGTCGTGCTCGCAGGCTGGTACCTCGGGCGCGCTCGCCGCTGGTCCGGCGCGCGTCGCGTGTTCGCCTCGCGACTCGCCGCCTTCTTCGCGCTGCAGTACGCGCTGTGGGCGGGCGCCGACGTCTTGTTGCTCGCGACGTCGGCGGATCTCGGCTACGGGCTGCGCATGGCGCCGAACGTGCTCTATTACGTGCTGTTCGTGCCGTACGTGCTCATGGTCGCGCCCGAACCCGAGGCCCGTTGATGCGAACGAGATCGCGGCTGGCCGTCGCGCTCGCGCTCGCACTCGCATCGAGCGCCTGCGCGAAGGCGCGCGAGGACGAGCCGCGCGCGACGCTCACGTTCGTCGACGAGGGCCGGTCGTCGACGACGATCACGCTGAAGACGCTGACGCAGCGAATCCAGCCCGACGAGGTGCGGGGCTACGATCCGTACTACAAGAAGAACAAGCGCTTTCGCGCGCTGCCGCTCTCGCGCGTGCTCGCGCTCGGTTTCCCG
>JAHBWH010000394.1 GCA_019637115.1 Myxococcales bacterium | reverse complement strand
CTCTTCGTCGAGGCGAGCGGCGGCACGCTCTTCCTCGACGAGATCGGCGAGATGCCGCCGGGCATGCAGGCGAAGCTCCTCCGCGCGCTCGAGGAGCGCTCGGTCCGTCCCGTCGGCGGGACGGCGGAGACACCGTTCGACGCACGGCTCGTGACGGCGACGAACCGCGACCTCGAGTCGCTGGTGGAGAGCGGGCGCTTCCGCGAGGACCTCTACTACCGGATCAACGTCGTGCACGTGGACCTGCCCCCGCTCCGCGCGCGCGGCAGCGACGTCTTGCTCCTCGCGCAGCACTTCGTCACCAAGCTCGCCGAGCCGATGGGCAAGAAGGTCAGCGGCATCTCCTCCGCGGTCGCCGAGCGCCTGCTCGCGTACTCGTGGCCGGGCAACGTCCGCGAGCTGCAGAACTGCATCGAGCGCGCGATCGCGCTGGCGCGCTTCGAGGAGCTGACGGTCGAGGACCTCCCCCCGAAGGTGCGCGAGTACAAGCCGTCGTTCGTCGTCGTCGCGACCGAGGACCCGACCGACCTCGTGACGATGGAAGAAGTCGAGCGCCGCTACATCCAGCGCGTGATGGAGGCCGTCGGCCAGAACAAGACGCAGGCCGCGAAGGTCCTCGGCTTCGACCGCACGACGCTCTACCGGAAGCTCGAGCGCTACAAGCTCGGCGGTGCGCCCGAGCGCGTGAGCAACCCCGGCTCCGCCCGCGAGTAATTGCCAAGTCGGGAGTCGTAGTGGGCAATCGTCCGACCCCGGAGGGTCGGGCGATGGGAGGAACACGGCACCTGCGGCGTGACCTTTCCCGAGGTCCGCGCGGGATGTGTGCGCCTGCTCCGCGCCGATTTCTTCAATAAGTCCGTGATCCGAGTCCGGCGCACGGAGCTCTTGAGACGCGATTGTGACTCACACTGGCGCGCACGGTAGCCGCGCGGGGGCCGTCGTGGTGCTGGTGGAGGTGGCGCGTTACAGCCTCACACTCATTTTCGGCTCAGGGTAAGAAAATCGAAATGAGACGGCTTCGCTCCCGTATCACAGCTATGTGGCGCCTGTTTGCACCCTTGGCTCGATTCGCGGCGGCGCGATCGGGTCGTTCGCACGAGCCGCCCTCGCCGCTCTGACCGGCGCCGCGCTCCTCGTGAGCGCCACGGGCGACGCCGAGGCCTACGCGATCAAGAAGACCTCCCGCGGTGAGCTGGTTCACTGGGAGGAGCCGTCGGTCGCGTACACGCTCGACCCGTCCCTCGACCGCGCCGTGGCCCAGGCGACCGAGGCGACGGTCACCTCGATGGCGTCCTGGAGCGGCACGGTGGGCGCGCCCGAGCTCGAGGTCGCGGCGCAGGACGAGAGCTCGCCGAAGAAGCCCGGCTTCGACCAGAAGAACGGCGTCTTCTACATGAAGGGCGGCTACACCCCGGCCGGCCGCGCGCTGGCGATCACGGTGCTCACCTACGACAACGCGTCGGGCCGCATCCTCGACGCCGACATCATCTTCAACGGCACCTACGCGTTCGAGGTCCTCGAGGCCCCCGGCACCCCCGACCTCGCGCACGAGGCGAGCGCCACCGCGGCGCACCCCTCCAACACGGACGGGATCACCCACGACGGCGAGATCGCGACCGAGCGCTCGTACGACACCGTGTACGATCTCCACCACGTCATCGCGCACGAGCTCGGTCACTCGCTCGGCATGAACGACGAGATGGGTCGCAAGGACGCGCTCATGTACCGGTTCTCGGCGCCCAACGACGCGTCGATCCGCGAGCCCGCCGCCGACGACATCGCGGGCCTCGCCGAGCTCTACAGCACGAAGCTCGAGGCCCGCGGCAACGGCTGCAGCAGCGCCACCGTCGCGCCGAAGAAGCCGACGAGCATGGCCTCGAACGCGGCGATGTTCGCGACC
>JAHBWH010000393.1 GCA_019637115.1 Myxococcales bacterium | reverse complement strand
CGTGGCGGACGAAGATCGGGATGAGGCAGTACTTCTCCGCGACCTCGCGCGAGAGGCGGTTCAAGAGCTGGCGCGAAAAATCGATGTGATAGAGCGACACCCACGGGACGCTGAGCTGCAAGCTCAGGGTCTGCGTGAGCTGCGCCTCGCTGATCCATCCGCGCTCGAGGAGCTCCTGACCGAGCTTCTTCCCCGCCTCCCGCGGAGAGCCGAGCACCTCGCCGAGCTGCTCGGCGGTGATGACCTTGCTCTCGACGAGCAGCTCCCCAAGAAGAATGCGCTTTCCACTCGTCCCCTCGGACGACGCCTCGGGAGCGCCGGACGGGGAGGAGGGCCTGCTCGGATCGCCGACCACGTACGCATCGTAGCGGGACCTACCCCCGGAGGGGCAACAACCGCGGGACGCGACTCCGCGGGTAGCGCGCCGCGACGCCGCTCCGGCCAGCCGAGACGCGGCTCCGCGTGGCAGCGCGCCGCGACGCCGAGGCGTCGCTCCGGGCCAGCCGGGACGCGGCTCCGCGTGGCAGTGACGCCGGCGCGCCGCTCCGGCCGTCCGTCCTCGCGCCCGACGTGACTCCGGTTGAGCTATGCCTGGATTTACCGGCGCATGTGGGTGCGAAGACTAACCGTTTCCGCCGGGTTATCCGCGTGATAGCTTCGCTACTCCGGGGCGAGTGGAATGCGGCAATGTCCTCAGTGCCAGAGCGCGTGCGAAGAGACGCACAAGTTCTGCCCGACGTGCGGCTTCCCCGTCGGGAAGGTAGCCGCGCAGCCGGACGATCCGCTCGTCGGACGGACCCTCCCGGGCGGCTACGTCATCCTCGATCTCGTCGGCATCGGCGGGATGGGCCGCGTCTACCGCGCCGAGCAGACGAACCTGGGTCGCACGGTCGCGGTCAAGATCATCCACCCGCACCTCGTCGGCGAAGAGAACGCCGCCGCGCGCTTCATCACCGAGGCGCGCGCCGCGAGCCGCCTGAATCACCCCAACTCCGTCGCGGTCATCGACTTCGGCAAGACGGAGGACGGTCAGCTCTACCTCGTGATGGAGTTCTTGCGCGGCAAGGACCTCGCGCGCGTCCAGTACGAGGAGGGCCCGCTCTCGTTCCGGCGCATCGTGAACCTGCTGAAGCAGGTGCTCGCGGCGCTCTCCGAGGCGCACCACCTCGGGATCATCCACCGCGACCTCAAGCCCGAGAACATCATCCTCGAGCAGATCCGGACCGGCGGCGACTTCGTGAAGGTCGTGGACTTCGGTCTCGCGAAGATGCGCATCGACGCGGCGCAGACGAACATCACGAGCCCGGGGATCGTCTGCGGCACGCCCGAGTACATGAGCCCGGAGCAGGGCCGCGGCGATCCGCTCGACGCGCGCTCCGACCTCTACGCCGTCGGCGTCATCTTCTACCAGCTCCTCACGGGACGCCTCCCGTTCGAGGCCGAGAGCCCGACGCAGGTCGTGCTCATGCACATCACCGAGCAGCCGGACGACCCGCGCGCCGTCGTCCCCGAGCGGAGCATCCCCTCGCTCCTCGCCGACGTCTGCCTGATGGCGCTCGCCAAGGATCCCGCGCACCGGTTCGGCAACGCCGACGAGTTCGCCGAGGCCCTGGGCGACGCCCTCACGCAGATCGAGTCGAGCGTCCCGAAGGCGCTCGCCGCGGCCGCGACGGTCAAGTGCGCGGCCTGCGGCGCGCAGAACCCGGGTGGGCAGAAGTTCTGCGGCGACTGCGGCCAGTCGCTCTCGCACGCGTCGCCCGTCCCGCCTCGGGTCGACCCGACCGCGGCGACTATGAGCCCGCCCGACTCCCCACGAGTGCCCGCGGCCGCGACGATGGAGTCCGGCGCAGGCAGGCGGCCCGTCCTCGTCGACGGCGCGCGCGGCCTGTTCCCGCTGGAGTTCGTCGGTCGTGACGAGGACCTCCTCT
>JAHBWH010000392.1 GCA_019637115.1 Myxococcales bacterium | reverse complement strand
CGGCGATGATCCCCTGCTCGGGGCGGAGCCCCATGGCCATCGCGAAGCCCATCGCCATCGGGATGGCGGTCAGCGCCACGACGAGGCCGGCGCTGAAGTCACGGTAGACGGTCTTCTTCCACGACTTCTTGTCGAGGTCCTCGAAGCGGCTATCGACGAACGTGAAGAAGAGGCGAAGACGCTCGCCGAGCGTGGTCGAGGGGTTCGCGGGCGGGGTCGCGGCGGTGTTCATGGAAGCCTTTGCTGCGCGGCGCCCATCCAAGTGGAGGGCGATTCGGACGGAGACGGGGTCGCGGTCTGCGTTGGGACGGCGGGCGAGGCGGGCGCTCGAGACGGCCTCGTCCCGTCGATCACGACGCTCTCGCAGCGGACCTGGACGCCGGGCTCTTCAGGAGCCGGCGCGTGCGGGCGCAACGAGAGCGCTGAGCCCCGCGCGCCCTCGCCTCGAGCGAGCACGAGCAGGCCTAGCAGCGTCGCGGCGGCGAGGATCGCCGCCTTCGGGGAGTCCATCGACCGCCCTAGAGCAACGGTAGTGCCAGAGCTCGAGGGCGGAACCGTGCGAGAATTTCGACGAGATCGTGCGAGATTTCCGAACGCTGCATCGGATCGCAACGTCTCTTTCTGCCGACAGCGTCGGCCGAATCCGACGTCTGGCTACTCCCGCTTGTACTCCTGGGGAGACCGGCCGTGCCGGCGCATCAGGTCGTAGAAGTCGGTCCGGTTGCGGCCGGCGAGCTTGGCGGCGGCCGTCACGTTCCCATTGGACCGTGAGAGCACCGCGTCGAGGTACGCGCGCTCGAACGCGTCGCGCGCCTCGCGGAGCGGCGGAGGCGGCGGCGCGTCGCTGACGGCGTAGCTGCTCATGAGCCGCGAGGCGGCCTGCGCGAGATCCGAGGCGCTCGGCTCACCGGCGTCCGTGGCGAGGCCGATGCCCGGCAGGTGATCGAGGTCGATCTCCCCGTCCCGGCACAGCAAGACGGCGGCTTCCATGACGTTTTCGAGCTCGCGGACGTTACCGGGCCACGAGTGCTCGCTGAGGGCCGAGAGGGCGCGGGCGCCGAGGCGCGGCGGCTCGACCCCCGCCCGCGCCGCGGCGCGCTCGAGGAACATCTCGGCGAGCAGCGTCACGTCCTCGCGCCGCTCGCGCAGCGGAGGCATCGCGAGCGGAACGACGTGGAGCCGGTAGAAGAGATCCTCGCGGAAGCGCTTCTCGACGACCTCCTGCTTGAGGTCGCGGTTCGTGGCGGTGATGATCCGGACGTCGGCCTCCTGCTCGAGCGTGGAGCCGACGGGGAGAAACCGCCGCTCCTGGAGGACACGGAGGAGCTTCGCCTGGACGTCGAGCGGCGTCTCGCCGATCTCGTCGAGGAAGAGCGTGCCCCTCTTCGCCGCGCCGAACAGGCCCTCGCGATCCGACACGGCGCCCGTGAAGGCGCCGCGTTTGTGGCCGAAGAGCGTGCTCTCGAGCAGCTCGGAGGACAACCCCGCGCAGTTGACCGCGACGAAGGGGCCCTCCTTGCGCGAGGACAGCGTGTGAATCGAGCGCGCGACGAGCTCCTTGCCCGTGCCCGACTCGCCCAGGATGAGGATCGTCGTGTCGGTCGGCGCGACGAGCCCGACCATCTCGCGCACGCGCTCGATCGCGGGGCTGATGCCCACGAGCCGCGCGCGCTCGTCCGACCCGCCGACGATGCGGCGGAGACCGGCGACCTCGCGCCGGAGGCGGTGGCTCTCGACCGTGTGCTTGAGCTTCTGGAGGAGATCGTGGTCGTGGAACGGCTTCGTGACGAAGCCGAACGCGCCCTTGCGCATGGCCTCGACGGCGAGGTCGATCGTGCCGTGCGCAGTGAGGATGATGACCGGGACGTCGCCGGAGCGCTTCGACACGCCGTCGAGCACGTCGAACCCGTCCTCGTGGCCCAGGCGGAGATCGAGGAGGATCGCGTCCACCCGCTCGCGCCCGACGTGAGCCAG
>JAHBWH010000391.1 GCA_019637115.1 Myxococcales bacterium | reverse complement strand
TGGGCGGGCGATTCGCGCTCGAGGTCAGGGGAACTCGATGGTCTCCTTGTAGACGACGCCTCGCGCGCGGAGCTCGGCCAGGAGGAACTCGACGCAGGTCCCGCTCCGGCCGACGAGCTCGGGGGCGAAGACGCCCTTGTCCGCGAACAGCCCGCGGGCCAGCATCCGGACCGCGGCGGTCGCCGTGTAGCCGGTCGTCCGGGCCATCGAGTGGATGCCCGTGGCGGCGTCGTAGGTGTCGAAGAGATCGTAGGTCACGCGGGTCTTCTTGGCGGCCTTCGTCCCCTCGACGACGACCTTCATCACCGTGACGTCGGCCTCGCCCGGATCCATCTGCCACATCGGGAAGAGGAGCTTGGCGGTCAGGTCGATGGGCCGGACCTTCGCGCCCCCGACGTCCACCGGCTCGGCGCTGAAGAAGCCGGTCTCGCGGAGGACGGCCATCTTCTCGATGTGGCCCGGGTAGCGGAGGGTCTTCTCCTTCATGTTCGGGACGTTCATCGTCACGGCCATCGTCCTCAGGCCGTCGGTGTTGAACGCCTCGAGCGTGCCGACCTCGGGGAAGTGCAGGTACTCGGCGTCCGACAGCGCGGGGCGGACGACGAGGTGGCCGTTCTCGACGTAGCGCGCCGGCCGCGTGTACTCCTCGATCACGTCGATGGGCGAGAAGACGGCCTTGTACTCGTACGGCCAACGCCGCACGCGGGGGAGGCCGCCGACGTAGGTGAGGATCGACGTCGTCTCGTCGAGCTGCGCGTGCGCGTGCGCGGCGAGGACGCTGCTCATCCCCGGACCCACGCCCATGTCGACGATCGCCGTCGCGCCCCGCTTCTTCGCGAGCGGATCGAGGTCCAGCGGGTTCTCCGGGAAGAACGCGATGTCCACCACCGTCTTGCCCAGCTCGAGGAGGATCTCGAGCGTGCGGAAGCCCATGAACCCGGGCACCGCCGAGAGCACGATGTCGGCGTCGCGGGCGAGGCCCTGGAGCTCGTCGGCCCTCGCGAGATCGACCTGCCGCGTCGTGACCCGGGCCGTCTCCGCGAGGCGCGCGAGGGGCTCGGCTCGCAGGTCGGCGACCGTGACGTCGAACGCGGGATCTTTCGCGAGATCGAGGGCCATCGGCGAGCCGACCAGACCTGCTCCCAGAACGACGACCTTCATGCCGCGGTCTGTAATGAAGGACCTCGCCGGTGGGAAGGCCCAAGCGATGGGCGAACCGGGGAGCCTCCCCCTCTCGCCGAATCTGTCGAGGGGCCCCCCATTTTTCGACGGCGCGGGAAGCAATTCGGGCCGGCGCCGTAGGAGAGCGCCATGAGCCCCTTCGCCAAGAGCCTCGTGACCGTCGGCGCCGTCACCGTCGCGATGCTGGCCGCGCTCGCGTGCGGCCGGCCGAAGGAAGAGCCGATCGGCGCGCCGACCACGACGTCCGCGGCGGTCCGCGCGCTCGCGAGCTGCGACGTCAGCGCCCAGCAGGGCACGTGCAGCGACTACGCGTCGGCCAGCGGGAGCTTCGGCGTCGAGCGCGCGCTCTGCCGCGGAGCGCGCGGGGACTTTCGCGCCGGAGCCTGCCCGGCCGCGGGGCGCGTCGGCAGCTGCGCGGTCGCCGACGGGGAGGTGAAGCGGTACTACGCGGGGCCGCACGGCTTCACCGCCGAGCGCGCCCAGGCCGACTGCGAGCAGAGCGGTCTGGCGGGGCGGTTCGTCGCCATCCGCTAGGGACCGGCCCGCGCCCGTGATGGGCGCTGGCCGGGATCGGGCGCGGGGGGTATCCTCCGCGTGCCATGGCGAAATTCCAGACGCTCGTCGACATCTACCACGACGCCCTCAAGACGTTCCCCGACAACCCCTTGTTCGGGACGAAGCGCGGGGGCCAGTGGTCGTGGATGACGTACCTCGAGTTCGGGAGGTTGACCGACGGCTTCCGCGCGGGGCTCGCGTCGCTCGGGATCGAACGAGGCGACCGCGTCGCGATCATCG
>JAHBWH010000390.1 GCA_019637115.1 Myxococcales bacterium | reverse complement strand
TTCGCGACGAAGGTACTTGGATGACTCATCCGCCAGGTTGCCCGAAGCCGCGTCGCCCCCGGCCCGGAAACAGGCCGCGGCCATCTCGTAGGTCGGGACCGCGGAGACGCCGTCCTGGACGTGGAACGGTCGTCGTTCGCGCTTCGCGTCGGCGATCGCCATCCGCTCACGCGCGAAGCCGAGCGCCGCGCCGGGATCGCGCTGCGGGCATTGCCCGGACGGCGCCGGCCAGAGCTCCGGCGCTTGGGGGGTCGGGTCCTCGCCGCCGCTGTCGCCGAACCCCTCGTCGCCGAGGAACAGGTAGCCGGCCGCGGGCACGATGAGGAGCAGCGCGACGAGCAAGAGCGGGCTCGACTTCTTCTGCTGCTGCTGCGCGCCTTCGGCGGCCGCGCCCTCGACCACCTCGATGTAGATCTGCGTGCCGGTGACGCCGAGCATCGCGCCGGGAGGCAGCGGCGCCTGGGTGAAGGGGACGTTGTTGATCGTCGGCGGAGGCTCGAAGCTGAGCGCGCGCGCGAACACGCCCGCGGGACCGAGCTCGATGAGGACGTGCTCGACGCGAGCCTCCGCGAGCGGGAGGCGGATCTCGCAGTGCGCGCCGCTGCCGATGAGCACGCGCTCGCTCTCGATGCTGAGCTGCTCGACTTGTCCCGTCGGAAGGCGGGTCTGGAACTTGAGGACGCGCATGACTGAAAGAGGACGCCCGCGCGAGCGTCACAGACCTCCCATGATATTCATCAACGCCGGTCCCATGAGCAAGCCCATGATGCAGAAGAACACGAGCATGAGCGGACCGACCATCTGGACGCCGGCCTTGGCCGCCGCTTCCTCCGCGCGGACCGAGCGACGCGTGCGCGACACGGTCGCCTGGATCGTGAGGACCTCCGCGACCGGGTTGCCGCGCTCCTCCGCCTGAACGAGCGAGTTGACGAATTCGGTGACGGTCTCGACCGGCGAGCGCCGCGCGAACTCGAGGAGCGCCTCCTTGCGGGTGCGGCCGAGGTTCATCGTCTGGAGGATGAGCGTGAACTCCTCGACGAGCGGATCGTCGGGGTTCGAGGACTTCTCGACGACCTGACGCACGGCGCCGGGGAAGTCGAGGCCGGCGCCCATCGACAGCGCCATCAGGTCGATGACGTAGGGGAGGCCGCGGCCGATGTTCTTCAGGCGCTCCTGCGCGACGCCGCTGATCTGCATGTACGGCATCGCGCCGCCGAGCATGACGCCGACGACGAGGGCGATGCCGCCGAGCTCGAGGACGTAGCCGCCGAGCGCGCCGACGATCGCGCCGCCGACGGACGACAGCAGCGTGAGCGCGAGGTATTCGTCGGCGGTGAGGCCCATGTAGTCGCCGGCGAGGCCGATCTGGCGATCGAGCTCGGCGCGCTGCTCGTCGGTCAGGATGCCGCTCAGGCGGACGCCGAGCCAGCGCACGAGCGGCTCGATGCTGGCCCAGAGCTCGTTCTGCGCGAGGACGCGCTGGCGCTTGAGGCCGCGGAGGCCGAGGCGGCTCGCCACCCGGGTCGGCGCGCTCGCGACGCCGTAGGCGAGCGCCATGATGGCGACCATGAGGCAGACCAGCACGGCCACGCGCATGACCTGCAGCTGAACGCTGACGCCGGCTGTCCAGAGAGAGGGGTTCACGATCAGATGTCCACGTTCAAGACCTTGCGCGCGAGGACGATGCTCGCGACCCAGCACGACGTGCAGCCGATGATGATGAGGTAGCCGACGAGGCTCTTGGTCAGCGGGTCGAAGTAGCCTGGCCAGAGGACGTTGAGCCCCAGGAGGAGCCCGAACGGCATCAGCGCGATGACCCAGAGCTGCGCCTTGCCTTCGGCGGTCTTCGTGCGGACGACGCCCTCGAGGCGCCGCATCTCGCGGAGGGTGCCGGCGGTGGTCTCGAGGACCTTCGGCAAGTTGCCGCCGACCTGCCGGCCGATGAGGATCGAGCTGAGCGCCGAGTCGAGCTGGCGGCTGCCG
>JAHBWH010000039.1 GCA_019637115.1 Myxococcales bacterium | reverse complement strand
GTCCTGCCGCGCCCGCAGGCGCGCGACGAGCGCCTCCATGTGTTAGGGCCCAGGTTGTCTGAGGGCGCAGGAGCCCAAGTGGCGCAGGCTGGGTGAGGGCGAAGCCGCCGAACACCACCGCGTAGGCTGCCGAAAAAAAGCGGAGCGGACACCATGCCCGCTCCGCGATGCTCGGCTTGTCTTGAACCTGAGCAAGGATCGTTTCGTCGAGTTTTCCTGGGACGTCAAGCTCTGGCTGCAACGCGGGCCGCCGGCGGTGGACGCTGCTCGTCCGGCGCGGTGTCCGATGTGCGGGGTGGCGAGCCGGGACGCGCGGCACGGGCTTCAGGTGCACGGGCACGGGCTGCGAAGACGTGTGCAGTGGGGGCCGATGGCGCCGTGGCGAGAAGCGTCTCGCGAAGCGGTCCAGCTGCGTCGGTACGTGTGCGTACGCTGTTGCTCGGTGCTGGTCGTGGGGCCGCGGGGGCTCGCGCCCCGCAAGCGCTATTCGGGCGCGGCCATCGGGCTGGCGCTCGCGCTCTGGGCGCTGACCGGCATGCCGGAGCCGAAGGTGTTCGAGCGGGTGGGCGTCTATCCGCTGTCGCCGACGGTGGAGGTGCAGGGATGGCGCTCCTTGCGTCGCTGGACCGCGGACGCCGTGAGCGGCGCGCTGTGGCCGGGGCTCTGCATGCACGTGCAGGGCAGTACCTACCGCCAGCACGCCGGACGGATCGCGGCGACGCTGGCGGGCTTCGCGCCGGACCCCGAGGTGGGCTCGAAGGCGGCGCGGGCGTTCTTCGGGGCGAAGCACGCTCGACGAGGGTGAGCGATCCGAGAAGGGAGTCACGTCTGGTCCCACCAGCTTGGTCCATCCCGCAGCGCTGGACGTCACGTCATCTCGACCGCCACGGACGCCTCGTGTGCGGCGTCCGCGGAGGTATGTATGCGAGACGACGAACACGTTGAGCGGCAGTCGCAGCCGTCCGAGTCCGAGCCGACAAAGCCGACAATCGAGGAGCTCGAGCGGCTCCGGCCGCGGGACCACGGTGAGGCCATCGCGCTGTTCCGGATGCAGCTGATCGGCCCGGTGATCCAGTGCGACTTTGAGCGGCGCGGCCAGCTCAAGGCGGTACTGCGTCAGCTATCCGGCATGAAGGTGCGAGCGCCCGGCGCGACGTGGGCGCGCAGCTACTCGGTGACGACGCTGGAGCGTTGGTTCTACGCCTACAAGCACGGCGGCCTGGACGCCCTGCGACCTGTCGGTCGCTCGGACCGCGGCCACGGTCGCGGGCTGAGCGAGGAGCAGCGCGAGTTGCTGATCGACATTCGCCGCGAGTACCCGAGGGCGAGCGTCGCGCTCATCGTGCGCACGCTGGAGACCGACGGTCGCCTCGAGAAGGGGGCCATCTCGCCGTCGACGGTGAGTCGCTTCTACAGGGAACACGGCCTCGACCGGGCGCCGACGGGCCGGCACGGCCGCGAGCGGCGCCGCTGGGAAGCGGCGCATCCGATGGCGCTCTGGCACGCCGACGTCTGCCACGGTCCTGCGCTACGAGTGGGGGAGCGCCGCCTGCCGTTGCGCATCCACGCAATCCTCGACGACGCCAGTCGATACGTGGTGGCGCTGCGCGCGGTTCACACCGAGCGCGAGTCCGAAATGCTCGCGCTGCTCGTCGAAGCCATGCGCCGCTTCGGCAAACCGGGCGCGCTCTATCTCGACAATGGCCCGACCTACGTGGGCGACGCGCTCGCGACGATGTGCGGGCGGCTCGAGGTCGGCCTCTGGCACGCGACGCCGCACGACCCAGAGGCGCGGGGCAAGATGGAGCGCTTCTGGCGCACGATGCGCAGCCAGTGCCTCGACCACCTCGGCCCCAAGAGCTCGCTGCACGAAGTGCAGGTGCGCCTCTTGGCGTGGCTCGATCGCCACTACCACCGCGCGCCCCACGGCGGGCTGATGGGCAAGAGCCCGCTCGAGGTCTTCGAGCGCGACCGCCCCGAGCCGCACGTCGCGACCGAGCAGAGCCTCGACCGAGCGCTGACGCTGCGTGGGCGGCGGCGCGTGCGCAAGGACGGCACGCTGAGCGTGGGCGGCGTCGAGTGGGAGCTCGAGCAGGGCTACCTCGCTGGCAAGCTCGTCACCGTGGGCCGCTCGCTCCTCGACTCGCAGCGGGCGCCGTGGGTCGAGCACGAGGGTCGTACGCTCGCGCTCCGGCCCGTCGACGCCAAGCGCAACGGCAAGCAGCGTCGACCACGGCTGGACGCCGAGCCGCGCGGCATCGACGTCCCCTTCCGTCCGGCCGACGCACTCCTCGACGAGGCGACCGGACGGAGCCCGCGTCACGGCCGCGAGGAGGACGAGCGATGAGCCCGAACACCCCGCGCTGGCTTGGTCACTTTCGCTTCACCGAGCCTCCTTTCGACAAGTCCATCGACGACGACGCCCTCTGGATGCCCTCTTCGCGCCAGCACGTCGTCGACCAGCTCGTCGAAGCCGTGCAGGAGCGTCAGCACGTGCTGCTGACCGGCGAGCCCGGCATCGGCAAGACGTGCGTCCTGCGCGCCGTCCGTCATTGCCTCCAGCAGGGCTTCCGCCTGACCTATTGCCACAACGCGACCCTCGGTCGCCGTGACTTCTACCGTCAGCTCTGCTTGGCCATCGGACTGTCGCCCAAGGCCACCGCGGCGGCTGTCTTCTACGCGGTCTCGACGCACGTGCAGGAGCTCGCGCGCGAGCAGGTGCACCCCGTCTTCCTCCTCGATGAGGCCCACCTCCTCCACCAGGACGTGCTCGACCATCTGCACATCGTCACGAACTACGAGTGGGATCGCGCGCCTCTCTTGAGCCTCGTACTCGTCGGCCTCCCCGACCTGCGCGATCGCCTCCAGCTCCGCCGCAACCGCTCCTTCTGGACCCGTCTGCATGTCCGCCTCGCCCTCGCGGACGCGCTCCCCGAGGACACCGTCGAGTACGTCCAGTACCGCCTCAAACGCGCCGGCGGCGATGTCGACCTCTTCAGCTCCGACGCGCTCGCGATGCTGCACGAGGCCTCCGACGGACACCTACGCAGCATCGACCGCCTCGCGACCATGGCGCTCAAGGCCGCCGCGCGCCGCAAGCTCAAGCGCGTGGATCGCGAACTCGTCCAGCACGTCGCCGCGGAGGGTGGGCGATGACCGACGAGTACCTCCGCGAGGCCGCTACGACGGCCGCCTTCGCCTCCCTCGCCGCCGCGGCAGAGGCCGCCATCCTGGCCGCGCTCACCCTCTACCCAGAGCACTCCATGGATCGCATCGACCACGACGCCCCCGTCGAAGGCGATACAGTCCTCCACATCGTCGGCCTCGCCGACCGCCTCATCGCCGCCGTGCAGTGCTACCGCGCCATCGACGTGCACCGCGAGCCGGACGAAACCCTGCCCTTCTGAACTCTCGAGCTGGATGGCCATCGCCGAGCCGCGCCTCCGCGCGTCTCGGCGGTGGCCATCCAGCACTGCGTCTCGTGCACCCGCGCGGTGGGCATCTTGATCCTGCGCGTCCGCGTGCAACGGCGGTGCCCATCCCGTGCTGTACCGGTCGGTGCGCCCCGGCGATGCCCATCACGTGTGCACCGGTCGACGCGCCCCGCGATGCCCATCACGCACCTGCGCGGATCGTCACTCTCAGGCCCACCACGCAGCCTGCTTCACGCTCCATCGTTCAGCCTGCGCGGCAACACCATGTCGCCCTTCTCGGCGCGGTAGAGCTTGGCGGGCGGCGTGAACGTGAGCGGGAGCCTCTTCGGGCGCTTGTGGAGGTACCGGACGTCGGGACACTCGATGGTGAGCGGTCCCTGGAGCCAGTGCTCGATGCCGAAGTGGTGCCCGAAGGGCATCTGCTCGGGGCGCTCGACGAACCCGGCCGCGACGGCGTTCATCGAGTCGTAGAGGATGCGCTTCTCCTCGGCTTCCGCGTCGACGCACGTGGTCCAGCTCGGGCGCCGCGCGTCGAAGACGTTGCCCGGCGAGTCGTAGCCTTCGGCCTCGAGGAGGTTGTTGAGCACGCACGCGAAGTCGCGGTGTAGGTACCAGGTCGCGAGGTCGAGCAAGTAGTCGTTCGCGGTCGCGCCCATGTGCTGGTGGTTCGCGACGAGCGACGCATGGTGGAGCTCGACGCCCGTCTGCTGCTGCGCATACGCCAGGAGGTACGCCCACGTCTGCCCAACGAGCTCGTGCCATGGCGCGAGGAACGCCTTGCGCAACGTGGCGCGGCGCGTGATGCCGACCATCGCGCCGCGCGTGACGAACCTCGGATGAGCCACGGTCGGCCGGAGAATGCACGGCGCGTGCCCGTCGCGAGCGGCGGCGGACACTGGCGGAGGCCGCGTTTCTCTCGAAGAATCGCGCCGCCAAGTGTGGCGGATCTGGCGGCGCAGGCCGTGCCCCTGGCGGGTCCGCCAGATCAGGGGTGGCGGCCGCCAGGCGCTCCTCGCAAGGGAAGCCCTGGCGCCGCTACACGCATGCTCGGTCTTGTGGCGCCCCGCGATGCGCGATCACGCGGTACGAGCTGGGCGCTGAGCAGTACGAACTGGGCGCGGACGACGGATCACGCCACGCCGACGTCGCTTCGCGCCACTGCGAGGAGGTCAGCAAAACTCATCACGTAGGGAGGTGAAACGCGGCGTCGCGCGACCCGCCTCGTCGTGTCGCGCGACCCCTGTCCGCGCCCCGTCAGTCTGGACGGCGGCGTCGAGGTCTTCATGTCCCGCCAACTTTCCGCGTTCCTGCCCCTGCTGACCGTGGCGCTGGCCACTGGCTGCTCGCTGTTCACGCCTCGCTCATCACCAGCCGAGCCACGCGACGACCAGGCCACATCTACGCGCGCGGTGGTGCTGCTCCCGGAGCTAGAGTTCGACGACGGTCGCCTCCACGCGACGATTTGGTACGACGGGATGCAGCCCGACATGGACCTGCAAGCTGTCCTTCACGGACCGGGGATCGACGTTCGTATCGACGTCCCGGTCGCGGGAGCGAGCGGCTCCTGCTCGCGGCTGAGCTTTTCGGGCATGGGCCCCTCGCTCGGCCCGACCCGTGCCACCGACTCTCCCTGCTCATGGCCGCTCGACGCGCCCTCGGCGGGGCAGTACGCGATCGAGCTCCGTTCGAACGGCACGACCCTCGATCGCCGCGAGTTCTCGCTGCTCGAGGTGCCCCTTCTCGGAGGCGGCCAGGCGTGGATCGTGGACCCTCGCAACCGCGTGGGGGTCACCTACGCGCACCCGGCGGGCTACCTCACGTGGCTGCGGGTCGACGTCTCGGTGGACGCACGTGAGGCGCAGATGATCGAGCTGCGCGATGGACGGATCGCTGGCGCCACGAGCGTGACGTTGAGCGGTCCAAGCACTCGCGGGCGCCCCGCGATCGACGTGGTCCCCTTCGGACTCTCCTACTCACCGGGCGCGCAGGAGCGCTTGCTCGTCAAGCTCAGTGGAGGATCGGACAGCGTGGACGAGGTCGAGGCGTGGCGTTACGCAATCGACTTCGCCCAACGGCCGCGGCAAATCTCCGGCATGGACGTCTGGCGAACCGCACCAGGGTCGGCCGGCGAATGGGAGCGGTACTTCGGAGCGCTGCACGTTGCGACGCCGAACGCCGAGGAGCTCGCGCTGGCGCGGCGGAACCTTCAGCGACCGTTGCGAAGTGAGCCCCGCGACGAGCGGAGGGCCTGCGCGTCCATCACCTCGACCGAGGTCTTCGCGTTGATGGACGAGCGCCGACCGGCGTGGGACCAGCTCAACGTCCAGCTGCGGCGCGTCGGGGACATCGACATCGCGCTGCGGCGCAATCCCAGCCCCTACACCGCCGCGGAGCGACGCAACATGCAGCGCACGCGGGCCGAAGCCTCGCAGAACGCCGACGAGCTACGTCGGACGATCGAACGGCTCGACGGAGAGGTCGAGCGTGTACGCGCGCGGCACGAGCCAGGTTGTCTCGACCGCCTCTTCGCGAGTGCGGGGCGAGCGCGCTGAACACGGCACGACCCCCGGACAGGACGACGCTCCTCCGCCCTCGCAGTAGACCACTCCTCACCGCGCGATCCCGTCGAGCTCCCAGCGCTCGTCCGTCACCGCGGCGGCGAAGTCGTCGTCGTGCGTCGTGAGGACGAGCGCTCCGTCGTACGCACGCAGCGCCTCTTCGAGGCGCTCGCGCGCTGGGAGGTCGAGGTGGTTGGTGGGCTCGTCGAGCACGAGCAGCCACGTCGGCTCGAGCACCGCGATCGTGATCGCGAGCTTGCGGGCCTCGCCGGGCGAGAGGCGCGGGGAAGCGAGGAGCGCGCGCGGGTCCGAGCCGAGGCGCGCGACGAGCGCGAGCGCGCGTCCTCGCGTGTCGGGGTCGAGCGCGCGGAGGCGCCGGCTCGGCTCCTCGGGATCGAGGTCCTGCGGGAGCACGAAGAGTCGCTCGGGCGCGTGCTCCCATGTCTCGACGAGCGCGCCGATCAGGGTCGATTTCCCCGCGCCGTTGGCGCCCGCGAGGCGGACGCGCGCACCGCGCGGGAGGTCGACGCGGCGCGCAGGCACCACGACTCGACCCCCGACCACGAGGTCGGGCAGCGCCGCCCGCATCAGCCACCGCGGCGCGTCGCTCCGCGAGGGGAGCTCGATGTCGCCGAGGTGCGACACGTCGGGCTCGATCGCCTCGAGCTCCCGCCGCGCGCGTTGCGCGCGCTCGGCGAGCGCGCCGACCTCTCGTCCGAGCGACCCCTCCGCGCGGTCGGCCCGGTACTGCGCGCCGATCCCGCGGGCGTCGCTGTCGTTTCGAGATCGCATGCGCGCGCGCGCGCTCCGCTGCGTCTGTGCCTCCTCGCGCGCGCGGCGCTTCGCGGCGACCACGCGCTCGAGCTTTCGCGCCGCGGCCGCCCGTCGCTCCCGGTCTTCGCTCCGCGCTCGCTTCTCTTCGTCGCGCGTCGCCCGGGCGTCCTCGAAGCCGCATGGATGCAGCTCTGCCCGGCCTCCCTCGACGAAGATGACCCGCTCCGCGAGCGCGCGGAGGAACCCGCGGTCGTGGCTCACGATCACCCCGAGCCCACGGAAGTCCGAGAGCGCGTCGAGGAGGAGCGCGAGGCTCGGCCCGTCGAGGTGGTTGGTGGGCTCGTCGAGCAGCAGCATGTCGGGCTCGGCCGCGAGCGCCGCGGCGACCTGCCACCGTCGCCGCTCCCCGTACGAGCCGACGCATGGGTCCCCGTCGAGTCCGAGGCGGCCGCGCCATCGGAGCGCGGCCTTGTCCCACCGGAGCGCGAGCTCGGCGACGAGGTCGTCAGCCGCGCCCGCTCCCAAGTCCGCGGCGGGTTGCCGTGGATCATCGGCGTGGAGGTTTGCCGCGCCGACGAAGGAAGGCCCCGAGCCCACTCGAGGAGGTCGGCGAGCCCGGTCCGCGCCCTTGGCCTCGAATGCCCGACTCGCACCTTTGGCTGTGGGCACGAGCGTGGTCGGCGTCTCCACGGATTGTGGGACCAGGACGCCGCGGAGCGCGTCCCCTTCGCGTCGACCCTCGTCGGGAGCGAGCGCGCCCGCGAGCACCTCGAGCAGCGTGGACTTGCCCGCGCCGTTGGGGCCGACGATCGCGGTCCATCCCGGCTCGAGCGAGAGAGACACCGAAGACAGGACGTCGCGGCCGCCACGAGTGACGGTGACGTCGACGAGACGAAGAGAGACCATGCGCACCTCGCGAGACACGAAGCTCCGCGGCGCCACCTCACGGAGCGGTCGGAGCGGGGGAGGGTGTTCTCGTCAGGGCGTCGTCATCGTCGCCGCGGGCCGCGCGGCCCTCTCGGTATGACCATCGGACGCGCGCTCGTCAACGCTCTCATCACCCCTCGAGTCGATCGGCCGCCCCCCGATCGCCCGATCGCACGCGACGACGAACCGCTCGAGCGCGCCGCGAGGAGCGCCTCCTCGGGCGCGCGCTCGTCAACGCTCTCATCACCCCTCAGGGTCGACCGCCCCCCGGTTCTCCCGATGGCGCGGACGAACGTCTCGAGCGCCGCGAGGAGCGCCTCTTCGGGTCCGCGCTCGCCAACGCTCTCGTCACCCCTCGAGGTCGATCGGCCGCCGCCCGATCTCCCGATGGCGCGCGACGAACGTCTCCAGCGCCGCGAGGAGCGCCTCCTCGATCGCCTCACCCTCGAGCACCCCGAGGGCTCGCGCGATCGCCTCGAGCGTGCAGAGGCCGTCGGCGCGGGGGCTGCGACGCAGCCGATACCGCGACGGGGGTCCCGGCGGCAGGGTGACGGGCTCGGCGTCTCGCGCGAGCGGGTCGCGCCGCGCGGCTCGGCGGGCTTGCGGCCAGCTCCCATCGGGCACGATCAGCGTCGTCGGCCCGCCTTTCGCGGCGTCGTCCGGCGTGAGCACGCGGGCGCCTGGCCTCGGGAAGACGAGCAACCGCCTCGTGGTCGCGAGCTCGTCGGGCACGACGCTCGGGGGCTCGCCCCACACGCCTCGGACGCGCACCTCCGCGTGCATTCGCGCCGCCAGCACGCCAGTGTTCGTCGTCTTGGCCAGCTCGCTGTGGTGCAGGACGATCATCACGCGGGTGCGATTCGCCAGCACCGGCAGCGACGCGCAGAAGCAGCTCTCGGTGGGCAGCCCGCAGGTGCTGCAGCGCACGTGCGCCGCGCGCAGCTCGACCTCGTCCATGCGCCGAGCATGACCCGGCGGGCGTTCGGATCCAGTCGCTCGATCCTGGTCGCTCGCGACGCTGCCCCAATGTCGCGGCCCCGCGAGTCGACACCCACAGCCCCGCTCGGCGCCGCCGGCTCGATCGCGGGGTCGGCCGCCCCCGCATCAGCGACGCCGCCATCCCTGCTGGGCTCCGGTGTCGGGCGCCCGCCGTCCCACGCGCGCGGCGGGCCGCAATCCTCCTCGCGGCTCTCCTCTTCGCTCGGGTCGCACGCGCCGTCCCCTCCTCGTCGACCTCATTGAGCTCTCCACGATCGGGGCCTCGACCGAGCTCGCGTGCGGGCTCGACGCGCAAGCCGCGCTCAGGAGCACGAGGAGCCACGTGAGCAGTCCCGCGAGCGCGTCGCGAGCGTCTGCGCGCCTGCGCGTCGCCGTCATGGGCGAGCGATTGGCACAGACGTGCTCCCGTTGGATGCACGATGTTCGACGAATGAAGTTCGCAAAGGGCCGGCCCGGTGAAAGATCCCGACGGCTCGCGAACAACCCCTCCTCGCAGCCGAGGGGCACGCGCGAACGGTGAGTGCCCCTCATCGCGTCGCCGTCGCGCCCTCGGACCAAGAAAGGGACGGGAACGATGCGAACGATGCGAACGATCAGGAAGCTCCGTGGGATCTCGCTGCCCCTCGCGGCGGCGCTCTCGGTGTCCGCCGCAGGTTGTGTGGCCTCCCTCGACGGCGACGACGCGGACGAGGTGACCTCCGACGGCGCCGCGCTCACGCTCGCCGAGGTGCGCTCGCCCGACGGCTCTCACTACGAGTTCATCGAGCTCGAGGAAGGCGAGATCGTGATCGTCACGCGGCACCCATCCGTCGAGGTCGCCGCCGCTGCGGTGCTCCGCGAGAGTGCGGAGTCCGTCGCCACGTTCTACGAGCGGCTGACCGGCGAGCCGGCCCCCGCAGCCCTCGTCGACGCCGAGCTGCGCGCCCAGGCGCTGGGCGCCGAGCTCGCGGCCTTCGCCGATCCGCTCGCCGAGCTCCACGCCCTGGAGGAGCCCCAGCCGACGTCCTCGTTCTCGGGTCACGCCGAGGTCGCGTCCACGAGCTCGGCGCTCACCTACAATCAATTCTCGAACACCTACTGCGCACCGAACCAAGACTTCCTCTACTGCTTCCCGAGCATCGGCAACGCTTGGTGCGAGGCGCGCGGCCTGACGATGGAGGGCGTGGTCTACGCGAAGGGCGGCGGGGTCACCGTGCGGATGCGCTACAAGACCATCTCCGGCTGGCACACCCACCGTCACGAGTTCGTGCCGCAGGGCCAGCTGGTCCAGATGGCGAACGCCTACTTCCTCGCGCGCCGGTGGCGTCGCTTCGAGGTCCTGAACAACCACCAGCAGCACCAGCTCTACTTCAGCTGCAAGGGCACGAAGTGAGCCGCCCGCGCCACGACACGACGCACCGCACGGGGTGTCGGGTGTTGGTGCCCGACCGCCGCTCGCGCTGAACCCAACGCCGCCGCTTGAGCCCCCTCGCCCGCCGCTCTAAGAGTGGCGGGTGAAGGGGCGGGGCCACGCGCGACTCCTCTCGCGCTGCGCGACGACGGGGCGCCGCTCGGCGCTCCGTCGTCGACCCTCGCGTGGCGCGCCCTCCGCCCGACGCGCCCCCGTCGCCCTCGTCGCGCCGCCGTCCACCCGTCGACCCTCGCGTCGCGCGCCCTCCCCTCGACACCCCGCCCCCGGCACACAGCCGTCCGTCCATGGCGCGCCGCGCTCCGCGACCCCCGCCGAAGACACCGGGTCCCTCGTTGCCAACGCGTGGGCGTCCCCCCGGCGAGCGTCGCCTCACGTCGCCTGCAGCGCGGCGCTCTCACTGCTCCTCTTCGGGTGCGCGCGCGGCTGCGACGAAGCCGCGCCCCCCGCTGCACCGCTCGCGTTCGAGCACGCCGGCTGCGCGCGCGTGCCGAGCGAGGGAGTCTGCGAGCTCGAGCCCGACGCCCGCGAGCTCACGCTCTTCGTGCCGATCCGTGAGGCCGAGGTGAGGGCCGACGGCGCCGCGCTCGAGCCCCACGCGTCGGTCGAGCTCGAAGGGGGCCTTCGTCTTCGGGTCCGCGTCCCCGCCGGATCCGAGGCGCTCGAGATCCGAACGACCGGCGGGCTCGGTCGCTTGGCGCTAAGCACGCCACGTGTGCCGCCTCGGCTCGGCGAGCTCCACGCGCTGCGCCGAAGTGGAGCGCTCGACGCGCTCGCCGCCGCGCTCGACGAGTGGGAGGCCACGCTCGATCCCTCCGCGGACCCCTGCGACGGCGCGCGCCTCCTCGGCATGCGCGCGCGGCTCGCGTTCTCTCGCAACGAGCCCGCCGACGTCGACACCCTCTACGGCGCCTCGATCCCCGCGCTGCTCGCCTGCGGGCGCCTCTCCGAGGCCATCGACGACGGGCTCGCCCGCGCCTTCAACCGGAGCGAACGGCTCCGCGACTTCGCAGGCGCGCGCGCCGTCCTCGACGAGCTCGAGCCGCACGCCGGCCCCTACGCTTGGGGAGCGGCCTGGCTCGTCTACCAGCGCGCGCTGCTCTCGATGCGGCTCGGGGAGCTCGGCGCCGCGCTGCGGCAGCTCGACGAGGCCGAGGCCCGCGCCCTCCGCCTCGACCTCGCCGATCTGCGCTCGAGCGCGCTGCAGCTCCGGAGCTGGGTGTTGAGCCTGCTCGGGCGCCACGACCACGCGGCGTCCTCGGCCGACGAAGCGCTCGCGTACGCGCCCTCGGACGCGCCCTGCGATCGTGCGACCGTGCTGACGAACCTCGGCTGGCAACGCGTGCTCGCGCTCGAGGCGGGGCGCGCCCACGCCGACGACGCGCGCGCCCCGTTGGTGGCGGCGCTGGCGCTCTTCGACGGCGACTGCCCCGACCCCGTCAAACGCGCCCACGCGCTGATCAACCTGGCGCGCCTCGAGATCTCTCAAGGCGCCCTCCAAAGCGCCGAGGCGCTCCTCCGACGCGCGAGCGACGATGCCCCCGCGGGCGACGGCGCGCTCGAGGTCGCGCTCCTCGACGTGCGCGGGCGCGTGCACCTCGACGCGGGGGACGCCGCGAGCGCCCTCCGCGTCTACGAGACCCTGAGCGCGCGCCTCCGCGCCGCCGGAGAGCGCCTGCCCATCGGCGCGCTTGGACGCGCCAAGGCGCTGCTCGCGCTGGGCCGCACGGACGAGGCGATCGAGGCGTTGCGCGAGAGCGAGGACGAGCTCGATCTGCAGCTCGCGACCGTCTCCCTCGGCATGGGGCGGGACTCGCTCTCGCTCGGTCGCGAGGAGAGCGCCGCGTTGCTCGTGCGCGCGCTCGTCGCGCAAGGCCGCGTGGACGAGGCCTTCCTCGCGGCCCGCCGCGCGCGGGCGCGCCTGCTCTGGTCGCTCCCGCACGTCGCCTCGACCTTCGCCGAGCTCTCCCCGGCAGAGCGGCGCGCGCGCGAGAGGCTGATCGCGTCCTACACGGAGCTCCGCCACGAGATGGACGCCGCGGCGAAAGACGCCTGGACGCGGCCCGAGGACGAGCTCGCCGCCGCCGAGGAGCTGCACCGCGCGCACCGCCGCCGCCTCGAGGCGCTGCTCGAGGCGCTCTTTCCCGCGATCCGCCAACCTCCGGCGCCGCTCGAGCCTCGCCCGGGCGAGCTCGTCTTGGGCGTCTTTCCCCTCGGCGACGAACTCTACCTCTTCGCGCTCGGCGCGGACGGCCTGCAGGTCGAGCACCAGCCCGCGCACCCGCAGCCCGCACACCAGCCCGCACGCCAGCAGCCCGCACACCAGCAGCCCGCACACCAGCAGCCCGCACACCAGCAGCCCGCGCACCGGCAACCCACACACCAGCAGCCCACACACCAGCAGCCCGCACACCAGCAGCCCGCCGAGCATCAATTCGCCGCGGCTTCGCTCGAAGCGCTGCTCGGCCCCTTCGCGGACACGATCGCGGCGGCCGACCGACTCTCCGTGATCGCCCCGTCCGGCGGCCCCGCCGCCCAGCTGCACCGCGTGGCGCTCGGCGGAAGGCCGCTCGGCCTGACGAAGCCGATCGCGTACGTGGTCGACCTGCCCCGCGCGACCTCGCGCCGCCGCGAAGAGGGACGGCTCTTCGTCCTCGACCCGCGCGGCGACCTCGGTGGCGCGCGGGAGGAGGCGCGCTGGCTCCGCGAACGCGCGCCGACGACCGCACGCGACACGTGGTTGCTCGGACACGGCGCCACGCGCGAGGCGGTGCTCGCCGCGCTCGGCGACGCGAGGCTGCTGCACTACGCTGGCCACGCGGTCTACGAGGGCGAGGCGTGGTGGGAGAGCGGCCTCTCGCTCGCGGGGCGCTCGACGCTCACCATCAGCGACGTGCTCGCCGCGCGCGCCGTGCCCGCGGAGGTGATCCTGGTCGGCTGCGGCACGGCGCGCGCCCGGCCCGCGCGCCACGTGGCGACGGTCGGGCTCGCGCAGGCGTTCGTCGTCGCGGGCGCCGACCACGTGGTGGCGACACTCGAGCGGATCGAGGATCGCCTTGCCGCGGCCTTCAGTCGCGCCTACCACGGGGGCGAGGGGAACGATCCCGCCGGTCGCCTGTTCCGGGCCGTCGTGGATCTCGACGAACGAGGATTGGACTGGAGCGCCTTCGTGCTCCTCGTCCCATGACGACGCCGAGGGTCGCGCGGATTTTTTTGCGGGTTGCGTGAAAGGTTTGCCGGGCTCGCGACCAACGCCTCGTCGAGCCTGCCGATCCCGCGCTCCGGATCGCGCGTGCTCATCAGCTGACTGGAGGATGGAATGACTCTCGATGCTCGCGGCCGCGCTCTCGTGTGCGTGTTGGGTGTCCTCGGTGGGTGCGTGATGGAGCAGGGAGACTCCGTGACGGGAGGGCAGTACGCGCTCTCGGCCGCGGGTGACCTCGCGGCGCCCACCTACGATCCCGACCCTCCGTCCACGCCGCTCCCGTCGTGTTGGTGGGTCGTGGGCGATCAGACCTGCGCGACCCCCCGCTGCCAAGCGACGGCGCCCACGACCCCGACGCGTCCGACCACGCCGACGGGCCCCACCGTGATCACGCAGACCACGGCGCGACAGCTCGCCTCGGCAGGCTCCATCACGACCACGGGGAGCAACCCCACGCGTTCGTCTGCGATCCGCGACATCACCGCGGGCGAGCCGTGCCCGCTCCCGAACGGCATCCCCTCGTGCCCGACGTGCGAGCGCGACGGCGCGTTCTCGAGCGTCTTCCAGCTCGAGCTGCAGCTCGCGAGCCGGATCCTCATCAGCAACGGCACCTCGGCCTACGTGGTGAAGGACTTCCCCTCGCTCAACGCGATGGCGGCGAACGGCGACGGCGTGCCGCGCACGTACGTCGACCTCGCCGCCGAGGGCGACGAGACGATGAAGTCCGCGACCGGCACGGTCGACTTCAACCAGGACCTCTACATGTTCTTCACGAACGACTTCGAGACGGGGCCCTACCCGATCGGCCGCTGGATGTTCTGCCCGGCCGGCGGTGGGACCTGCGTGGAGGTCGCGCCCTGACGATTGGGGCTCGCGAGGAGCTCGCGATGACTGGTGACCATGACCTCGTCGACGCGGTGCTCGCGCGCGACCCCGAGGCCTGCCGCGCGTTCATCACGCGGCTGACCCCGGTGATCCGTCATCGGGTCGCCCGTGTCCTCGCCGCCCACGCGGCGCGGCGCGGGCGACCGGTGGAGCGGCACGAGGTCCTGGACTTGATCCAGGAGATCTTCGTGCTGCTCCTCGACCGCGACGGGCGCGTGCTGCGGAGCTGGGAGCCCTCGCGCGGCCTCTCGCTCGCGAACTTCGTCGGCCTGGTCGCGGAGCGCGAGGCTGGCGCGTTCCTGCGCAGCGGCCGGCGGAGCGGCTGGGCGGAGGCGCCGACCGATGACGCCTTCCTCGCGTCGAGCGTCGGCGGCGACGTCGACTCCGAGCGGCAGCTCGGCGCGCGCCAGCTGCTCGAGCGCCTCGTCGAGCGCCTGCGCGAGCGCTTGAGCCCGCGCGGCTTCGCGCTCTTTCACGCGCTCTACGTGCAGGAGCAAGACGTCGAGGCGATCGCGGCGGACTTCGCCATGTCGCCGAACGCGCTCTATACCTTCCGCACGCGCTTGCGCCGCGAGGTCGCGGCGATTCGGAGCGAGCTCGCCCCTTCGTCGCTGCACACCGGAGAGATCGCATGAGCGCCCGCGACGACGACCTCTTGAACGCGCTCGGTCGACACCTGCGAGAAGAGGAGGAGGCCATGGACCCGGACGCCTCGGACACGCTCGGCCCCTTGCGCGCCGAGGAGCAAGCGCGACTGACGGAGAGCATCCTGGGCCGCCTCGGGATCTCCGACCCCGCCACACATGGCGACGAGCTCGCGGCAGGCTCCACGAGCGACGACGCGCCCACGCGCGGGGTCGCCGCGACCGGTTCCACGAGCGACGGCGCGCCCGCGCGCGCGGTCGCCACGACCGGTTCCACGAGCGACGACGCGCCCGCGCGCGGCGCCCTGGTCGCCGCGACAAGTTCCTCGAGCGACGACGTACCTGCACACGGCGCCCCGGTCGCCGCGACAGGCTCGACCCGCGGCGACGCGCGCGACGCCGAGCTCACGACAGGCGCGTCGCCTGGCGCCGTGGTCGTCCCGCTACGCCCCGAGGAGCCCGACGCGCGCGCGACGCGCCGCTCCGACGCTCCGACGCACGGCGCGTCTCCGCGTCCGAAGATCATTCGCCGGTGGACCGCCGTCGCGGTCACCCTCGCGGCGGCCGCCGCGGCGACGCTCTGGATCTTGCCCCGCGCGACGAGGACCGAGCTCCCCACCTACGCGCTCGTCGCCCCGACTCCCGACGCGACGCATCGCGACGACACGGTCGACCCGCCGAGCCCGGGCCCTCGCGCGTACGCGCTGGGGCGCGAGCTCGAGGTGCTCCTGCGGCCCGCGACCCGCGTCGAGGCGCCGGTGGACGCCCGCGCGTGGCTCGTGCGCGAACGCGCGCTCGAGCGGCTCGACGTCACGCCGGAGCGCGTCGACGGCGGCGCGCTGATCTTCCGTGTCCCGACGGGCGAGCCACCACTCTCGGAGGCCGGGCCCGCGCGCTTGCTCTTCGTGCTCGCGCCCGAAAGCGCGCTGCCCGACGCGCCGCGCGACCTCGACGAGCTCCCGCGCGGCGTCCAACGGATCGCCTTCGACCTGCAGCTCACGACCTCGCCGTGAAGCGCGCGCCGCCACTCGCTCGACGAGTCGCGCTCAGTCCGCGAACGGTCCGCGAACGGTCGCCTCGCCTCGCCGTCGTGCGCTCGCTCGACGAGTCGCGACTCCATCCGCGAAGCCTCCGGCACCACCGCAGGGCCTTCGGCCTCTGTCTCGACCTCGACCCCCGGGCTCGGCAGCTCGGACTCAAGCGCGGCGCGCCTCGGGCGACCGCCTCGCGGAGCACCTCGACCCGGGCGAGCACGTCGCGCCTGCGCGAGTGCTCGGGCACGTCGGCGAGGAAGCGCTCGAAGCACTCGAGCGCGAGCTCGTCACGCCGTAGCCGATCCGCGGCCACGCCGCTGTCGTAGGGGGGAGCACAGCCCCGCTCCTCACGCTCGGCGGCGACGCCGCCGCTCGTCCTCGATCGGATCGCTCAGCAAGATCCACTTGGTTTGGCGGGTCCGGAAGAGGTCCAGGAGGAAGTTCACGCGCTCGTCGAGCCGCGCCCAGCTCAGCGTGGCGCTACCGCGCACGTCGTCAGGGCTCCTGTCCCACCGGAAGAGCTCGTCGAAGAGCGCGCGCAGCTCAGGATCGACGGTGTCTATCGTGGCGAGATAATCCGGGAACATTTTGCCCTTCGGCCGCTTCCAAGGCACGTCGCGCGAGAGTCGGAGCTCCTCGTCGGGGAGCGAGAGCCGGAGCAGCAGGGTGCCGACGATCTCCGAGACCGTCCCCCCGAGGACGTGGTCGGCGTAGAGCCGCGCCATCGTCACCTGGGTCATCAGCGCCTCCATCCGGTCGGGCCCGAGCCCCGCTTCGACGTGAGGCGCGAGCTTCCGGCCGACGGCGTGGCGCGCCGGCCTGGTCCAGCGTCGCAGGCCGCGCGCGGGCGTCATGAGCGCGTAGAGCGGCGCCTGGATCGAGCGCGGGGCGAGGAGCCGCTCGAGCACCTCCTGGACCCGAAACTGTTCGTGAAGACCGATCGCGCCGTTCGCCGCGAAGACCCGCTCGGCCCGCTGGTCGGCGTCGTCGTCGTACATCGCGAAGAGGTATTGCTCGAACGCGAGGAGCAAGAGCCGCTGACCCTGGCCGGTCGCGGGGTCCATCGGCGCGGGGTCGAGCGAGAGCACCTCGGTGAGGATCGCGCGCACGGCCTGGTGGTCGCCCGCGCGCACCAGCGCCTCCCACGCCGCACGCTCCTCGGGCTCGGCGCCCTCGACCCACGCCGCGAAACGATCGAAGAGCGACGCGATCTCCTCGAAGATGATGTAGTTCCCCAGCGAGACCTGCTCGGTGATGTACGCGCCGGCGCCGAGCGGGCCGTTTCGCGGGAGCGGGAGCGCCTCGAGCCGGATGTACCGACCGGCCTGCGCGGACGCCCACGTCGCGAACGCCACCCAGCTGAGCTCCTGCGGGATGTGTGCGCGCATGCGGTGCGTGAGCAGGTGGTAGCGCAGCGTGATGAGGTAGTTTCGCAGCACGAGATCCCGCTCGGCCAAGATCTCCTCTGGGCTCCGCTCCTCCGCCATCCGGCGGAGCGTCGTCAGCTCATAATCCCCTGCAGTCGTCGATGTCATCGCCCGCCCCTCCTCGGCAAAGCCCCTCTCGGCCACGCCATGTTCGGCCATTTCACCGTCGAGCGCAGCGTGGTCGGTCGTCGCCGCTCCATGGCGCGCGCCCTCGAGCTCAGTCGAGCTTGCGCAGGAGCGCGTCGTAGCCGATGCGGCAGCGCTGCCGCTGGCCGTTGACGGTCGCGTCGTAGCTGCGGGTGCCTTGGCCGGTGAACTTGTTGCGGTCGAAGGTCAGCTCGAAGCGCGACTCCCCGGCGCTCGGCCCCGTCTGCCCGCGCATGCGCGCCTCGCCGATCACCGCGTTCGACGGCGACACCGTCAGCGTCCACGAGGGCCAATAGCTCGAGTTCAGCAGGTTCATCTGCATCGTGCGGCTGCCAGGGATCCCGTCGACCGCCGCGAAATACGACGACACGTACCCCGTGCGCTCACCATCGCCGCAGGTCGCATGGTCGATCCGCGTCTGAAAGACATAGAGGCCAGGCCCGAGCACGGTCTGCGGGCTCTCTTGCGCCGTCATCGGCGCCGACGTGGCCGTGAGCGCCAACGCCAGCACCCAGATCTTCTTCATCGCGTCTTCCTCATCGCGTCTGCCTCCTCGATGCCCAACGACACGAGGAAGCGTGCACCTGCGCGAACGCCGTCCGCAAGGCGCTGGCGTGCTTCACCGAGAGCTCACGCCAGCGTCCCCGCGCGTCCCGAACGGAGGATCGCGCCAGGGTCTCGACGCATCACCGACAGAGGACCACGCCCGCGTAGTTGCCCTGGCCCAACGTGAGTCCGCCGACCGGCGTCCATCCGGGCGGGATGTTGACGAGCTGGGGGAGCTGGCCCGCGTTGAGGTTTCGGCCCGAGATGTCCCAGACCGAGCTGGCGAAACACTCTCGCCACTGACGCGGCTGAGCATTCACGCTCTGAACCGTGAGGAGCTGCGCGAGCGCGAGGCCTGCCACCATTCCCATCGCGACGAGCGCGGCCCATTTCCATCGAGAATCTTGCATGGCGCCGTGAGTACCATGGGCGCCGCGAACGCAACACACACGACCCAGTGACAGCGCGCCACGCCGCCGAACGTCCCTTTCCCCATTGCGCTCGTCCCCACCCCTCGCGACCATCGCGCGCATGGCGACGCCCTACCGAGGCTCCACGGTCCAGAGCGACGGACAGCCCGTCGAGAACGACGGCCTCGTCGACGATCTGGTCAAGCAATTCGCCGACCCCTACGCCTTCCTCCGCGAGCTCGTCCAGAACGCCATCGACGCTGGCACCCCGCGCATCGACGTCCGCCTCGACGCCCACGGCGACGCCGTCCGCGTCTCCGTGCAGGACCACGGCGAGGGCATGGACCCCGACGTCATCGAGAACAAGCTCCTCGTGCTCTTCCGCTCCGGCAAGGAGGGGATGGAGGGGAAGATCGGCAAGTTCGGCGTCGGCTTCATCAGCGTGCTCGCGCTCTCGCCCGAGCGCGTCACGGTCACGACCTCGAAGGGCACGGGCCGCTCGTGGACGCTGCACCTGATGGCGGACCACTCCTACGAGCTCTTCGAGACGCTCGGCGGCGGCGCGGCCGGCACCACCGTGAGCCTCGAGGTCCGCGGCAAGAAGCTCCCCGACGTCGCCCGACGCAGCCGCGCCGCGCTCGAGCAATGGTGCCGCCACGCGCGAGTCCCGATCTGGCTCCACGTGAGCGGTGAGGGCGAGCGCATCGACCGCCCCTTCGAGGTGGTCGACGGCGCGCTCGTCACGCTCCGCGCCCAGGTGGGCGAGACGGACGTCGTGGTCGCCGTCACGAGCGACGAGGTCGGCCGCGCGGCGTTCTTCAACCACGGCCTGACGCTCGCCGAGATGCCCTCACCCTTGCCTGGCTTGACGGTGAAGGTGCTCGACGCGCGCCTCTCCCACACCCTCAGCCGCGACGACGTCCGCCGCGACGCCGCCTTCGAGCGCGCGCTCCGCGCGGTGCGTCAGGTCGCCGAGCGGATGCACGCCGAGGTGATCGCGTCCTTCGAGGCCGCCGTGCTCGGCGACGACGCCGCCCGCTTCGGCGCGCTCTTCGCCCGCGCCCACGGAGATCGCGGGGTCGTCCCGCTGCGCGACGTGCCGCTCCCGCTCTTGCACCCGCTCGACGGGCAACGCGCGCGGCCACGGCGCGCGCTCGGCAAGGAGCCCCTCTGCGCGCATCGCGCCAGCCCGCTGACCGAAGCGCTCGCGGCCGCGGGCGTGCCGGTGGTCGATCTCTCGATCGCCCGCGAGGCGCGCGGCGGCGCCGACCTCTTCCGCGAGCGCTTCGAGCTCGTGCACGCGAGCGACCACGCCACGCTCCTGCAGGTCCGCGACGCGACGCCGGCCGAGGGCGCGATGCTCGATCGGCTCCGCGCGCTCCTCGAGGTCGCCGCGCGCTGCCCGAAGCACCTCGCGCTCGTCGCGGTCGAGGGCAAGCGCCCCGCGCGCGTCGCCTTCGGCGGCCCGCTCCCGAGCCCGACCGCGCTCGTGCGCGAGTCGCTCGACGGCGACCCCTTCCGGCTCCTGCGACGACCGCCCGCGCTCTTGCTCCGGGCCGAGGCCCCGCTGGTGCAGCGAGCGCGCGCGTTCGCGCCGACGGATCCGGAGCTCGCCGCGCAGCTCCTCGCCCGCGCGATCTTGCTGGAGCACGGGCGCCTCGACGACGGCGCCTGCCGCGCGCTCGCCGAGGCGTCGCTCGGCACCATCCTGCCGGGGGCCGCGTCGTGAAGGGCAAGCGCATCGGAGGCGGCCACCTCCGCGTCGACGCGGCCCGCGCGGTCGCGAAGCTGCGGGACTACCAGCTCCCGGATCCGCTCGCGTGGGTGCTCGAGTGCTTCCGCGCCGCGGTGGCGCTCGGCGCGACGCACGTGGAGGCCTGGGGTGACGCCGACGACGTCTGGCTCGGGTGGCGCGGCCCGAGCCCCGACGCCGAGGAGCTCGCGCGCCTGCTCGACGTGCTGGTGAGCCCGCAGACGCGCGGCGATCGGCGCTGGGCGCGCCTCGCGGCGATCGGCGTGAACACGGCGCTCGGCATCGACCCGCGCTTCGTCGACGTCTGGACCGTGCCCGCGGAGGGCGACGCGATGCGCGTGCGCTACACGCCGCGGCTGCTCGACGACGGCGAGCGGCTGCGCGCGCTGGCACCCGAGGCGGCGCGGCTGCCGCCCGAGCTCGCCGCCCGGCTCGTGACCGAGACCGGCGGACCGCTCTCGTCGGGCGGGGCGTTCCAGGTGCGCCGGAGCTTCGGCTTCGACGTGATCGGGCGCTTCATGAGCGGCAGGCAGGCGAGCGAGCTCGCGCTCTTGCTCGAGGCGACACGCGACGCGCGCGTACCCGTGGTGGTGTCGGGGCAGCGTGTGGGCGGTCGCGGCGACGCGAGCGTCGGCGACGACGTCCTGCGGCTGCCGCTCGGCGATGGGCTCGACGGCTTCGTGGCCGTGACCCGCGATGGCGGGCGGCGCGACGGAATCCTGGTCGAGCTGGCGGAGCGGGGCGCGGTGCTGGCGCGGATGACGATGGCGCTGCCCGCGCTGCCCGCGCCGGTCGCGGGGTTGCCGCTGCGGGTGTACTTCGACGCGCCGCGGCTGCCCACGAACGCCGCGCGCTCTGCGGTTCGCGAGGGCGACGCGCCGGTGCGGCGGGCGATCGAGCGCGCGCTGGAGCGGCTGCCGGCGCTGGTGGAGGCGCTGGTGGAGCCGCTTCGGGTGGCTTTGGGGGCTGGGTCCGAGGCCGGGTCGGGGTCTGCGTCCGGGGCTGGGTCTGCTTCCGGTTCCGAGACCGGGTCTGGGTCCGGGTCCGCTTCCGAGGCCGCTTCTGGGGCAGGGTCCGGGTCGGCGTCTGAGACTGGGTCTGGGTCCGAGTCTGGGTCCGAGTCTGGGTCCGAGTCTGGGTCCGAGTCTGGTTCCGGGGCAGGGGCACGGGCAGGGGCACGGGCAGGGGGACCTTCTCGTCCCGATGACACCGCGTCGGGGTCCGAGTCCGCTTCTGGGGCAGGGGGACTTCTTCACCTCGATGACGTCGCGCCCATTCGACTCGCGGCGCTGCGGCTCTACGCCGCCGCCGTCGCGGGGAGCGACTGGGTGGGCGCGCAGGCCGCCCTGCCTTCGGCGCTCGCGCCGCTGCGCGACACGCCGCTCGTCCTCGACGCGCTCGGGCGCGTCCGCGCTCCGGGCGACCTCACGCCGCAGCCGATCGTCCACGTCGGGCGCGAGCCGGTCGAGGCCGCCCTCGCGGATTGGCTCGGCGACGTGCTCTGGGTGCCCCCCGGCGACCCCGCGGCGCTCCTGCTCGGCGACGCGAAGGTGCCGAACGCCAAGCGCTCCATCGAGGACGCGCGGCGCCAGCTCGCGCTGCGCGAGGCGTGGCTCCGCCACGAGCAACGCGAACCGGTCGTCGATCCCGCGCCCGGACAGGTCTTCGCCCTCACGCTCGAGGACGCCAAGCTCGACCTGCGCGGCGAGCTGGTCTTGCTCGACCCGCAGGGCCTCGGCCTAAAGCGCCGCCGCAGCGGCCAGGTCACGCTCTTGGTCGATGGGCGCGTGATCGGCGCGGTCGACGCCGAGGCGTCGTGGCCTTGGGTGGCCGTCGTCTCGGCGCGCCTCACCCCGGCCTCCGACTACCGCAGCCCTCGACAGGACGCCGTCTTCCAGGCCGTGATGCGCGCGCTGGCCGCCGCCGAGCGGGAGGCGGTCGAGCGCCTCGCGCACCACCTCGACCGACCGGGCGACGATCTCCCGAAGCGGATGCGCGCGCTCGGGGTCCCCCCGATCGACGCCCTCTCGGACGCCTGGCGCGCCGCGTTCCGGCAGGCGATGCGAGGCCACGTGACCGACGCGCGTCGTCGGGAGAGCGCCGCGCGCACCGACGATCCGATCGGGCCCTCGCTGCGACGGCACGCGCTCGGTCGCTTGCCCGTCTGGCCGACCGCCAGCGAGGACGGGCAGCTCGCGTGGCGCCCGCTCCGCGATCTACCCCGCGCGCTCCGCGCGGAGTCCAAGAGCGATCCCCGCGCGCTCCGCGTCGCCTTCGACACGCTCGGCGCGCCGCTCCCGCGCCCCGCCGCGCTCCACGCCGAGGCCCTCGACCGCGCCGCCCTCGAGAGCGTGCTCCCGCAGATGCAATGGGTGGACTACGACCCGCGCCGGGGCGAGCCGCTCGCCTCGGCGCAGCTCGCGCGCCGGGTCGTGAGCGCGGGCGACCTCGCGCTCGCGATCGACGACGCAGAGGCAGGTCGTCGCTGTGTCGTCGCGCTGACCCAGCGCGACCCCGAGCTGCTGCGCTTCCACCGTGGCGAGCGCGTCGAGCGTGTCCCGCTCCCGCACCCGAGCTCGAACCACGGCGGCAACGTCACGCGCAACCTGCGGCTCCGCCTGCTCCGCTGCGTGATCGCGATTGACGACGACCGGCTGGTGCCCGAGACGAACGCCACCGGCAGCGCGACCGGGGTCGCCTTCGAGTCGCCGATTCCGCTCGAGGTGCCGAAGCTCGAGCGCGCGCTGCTCGACGCGCTCGTCGACGCGCTCGGCGGCGCGCCGACGGCGCTCCTCGGCGGCCCGACCACCATCGAGCGTTTCCCTTGGGTGCGTGACGCGATCCTCGTCGCCTTGGCCGAGGCCCCGCTCTCGAGCCTCGACACGGCCAGGCGCGCCAAGGCGCGCGCCTTCCCGCTCGTGCCCCTCGCCGACGGCAGCTTCGCCACCCTCGAAGAGCTCCGCGAAGAGCGCGGCGCGCTCGTCTTCGTGGAGCCGCAGCTCGCCGTCGGCGACCTCGACTGGGCGCCCGTGCAGCTCCCATTGCACGTCGCCACCGCGCTCGGGCGCATCCTCGGCCGCAAGATCACCGACGGGCGCGAAGAGCTCGCGCGTCGCCGCCGGGCCCTCGAGCGCGCGCGGCGCGAGGCGCAGCTCCGCCGCTGGCCCCCCGAGCCCCTGCCGCCCGTCCAGCCGGGCGAGGTGAAGCTCGGCGACGTCTCTGGCGTCGCCCGGCTCGCGAGCGGCTGGCGCCCCGTGACGACCGTCCAGGTGCGGGTCGACGGCCACCCCTACGAGCGGCTCGAGCTCCGCACCGAGGCGCCGCTCGAGCTCGTCGTCGACCTGCCGCTCGACGCGCTCGGCCCCGATCTCGAGGGGCTCACCCCCGACGCGCGCACCTCGCTCGAGCGCGCGGCCAATCGCGCCATCGGGCCCTTGCTCGTCGCGATCGCAGAGTCGAGCCCGGAGCGCCTGCTCACCGACGCCGCGGTGCTCGGCCTGCTCGAGCATTGGGCGGGCAAGCACGCCCGCAAGGGCAGCCGCGTCGCCGCCGCGCTCTGCCGCGCCGCGGCGTTCCCGAGCATCCAGGGGCAACACGTCTCGATCGACGACGCCTCGACCCAGAGCCGCGTCCGCGTCGCCGACCACGAGGGCGCGTGGCTCGGGCCAGCCGACGACGAAGACCCGCACACCCTCGACCGGCCGGTGCTCTCCTTGCGCGCGAACGCGAAGCTGCGCGCTGTGATCGAAGCGCTCGCCGCCCCGCGCTCGCTGCTCGACTTCACGCGCGCGGCCCGCACGCTCCAGGCAGAGCGTCGCGTGCGGCACGGGATGGTCTCCGCGCCGACGCTGCCCGAGGTGCCCAATGAGCGGAAGGAGACCATCCGGCGGCTCCTCGGGAAGCAGCGAATGCCGAGCCTGCTCGGCCCCGGCGAGGTCGCGCTCGTCGACGAGACCCGATCGCAGGTGGGCGTCTTCGCTTCGGGCGCGCTCGTCGGCTGGCTGCCGCTCGACATCCGCCCCTCCGTGCGTGTCGTGATGGAGGCGCCCGCGCTCGAGGACGAGGCGCGCAAGAGCCCCGCCACGACGGGCCAGCGGCTCACGGAGCCGCTCCGCAAGCTCACCGCCGCGCTCTTGCGCGAGAAGGTCCTCCCGAACCTCGACCGTCACCCGCGCTTCGTGCGCGACGGCGTGCGCCAGGCGTTCGCGTCGGGCCTGCTCGACGAGGCCGAGGTGCGCGGACACGCGCTCTTCGAGACGACGAGCGAGCGCTGGCTCACGCTCGAGCAGGTCCGCGCGCAGGAGAAGCGCTTCGGCGAGGTCTGGTACACGAGCGCGCAGGGGGCGCTCGACCGCCGGCGCGAGCCGCTCGCCGCCGAGCGCTTCGCCCTGCGACTCGTGTCCGCCGAGGCGCAAGCGCTCGGCGCGCACCTCACGCTCTACGACGCCGCCGACAAGCTGATCCGCGAGGACCAGGCGCGTGTGAACCTCGCCAAGCCCCGCGTGAAGAACCTGCTCTTGCCGCCCTCGGCGCGCCCACACCTCATGGCCGAGACGACGCTCGCCGCGAAGCAGCCGAAGGGCGTCGTCGGCCTCCTCGCGACGCCGAGCGACCTCGAGGGGCTGCGCGTACACCGCGAGGGCGTGCCGCTCGGCGTGCGGTCCACGGGCTTCGACTGGCCGGTGGTCGCAGTCGTGGAGGACCCGCGGCTGACGCCCAACGACGTCTACGACGACGTGGTCGACGACCACAACCTCCGCCGCGTGCGCAAGGCGGTCGAGAAGGCCGCCGAGGCGGCCCTGAAGGGGCGCGTCGAAGCGCTCGCGCCCGCACCCGCCGACGCGCTCGCGCGCGCGCTCCTCGACGCGCGCCACTCGAAGGTCCTCCGCGGCCCCGGCGCCATCCGGGGCCAGCTCTGGCTGCGCGACGACCTCGCGGGCGGACGCCTGCGCGTCGACTTCGGGAGCTTCGTCGACGAGCACGAGCCGAGCGTGGAGGTCGCGGGCTTCTTGGTGCCGCGTCCCTTGCCGATCGCCGGCGGCGTCGTCGTCGCGATCGCGCGCAGCGGCCACCCCTTGCAGCGCGTCGACGAGGCGCTCCGGCTCGCGTACGCCGACGCCTGCGAGCTCCTCGCGCGACGCCTCGTCGACGGGCGAGTCCCCGAGGCGCGCCGCGACCTCGCGATCGCGCACCTCGTCTACGCGATCACCACACGCCTCTGGCAGCCGAAGGACGAGGCGGCGAAGCTCGACGTGCCGTGCTTCCACCCGCGCCCGCGGAGCCTCGGCGACGTCGCGGAGGTGCTCCTCCACGAGAGCCACGCCGTCCCGGTGCGCGACGCGAGCGAGAAGAAGCAGCTCCCGAGGAAGCTCATGGCGCTGCTCCTCGACGGCTCGCGCACCGCGGGGCAGATCGAGCTCGCGCTCGGGCCCCGCGCGCGCCGCGCGGCCCCGACGCCGATCGTCACCGACGCTGGCGTCGAGGCCGAGCACGAGGGTCACGACAGCCGCGCGCTCACGCCCGAGGACGCCGAGGCGTTCATGCGCGGGCTGATGGAGATGTCCGACGCCGTCGCGGCGGCGGGCGGCACGACTCCGACGTCGAGCGCTCAATCGGGCACCAAGTCGGGCGGCGAATCGGGGGGCAGATCAGGCGCCGAGCCGAAGGACGAGCCGAGCGCCGTGCGCGCCAAGCTCGACGAGCTGCGCCAGCGCGCGAGACCCGAGCCCCCCGCGGCCAAGCCCCACGCGCTCGACCCCCTCGGCGACCACCTGCTCGCCATGCTCGGCGCGCTCGGGCTGCCCGAACGCATCGTGCGCGCGCGCTTCGACGACCGCTACCGCGGCCTCGCGCGCTACGAGGCGGCGACGAGCGAGCTCGTGCTCGGCGGCAAGCACCCCGCGCTCATCGCGTTGCAGGCGGCGCGCCTCGCGAAGACCGGCGACGCCGAGCGCGGCGTCCGCGTGCTCGTCGCCCACGTCGTGGGCGTCCTCGATCGCGCGTGCGCGCACGTCACGGAGGCGACGCAGATGGGCACCTACGCGCGCCTCATGAGCGCCGAGTGACCACCGTCCTGCTCGCCGAGGGTGGCGGGGTGCACGTCGCCGCCCTCGCTCGAACGAGCCGACACGCGCACCACGCGGCGAAGCTGCTCATCCCGCTCGACGGCTTCGTCGACGTCGGCCCGCACGAGAGGGCGCTCGAGCGCACGCGCGCGCCGTTCTGGGTCGTCCCCGACGAGCCCAACGTCGCCGGCTGCGAGGGCCCCTGCGTGACGTTCTTCTTCGACCCTCGCGCGGCGGACGGTCGCCTGCTGGCGAGCCTACCGCGGAGCGGCCCGATCGAGGGTCGCGTGGCCGAGGATCTCCGCGCCATCGCCCGCGGCGGGCTCGACACGCTCGCGCGCGACGCGCGCGACGTCCAGCGCGAGCTCTCGCGGCGCCTGGTCGACGACCAGGCGTCGCGCCGGCGCGAAGACCGCCGCGTTCGTGTGATGCGCGAGCGCCTCGACGGCGACCCATCCTTCGAGCTGGCCGAGCTCGCGCGCGCCGTCGGCCTCTCGCCGTGGCACGCCTCGCGCGTCTTCGCCGAGGTCACCGGGCTCCCGCCGAAGACGTACGCGCTCTGGCGCAAGCTCTTGGCCGCGTACGCCGCGCAGAGCGAGGGCGCCTCGATCGCGACGGCGGCGTCGCTCGCCGGGTTCGCCGACCAGGCCCACTACACGCGAACCGCGCGCCGCTTCATGGGACAGCCACCCAGCTACTTCCACCGCGCGGACGGCGTCGTGCTCCTTCGGTGATGCCCGACCGCGGCGCGCTCGACTCCTCAGGCCCCGGGCGTCGACGCAGGACGGTGGTGCATCGAGCCGGGTGGCGGGATCAGCGTTACGCCTGCTTGGACGCAGGCGCGGGCGGCGCGCATGAAGTCGAACCAGCCACCGTCGCCAACCTCGACGCTCGACCAGCGTTCCGGGTCGGCGAGCCGCCTGCCAGCCGCGAGACGAGCGTGAGCCCCTCGAGCGTTGGCTCCGCCGAGGGCACGAAACGGTGGAGGCAGGAGCCCATCGCAAACCACGCGTGCGCGAGCTGTTGCAGATCGCGAAGCGGGCGGCGCGGGTGGTTCTCCAGACGCAGGAGCGCGCTGGAGGCAATCTGCTCGCCGCGTACGTTGGCAGCCCCTATCCCGTACCCCACGATCGCAGTGTGCCACATGCCCGCGAGGGCGCCCCTCGACGTGAACGCCTCAGACGAGCGGGCGAGCGCAAGTCCGTTCAAGCGCCGAGGGGCCCGAGCGAGCACGTTCTCGTTCGAGGTGAATCCCATGTCCACGCCCTTCGAAGCCTTTGGTCTCGTCGTCGCCGCACTCCTCCTCAAGCTCGTCGCCACGACGGGCGTGCAGGGGGTCGTCCGACTGCGTCATCGTGCGTTCGTTCGTCCGGAGGACGCTGCGTTCTTCGGCAAGGGCGTAGCCGCGCTCGAGCGTGAGCACGTCCTCGTGGAGCGGGCTCAGAACGTGCTCCGCAACGACGGCGAGAACGTCCCACTCTTCCTCGCGTTGCTGCTGGCGTTCGCGCACGTCGACGGGCGGCCGACCCACGTGCTCGCGTACGGCCTCGCCTTCGTGGCCACGCGCGTGGTCCACACGCTCGCGTACCTCCGCCCCACGCAGCCGCTCCGAAACCGCGCCTACGTGCTCGGGCTCGGGATCATGCTCGCGCTCGCCGTGCAGCTCGTCGTCGTCGCGTTCTGAGCTTCCTGAACCGACGAATCGCCCTCCCCGCAGCTGCCGCGATCCGCGCGTGGCGGCAGCCCATGAACACCGCGCGGTTTGCGACTCGGGTGGGCGGCGACGTGAGGCGACGTGACCGACGCGCGCCACCAGGAGAGCGCCGCGCGCCTCGAGGACCCGATCGGGTCCCCTGCGACCGCACGCCCCCCTGGCTTGACCGTTGGGTCGACCGCCTACCTGTCCAACGTGTCGCGCAATCGCGCGCAATCACGAGATTTTGCGCCATGGCACGCCGTTATCGTTGCCACTCTCGGACGAGACACTACTTTCGTCCTTCGCGCGAACGTGGGTCTTCCACGTGAATGACGTCGATTCCCGACGTGCGGGTTAGTCCACTATGAAGCTCACCACATTCTTCATATTCTTCGTTCTGGCATGCGCCGCGGAATCGACCCCCGAGGGGCCCGTTTCTCCCTCGATCGGAGACGACGCTTCGACGCCGCCGACACCGTCGGCCTCCTGCGCGGACCGATGCCCGCCCATCATCGGCAGGTGCGGCGGCACGGCCGTGGAGGTCGCGGAGGTCTGCGATGCCCTTTGCGGCTCGGAGTTCGAGCGCCATCTGTCGTGCCTCGAGGCGGCCTCGTGCTCAGACATCGACGGCGCCGCGTCGCTCATGGACCTCTGCGACGGCCCCCCCGAGCCCCCGCCCATGAGAGAGAACCCCGATGGCGGGCCTGCCTGCGATCCGACGCCGCGCTGCGATGGCAACACCGTGGTGACGTGCACCGAACGTCGAGCTTGCGGCGCCTCGGCCGAGTGCCGGAGCGGTCGTTGTCAGAGCCGCTGCGTCGATCTCGGCGGCGCGTGTAGTGTCGGCGGAGCACGATGCTGCGCGGGCTCCTGCTCGAACAGCACCTGCTGCATCGCCTTCGACGACGACGACCCCTGCGAGCGCGACTCCGATTGTTGCGGCTACGACCCCTCGTCGGCGTTCTCGTATCGCTGCCTCGCCACGAGCGAGGGGCGACGTTGCGGGATCCCTGGCGCTACGGAGTGAGCAGTCCCGAACCCCCAAAAGCACCGGGCGTCCCGGACACGCGAGTCCTTCGCCAGCGACGAACGGCAGCCGCCAGACGTCGCAGGCGTCGTTCGTTGTCGTCAGCAAGGACGTCTGCTCTTCTGCACGGGAATGCGAGGCTCACCCAAAGCTAGCTTGCTCGGAGAGCTGCTCGTGGCCGACGTGGCGAAGATCCTCGGGGTGAGCACCAAGACGCTTCGCCGTTGGGACCGAGACGGGACCCTCCCCGCGCTTCGAGACGCGCGCAACGGCTACCGACGATACGCGCGGGCAGCCGTCGCGCGCTTCGCCGCCGCCCGAGGGCTCGAAGAGGGTGTGTCAGCGCTCGCCGCCTTCCCGGTTTCGCGGGAGGCGTTGCTGGAGACGCTGACCAACCTCTTGAGCACGCGACGCGGCGCGGTCTTGGTAGGACCTCCGGGCGCTGGAAAGACCTCCCTGGCCCACCTCACCGCTCGAGGGTTTGGTGAACGCCTCGTGCTCCGTCGGCCCACATCGGTCGACCTCCATTCCGCGATCGAGCGTCACCACGGCGTCGTCGTTGCGGACGACGTCCTCGATCCTCGGGAGCTCACCGAGTCGCTCGCGCCGCGCCTCGAGACCTCCAGCGCACGCTTGCTCGTGACCACGAGACGCGACCTCGGCGCCGTGGAGGGCCTCTCCACCGTCCCGGTGACCTACCTGGCGTACGACGAGAGCTTGCTGCTCTTGCGCTCCATCGCGCCGTCGGCGCCGCTCGCGAATCACGCGGCCCTCGCGCGCGAGCTCGCTGGCTACCTGCCCTGGCTCGAGAGCGCGGGCCGCGTCCTGGCGGTCGACCCCCACTACGACGTTCGTGCCCTCACCCACGCCATCCTCCGCGCCCCCGAAGCGATTCGCGACGTGCTCGGCGAGCATCCGCCGGCTTCTCGGGGCTCGTCCCATCCACCGCGCGCGCTCCCCGATGCCGCAGTTCGGAATGCCCTCGACGAGCTCCCAGTCGCCGTCCGCGAGACGTTGCTCGCGCTTTCGACGGTCCGAGGTGTGTTCAGCCTTCGAGATGCGGCCCACGTGCTGGGGCGCACCGTGGCCTCAACCCACCAAATGCTCGGCGCGCTCTGCGAGTGGTCACTCGTCACGCGAATCGAGCTCCGGTACCGAATCCCAGAGCCCGTCCGGCTCGTCGCCGAGTCGCAGCCATCGGGGACACCGAGCGTCGACGCCTACGACTCGCGAGACACCGCTCGCCGACGAGCAGACGCGCTGATCGTCGAAGCGCTCGCTGCGCATCGCGAACGGATCGAGCCCGCGGACGTCGACGAGCTGGTGGGCGTTCTGGAGCGAGGGTTCGTCGCCCCTGCGCGACCCCTCCGCGCGATCCCTCCATGGGCGATTCGGTCGCGACACGTCGCCCCCCTGCGAAGGCTTCAGGCCGCGGGCGTTCCGCTCGAGACGACGATCGAGGTCGAGCTCACCGTCTTCGAAGGCGCGCTCTCTCGGGCGGAAGACCTTCTCGCCCACTCGGCGACCACGGACCCTCTCGAGCCCCGGGCGAAGGCCGAGCGATCGCTCCAGTCGGCCTACGTGCTGCGTCGACGCGGGCGACTCGACGACGCGAGTCGCGTCCTCACGGACATGCTCGAGCACGACCTCGCGGACGACCTACGCGCGCGCGCGCTCTCCGAGCTCGGCGCGACGATCTACCTCGGCGGCAGCGTACGGGAGGCGCGCTCGCGGCTGCGAGAAGCCGAGGTGCTCGCGACACGCGACGACCTCGGGTCACTGCAAGGGGTGATCTCCACGAACCTCGCGAACGTCCTCGGCGACCTCGGCGAGGTCGACGAGGCCCGGCGTGCCGCGGAGCGCGCGTTGGCGCTCGCGGTCGACACCCGTGGGCGCGCGATCGCGTGCGCGAACCTGGCGCGACTCGACCTCGAAGTCGGCGACCTCGGCGCGGCGCGCACCGCGATCGAGCTCGCGGAAGCCTCGGAGGTGTTCACGTCCGACGCCGGCTTCCGCTCCTACGTCGAACGATTGAAGGGCTGGCTCGCGTTTGCGGTTGGCGAGCACGCGGAGGCCAGCCGGATGTTCGCGCTCGCAGGCGAGACCGCGCTCGACCATGGGGAGCGACACGCCGCCGCGCGCGCCCACCTCGAGCACGCGCTCTGCGTCATGGTCGAAGCGCCCGGCCGCGCATGCGTGCTCGTCGACGAAGCGAAGCGCTTGGGCCCCCCGTCTTCGCTGTTGGCTGCGCTCGTGCGCGCCTCATCGACGCTGCGCTACGCCGAGGCCGCGGAGGCGGCTTCGGCCGAGCCCATCGACGCCTACGCGAACCCCGTCACGCTCGACGAGCGGTGCGCCGTCATCCTCTCGATGCTGTACGCCACCGCCGGGGATCCGGCGGGGCAGATCGCGAGCCTGCGCCGCGCGGACCGCTCGGCCATGACGCGCGCCGCGCTGGCGATCGTTCGGCGCTTTGCGCCCACCCGGCTCGACTTCCTCGCGATTCGCCGTGATGGTGGCGAGGCCCTCGTGAGCGGGCAGCTGATCGACCTGCAGACGCGTCCCACGGTCGCGCGGTTCCTTCAGGTGCTCGCGACCGCGGGTGAAGCCGGCCTCTCTGGCGCGGCGCTCCTCGCCCGCGTCTGGCCGGACGAGGTCCTCGCACCCAGACGGACGATGCACCGCGTCCACAACGGGTGCTCCACCTTGCGTCGGTTGGGGCTCCCAATCGCCTGCGACCACGGAGTATTTCGAGTGGTGGGCCACGTCCGATGGTACGAGGCCCGACCGCACCTCGCGTAGGACCTCGAGTGTCGTGTACGCGCGAGCGAGCGATGGCTCGACCTCCTTCGCGCCACCGTCGCCCGCCATCGCGGGAGGCCGTTTCGACCGACCACGCACCGCACGTCAGAAGAGCGGGCCGTCGGACTCATCGTGGGCGACCACGATGGCGACACGGTTCCCGCCCAACGACCCGCCCGTCGCATCGAGCCTCCCAGCCGACCCGAACACGTAGACGCTCGTGGCATGCACCGAGCTGGTCAGCCGAGCGTTCTCGACGTTCGCGAGCTCGAGTTCGCTGCCTCCGCGCCAACACCTTCTGTTCGCTTCCGATGCCTCTGCCGCACTCAGACGGCCAGAGCAGCCCAGGTAGCCCGGGCAAAGCACCAGCGTGGCCGAATCCAACGGGGGACCGTAGCCCAGCACGAGGCCCTCTCCCGCTCGGTTGGGCAAGCTGGACGCGCTCCCGGGGGATGACGCGGCGTTGAGGCGCGACGCGTTCGTCGTCAGGTTGACCAAGCGCGCGTAGGCGATGGGCTCGCCTGTCAGGCCGCTCCGAAAGCCGTCCGTGAAGAGGACTGGAGCCTCGGACGTGCAATCCGCTACGGCGTCGCCACTGCCACTTCGAGGAAACAACCCGCACTCCGGAGCTTCACCGGCCGCACAATCCGTGAAGAATCGGTCGAAAGTTCGCACCACGAGCGTGTAAGCTGCATCCTCGAGGAGACGATTCACCGTCGGAGATCCGATCACGACCGCATCTCGCGGGTCGCAGTCTGCAGGATCCGCGGGGTCGCTGCCGACGCGAAAGTGGTGTGAGACACGCAGCGGAACGAGGGCCGGAACGGGAACGTAGGTCGCCCGCACCGTGCGGACCTCACCCGGCATGAGGGTCGGTTGGGAGAGTACGGCATACGGACGCTCGTCGTCGGGGCCATAGACGCAGAGCGTGCGGCTCGAGCTCGAGGCGAAGACGTCGCCGTTGATGAAGCGAAGGCTGGCGGACGGGCCGTCCCACGGTCGCAGGCTCTCGCCACATCGACCCTCGGGTCCGCAGGTTCGAGAGCCCGCGCACGATCCGCACGAGCCCCCACACCCATCGTCTCCACACTCGCGCGCCGCGCAGCTCGGGACACACCCGCCGCATCGACCGTTCTCCCCACAGTCGCGACCTGCACCGCACTCTCCACAGCGGAGTCCGCAGACGAGATCCACGCCGCACTCCCGATCCGTGCAATCCGGGGCGCACTCTCGCTCGATACATCGTCCCTCGGCGGTGCAGATCTCCCCATCGGTACACCCCTCGCCGCACGTCCCCCCGCAGCCATCCGCGCCACAGGCCCGCGCGCCGCAGCTCGGCGTGCACGCCGGGGTGCACGCTCCGGCAACACAGTCGAAGCCCGTCGGACAGTCGGGCGTGCACTCCGCGCGGCACACACCCGAACGGCAAGCCTGGCCCTCGTCGCAATCGCTCGCGGCACGGCATCCGCTGGTCGGAACGTCGGGTCGGCCCCCGTCAGAAGCACTGACGTCGTCGGAGGGCCCACCGTCCCGTGAGGCCACGGCGGAATCCTCCGATCCCCCCGTCGCACTCGTACATGCCAGGAAGGCGAACCAAACCGCGACGGAGACACAGTGGAGGTAGGATCGTAGGTTCATCGTGAATTCCATTCGCGTATCGCGATCGATGCCACTCCGGGCCGGGCTCGACGCGGACCGCCGCTCACCCCGGTCATGGCTCAGGAGAGCCCCACGAACTCTTCGTGTTCTCGGGCAGCGTCGGATCGGGTCTCGAGCGATTCGTGAGGCTAGTGCCTCGGACCGTGTCGGCAACGATAACGGCGCTGCATCCTACAAACTCCTTTGATCCCTCCCACTTACACAGCACGTAGGACATCCCCGCCCGCTCAGCCCGCTCGCCTTCCGCGAGCGAATCGCCGAGCACCACGCGGCTCGGCCGCGTCACACTGCGACGATGCGCTCCCTCCGCGTGACCTGGCTCCTGCTCGCCGGGTTGGCTTGCGACCCGCAGAGCTCGACCCCGGCCGCGCCGACCGAGTGCAGCACGCAACCCTGCTGCGGCGAACCTCCCCGTCCGTGCGGCGAAGTGATCGAGGAGGCCGTCGGCGCGGCTTGTGTCACGGCCTGCGATTGTCGCTTCCCCGGGCTCGCCTGCCGCGAAGGGCGTTGTCGCTCTGGCGCGGAAGCGATCTACTGCTGCACCGCATGCCCGGAGCGTGCTGCCGGCAGCCGCTGTCAGCGGGTCGGTGGCTCCTTCGGTGTCTGCGGCCCGTCGTAGCTCCGGGTCAGGCCTCGATCTGCACGCTCGTGTGGCCGCCGAGGGCCATGAGCTCGTCCTCGAAGGCCTCGAGGATGGCCTCGGGGTCGGGGACGAGGCCCGCGTCGGCCGAGACGCCGAGGCGCACCTCGCCCGCGTAGCTGAAGATGCTGACGCCGAGGCCGACGCGGCCCGACTGCGGCACCCAGAACATCACGGTGCGGATGCGGTGGCCCGCCAGGTAGCGTGGCGCGCGTGGGCCGGGGACGTTGGTCATGACCGCCGTCGTCTTCGCGCCGAGGATGCGCACGATGATCGCCTCGAGCCACGCGGGGCCGGCGCCCGCGAGCTGGATGAGCCGCCAGAGCACGAGCGGCTCGGGGGAGCGCTTGAGCCGAGCCATCGCCGCGCGGACCCTGGTGACGCGGCGGCGCGGATCGGGCTCGCCGAGCGGCAGCTCGAGGAAGACCAGCCCGAAGCGGTTCCCGAGCACGTCGTGCTCGTTCGGCCCGCGCAGGTTGAAGGGGATCACGGTGCGGAGATCGAAGTCGCGCACGTCCTCGCCACGCGCGGTGAGGTAGGTCCGCAGCGCCCCCGCGACGGCCGAGAGGAGCACGTCGTTGATCGTGCCGCCGTAGACCTGCGCGAGCGCGCGGACGGCGTCGAGCGGGATGGGCTTCGACCACGCGGCGCGCTTCTCTCGACCGAGCGCGCCGCGGAGACGCGAGCGGGGCTGAGAGGGGAGCGTGGCGAGCCGCCAGAGGTCGCCTGCGACCTCCGCGCCGCGCGCGCCCGTGTCGCGGAGCGGCGTCGTGCGCAGCGTGTCGGCGACGCGCCGACCGAGCGCCAGCGCGTCGCCGGCGAGTCGCTGGAGGTCGAGGTGCGGCTGCGAGCGCGCCTCCTTCAGCGGGCGGACGAGCGGCGCGTCGGCGGCGTCGTCGGTGAGCGAGAGCATCACGTGCAGGAGCGCGAAGCCGTCGGCGAGGCAGTGGTGGAGCCGGCAGACGAGGATGCTCCGGCCGTCGTTCGGGTTCTCGAGCAGGTGCATGCGCCAGAGCGGACGGTCTCGGTCGAGCGGCGTGCTCATGATCTCGCCGATGCGGCGGCGAGCGGTCTCGCGATCGGCCGGCAGCGGCAGCCACTCGTGCTCCAGGTGCGCGCTCAGCGTGAAGGCGGGATCGTCTTGCCAGTGGTCGCCCTCGACGCGCTGCCGAAAGCGCGGGAAGTAGCGCAGGCGCTCGTCGATGAGCGCGCGGAGCCGGGCGAGATCGAGCGGCTCGTCGAAGGTGAGCACGCCAGTGATCACCATGAGGTTGTCCGGGCGCTCCATCCGGAGCCAGGCGCGATCGGCAGGGGCGAGCGGGCGCATCGTGCCTTCAGCGTAACCCCGAGGGCGACTCGAGCGCCCACCCGATGCGACCTCGAAAGGGCGCTCGGGCAAGCGACCGCCCCTGCGCTTGGACGATCGTTCAGTTTTCCTTGCTCGTGCACCAAGAGAACGTCGTTCGACTTGATGGACGATCGTCGCCAACCTGAGAGACGTCGGAGGAGCCCGACAGAAGGGACCACGGAGGATGAGCGACGATCACACCGACCAAACACAGCCGCGCGACGCGAGGGATCCGAGGCTCGCGCGGCGGCGGGCGCTCCGCGCGGCGCGCGTCGTGACCCTGGGGCTAGCCCTCGCCGGGTGCTCCGCTTCTCACGAGGCGCCCACGGACCGGAGCGACGCGGCGCTGCTCGACGCCGACCTGGACCGCGCCGACTCGGACCATGGTGATGCGGGCGCCCTCGCGGACGCAGGGGTGCACTGTGGCGAAGCCTTTCCGGGCTTCGGTCCCGACTGGGAGGCCTGCTGCGACGCTCAGGGCTGGGACTTCGAGGCCGGCTGCATTGCCTGGGGCCCCTACGTACCGCCCGGCGCTGGCATGCCGCCGAGTCGGAGCGGACGCGCATGAGGAGCCCCTTCCACCTCAGCGGGGGGCCGATGCGGGCCGAGCACGACCACGTCCTGTCCTTCCTGCGACGGGGTGACGCGCGCGAGCTCCTCGCTGCGGGGCCCATCCCGGTGGACCTCGAGGACGTCGATCCGCGCGTATCGCGAGCCGCGCGCCGGATCTGGGGCACGCGAATGATCCACGAGCACCAGTCGGCGGCGGTCTTCGCGCGCCTCTTGCCACAGCTGATGGCGTGCGGCGCGCCGCTCGACTTCCAGACCACGGCGATGCGGATGGCGGCCGACGAGCTCCATCACGGCGCGCTCTGCAAGAGCGTGGTGGAGGCGTTCGGCGGCGACGCGCCCACGCCGCCCACCGTGGCGACCCGCCCGCTGCCGGAGCACGAGGACGCCGACCCGCTCGAGGGCACGTTCCGCAACGTGCTCTTCGTGAGCTGCCTGGCCGAGACGATCGCGGTGGCGTTCACGACCGAGGAGCGCGAGCAGACGGAGCACCCGTGGGTGCGCGCGGTGATCGGTCAGATCAGCGCCGACGAGGTGCTCCATGCGCGCTTCGGCTGGGCCTTCGTCAAGGAGGTCGCCCCCGAGCTCTCGACCGAGGCGCGCGACCGGACCTCGCGCTGGCTGAGGTTGGCTTTCGCTTACCTGGAGCGAGAGGAGATGCTCGAGGTCCCCGACGTGACCCCTCCCTCGGAGGGTCTGCGGCGCGAGGCGCTCTCGGTCGGCGTCTGCGACAACCAGCAGACCCGCGCGCTCTTCTACGAGACCGTCCGCGAGGTGATCGTGCCCGGACTCGAGGCGGTGGGCTTGGCGGCCGAGAGGGCGTGGCAGCGACGACGCAACGCGCTCTCGTGACGTGATGCGCAGAGCGCGCAGGCTCGACCGAGGTGGACTCGACCGAGGTGGACTCGACCGAGGTGGACTCGACCGAGGTGGACTCGACCGAGGTGGACTCGACCGAGGTGGACTCGACCGAGGTAGGCCCGACGGAGGTAGGCCCGACGGAGGTAGGCCCGACCGAGGTAGATCTGACCGAGGTAGGCCCGACCGAGGTATGCTCGCCGCGTGACGCGGCCGGAGACGAGCTACGGGATGCAGCGACTGATGTTGCTGAACCTCGTCGTGATGGCCTTCCAGCCGCTCATCGTCCTGATCCTCCTCTTCTCCTCGGGCCCGGTCTCCATCCGGGAGTTTCCGGTGTGGGGGCGAGGGATCGTCTTCACTTGGGCCTTCTCGCTCGCCCTATGGTCGATGTTCGTCGACGTCCGCTCCGAGCGGCCCCCCAAGCTTCGACAAGCGGGCTTCCTCGCGAGCGCGTTCGTGGCCCCGATCGCGGGCGCCTTGATCTTCGGCGACGGACTCGCCGTGACGATCTACGACATCGCGACCTACCACACGCTCGCGGTGAGCTGCGCCTTTGGCGTGGTGCTCCTCCTCGGGCCCTTCGTGTACGTCGAGATGGAGGAGCTCCGCTTCCGCACCGTCGAGCGACGGTCGTGGCGCGCCGTCGGGAAAGCGCTCCCCTTCGGGGGATCGATCGGAGGCGCGCTCGGAAGCCTCGCCCTCACCACGGTGCTCTTCATGCTGATCGCGGCGCCCGGCGTCGCGGCCGAGGTGGCGTTCGTCCAACACGTCGACCGCGCGCCCTACTATTGGATCGCTCGTTACCTCGCGGTCGCTCCCGAGATCGTGGTGATCTACGGCTACCTGGTGCGGCACTCGATCTACGGCGTCTCGTACGAGGAGCACGAAGCCGTTGCGCCCTCGCCCTGAGGTCGTGCTCGCTCAGCCGAGCGACTCGTCGGTCCAATCCGGGTTGAGGCCTCGGTTGCACGCGGCCAGCGCCTCATCCGCGCGTGAGGCCCAGATCGCGAGCAGCGCGGGAGGACCCGCCGCGTCGAAGACGCCCTCGGCGCGCAGCCGCAAGAGCGCCAGCTCGACCGGCGCCCGCGCGTGCCACCACGTGCGGTGGCGCGCGGCGTAGGCGCTCAGCGCTTCGACCACCTCCCCGAAGGCATCCGTCGAGTCGCGCGCGACCGCGGCGAGCCATGGATCGATCGTCTCCCCGCGACGCCGACGCTCGAGGTCGAGCGGGCCGACCTCTCTCGCGTCGTGAGGAGGAAGCGGCTCGCGCTCGCGGACCAGGTAGCGCGCGTAGACGTAACTCGCGCCGCTGAGCGAGACGTTCACGACGAGCCCGGTCGCGTCTTCGGGGCGGGCGCGCCACATCCCGCGCAGCGCGCGCGCGATCCGGTCGACGAGCGGCTCGAGGTCGTCGTCGTTCGCCATGGTCACTCCGTCCGCTCCTGAGCAGAGCCCGCGAGCGGCGTACGTCGCTGAGGTAAGAGACGCCGCGGAAGGTCGAGAGCGGTCGGAGGGGGCACTCGACGAAGGAGTGTGTCGCCTTTCGCGTCGGCGCGCATCGGGCTTCCCCCCTCCTCGCAGGTCGCAGGGTCCGCGCCACGTGGGAGTCACATCAGCGTAGGGCGCAGAACCGCAAAACCGATTCGTGGGAAGAGACCGGTGGGACCTCTTGGACTCCGCTGATCTCGCACGCGCACGCGCACGTGGACGTGGACGGGGACGGGGACGTGGACGTGGACGGGGACGTGGACGTGGACGGGCGTGGAACGCGGACGTGGACGGGCACCTACGTGCACGTCCACGTGTACCCGCAAAGTCGCGGAGTCGGACACGGAGCCGAGGGCGGGTGTCAGCCCACGCGCCGCGCGCCCGCGGGTGGCGAGAAGCGGAAGCGTCCCGCGTCGACCTCGCGGTCGTAGCGCACGTCGCGCAGGTCGAACTGGTTCGTGTTGCTCTCGTGGTCCTCGATGCGCAGGCGGTGGACGACGCCGGGCACCTGCGGGTCGACGAAGAGGATCAGGCGCCGCACCTGCGGGTCGTTGCGGCGCGGGACGAGCTCGAGCACCGCGCCGCTCCAGCCGAGCCGGCTCGCGTCGAGGAGGCGCGTGCGGTAGTCGGCGACGCGCGCCTGGCCGGTGAGGAAGGCGAAGGCCCCCGGCACGGCGTCGGCGCCGACCTCGGTCTTCACGAACTGACCGGGCTCTCCGGGATCGCCCGGCTCGAAGGCGGTGAAGTAGCGCCCATCGCTGACGAAGACCTTGCCGTTCGGGGCGTCGTAGTCGAAGCGCAGGCGGCCGGGCTTGTCGATCACCAGGCGACCATTCGAGCGCTGCGTGCGCGCGTAGACCTCGTGGTGGTAGGTCTGGACGAAGCGCGCCTCGATCGTGCGCGTCTGGTCGTAGAAGGCCTGCACCTGCGCGGCGACGGTGCGCGCGTCGGCCGGTCGGACGGCGACGGCCGCGGGGGCGTCCGCCTGCACGGCGAGGCTCGTGCCGACGCCGATCGAGAGCAGGAGCGAGAGAGTGAGGGCTCGGAGCATGGCTTCGGGTCCTTTCGCGACGCGAGCGTGCGTCGGAGGTTCGGACCGCGGATCCGGCTCGGCTATTCAACGCATGCAGGCCACGACCAGCCGCGTACGCCGCTCTGCTGCCGGTCGACGAGGTCGAAGGACGAGGAAGTCGAGGTCGAGGTGGTCGAAGGACCACGAAGGCGATCGCGCACCGCCGCCCCCCACGTCACGCACATTGGCTCGCCTCATGCCAGGTCGCCCGAGGCGTGACGCTCTGCGTGTCGCGTCACACCAGGTCGCGTCACACCAGGTCGCGTCACACCAGGTCGCGTCACACCAGGTCGGTCACACCAGGTCGGTCAAACCAACAGGAAGACGAGCCCAACGCCGAGCCAGCCGAGCGCGACGATCGCGGTCGTGATGCCGAGCGCGATCGTCCACGGCTTGCGGGCCGCCGGCTCGACGCCCCGTCCGACGGCGAAGAACGTCAACATGAGCAGGAGCCCGAGCCCCGTCACGCCGATCTGAACGAAGAGACAGAGGGCGGAGAGCGCCATATCGAAGAACGAGGAGGATTCCATGGCCCGCCGAGCGTAGCAGGGCTCGGGCCGAGGGGAAGACCAGACGGGCCGGTCGACGCGGGCGACGACGTCGGTGTCCCCGACGCGCGTCGCTCGGCGCCGACAGCTCCGACTCCTCACTCGCCTTCGGCGAGCATCCCCACCGCGAGCGTGACGACTTCTTCGCCGTCGACCACTTCGCCATAGAGCGCGATCGCTTGGTCCTCGGGGATGGCGAGCCGCGCGCGGACCTCGCGGTGCATCGCCGCCTCGTCCGGATAGCCGAGCGCCTCGTAGTCCAACGGAAGGCGCTCCTCGGGGATGGGCGTTCCCTCGAGGGCCGCCACCTCCTCGTCGGCGAGCTCCTGCGTCTCGCCGTCGTCGTAGGTGTCGCCGCCCGTCTCCTCCACGATGGGTGTCGAGTCTCCCCATCCCAAGCCGTCGAGAGCGCCGTGCTCGGCGAGGTCGACCAGCTCGGTCGAGGTTGCGCTCGGGGCCACCCCCAGGGCCGTCGAGCCCATGTAGGCGAAGACCCCTCGTGGCGCCGAAGGTGCCGCCGGTGCTTCGTCCGTCGCGGCGAGGCCCGACTCTCGTGGCTCGCTCCCGAGCAGTGACAGCGCAAGGATCGCCCCGCCAACACCGACGACGGTCACCATCGTCCATCTCGATTTCGTACGCATCGCTCAGCTCCCATGATTCTGGTTTTTGGCCGCCAGGCGCTCGGCTTCCGGAACGACCTCCCCCGCGACGCGCGACGACCTTCCTCGAGTGGGTCGACGACGATCGCGTGCGCGTCGTGGGGGCTGGACCTCCAGCTTCGCTGAGAGCCGAGCGCTGCCGTCGAACGTCGCTGGCACCTACTTCAGCAGTCGAAGGCCCGGGGAAGCGACCACCGACGGGGTCGTTCCTCCACAGATGTTCTCGATCTGAAAGCTCGTGTACGTGTGATCTGGGTTCCCGACACGCTGCAGAAAGTATTGGCACGGGTGGCTGAACACGAGCCGCGTGTTGTTGCGCAGGATCGTGTTGCCAACGTTCGTCCCGAGCAGACCCCGCACCATGGACGTGACATCGTTCGTGATCCGCGCGCCGAGCCCCTGGTACTGCTCTCGGACCTGGTCCGCAATCTGATCACGGATGAAGTTCGACCAAATTCCACTGCTGACGCGAACTCGCCACCCGCGCTCCTGGAAAGAGAGCTGCCCAGAAACGAGGCGAGGCTGCAGCCATAGATCGATGTCCATGTCATAGTTCCTCGCGTCAGCCTTCAGCCTACCCCGGGCACGGTATGAATACTGTAGGTAGTCACGGTATCGGCGTCGGAACTCGTCATCGCCTAGGCTCGCGCAGTTGATGATCCGACAGAGATTATACGACGTGCTCCAGCTCATTCGGCCGCGCCGCAGGTCGATCTCGTTCCCGTAGAATCGAGTCCTCTGGGTGCGAACGCCCTCATGGATGACCGCCGTCATCGGATCTGCAAGGAGGTAGCTCGGGATCAACGAGTTACTCATCACCGCCGCGACTGCGCCAAGTGCGTTCGACGTGTCCACGAAATCGTCTCGCTGACAGATGAACGACTTCGTCTTGTTTTTCATCGACCCGAATCGCCATCGGCACGTATTCCCCTGCCGACACCGGACCGCCTGGAACACCCCGTCCATGTGGGCTCCCTCGAAGACGTACAGGGAGACGTCCGAATCCTGTGCCCTGATCTCGACCGATTCGAGGTTGTCGTAGATGGGGTTCCCCGATGAGTTGAGGTGACTTCCGACGCGGCGAACTCCGGTCGGGCCCCAGCTGTACCCACTGTGGCTCCCGGAGTTCGGGATGTCGTAGGTCGCGTTGGGACCGCTGAAGTTGTCGTTCGCGAAGAACGCGCAGTGGTCCGCCGAGGCCTGGCCGCTGATCACGAGCGGCGCCAAGGCAGCGACGCAAGCTACCCATCCTCGCACCCATCGCGCCGCCGCGACTCCTGACCGCGCCCGATCGCTCGCCGCGAGCATCGCCGCCGCGGCGCCCTGCTCACTCCAAGGACTCTCTCGCATGATGCTCTCCTGGTCATGGGAGCCCGGCTCTCGACGTGGCGTCGAGAGCCGGCCCTGTCTGCCAAGGAGTTGGAGGCGGCCCGCGCCGATCTTGCAGCGTCGAGGAGGCTGTCGACCGAAGGGTCGCGGTCACCGCTCAGACCCCCACGCAGAGCCGCACCTCAGGCGGCGTCGCGGGTCGCTTCGTGCGTCGGCAGCGTCCGGATCAACCCTCCGAGCCGCTTGGCCTCCTCGCGCTCGAGCGTCGCTTCGCCCCAGCGCGCGCGCAGGTAGGCGCCCGTGATCTCGGCGACGGCGTCCGCGCCCGCGTAGCCCATCGCGCGCAGGGCCTCGACGTGCTCTGCCGGGGTGCGGCCACGCGGACGGGCGAGCCCGCGCTTCCCGAGCGCGCGCTCGAGGCGCTCGTAGAGGCGCGTCGCGGGGACGCGGGCGGCGCGGCGCGGGCCCTTCGGTCGTCGCCGCAGCCGCCAGAGCCCCACGAGCACGAGCGCCACCGACAGCGCCCCCTGCCACCCCCACGGCAGGCGGCTCGGCTCGGCGCGCGCGCCTTGCTCGTCCGGGCGCTCGCTCGGAGACTCGCGATCGCGCCGGAAGCCGCGGAACCAGCGGAAGACACCGCGGAGCGCGTCGACCTGTCGGCGCAGATCGTAGCCGACCACGTCCTCGTCCCAACGGGTCCGCAGCGCGTCCAGGACCGCGTTCAGCTGCGCCCAGAGGCCCTCGTTCGGCGGCGCCATCTGACCACGCGCCGGAGGCGTCGGGTCGAAGGTCTGCCAACGGCCGCCGACGTGCGCCTCGACCCAGCTGTGCGCGTCGCCCTGCTGCACCGCGTAGTAGCGGCCGTAGGGGTTGAACGCGCCGCCCACGAAGCCGGTCACGTTGCGGGCCGGGATGTCGACGCTGCGCAGCATGATCGCGAGCGCCGTCGAGAAATACTCGCAGTGGCCGCTGCGCGCCTCGAAGAGGAAGACCTCGAGCGGATCGCGTCCCCGCGTGTCGGGCAACGCGAGGCTGTAGGTGAAGGCGTCGCTGCGCAGCCACGCCTCGACGCGGCGCGCGCGCACGACGTCGGGGCCTTCGCCCGAGATCTGCGCCGCGAGCTCGCGCAGGCGGGGCGAGACCTCGGCGGCGAGCTGCAGGTAGCGGGCGCGCGCGTCGTCCGTCAGCGGCTCCTCGCGCTCGGGCTCCGGCCCGGCCGGGCGCGCGGGCGCGTCGTCCGCCTCGGCCGAGTCGACGATCGCGACGTAGCGCTGCTGCAATCCGTCCCCGTCGCCGTAGCGCACGTCGAGCCCTTCCCCGAGCGTGATCTGGCGTTGGACGTCGGTGCCGCCCTCGACGCGCGGAGAGAGCTCGAGCGCGACGGTGCCCGTGGGCAGGAAGAGCACCGGGGGCTCGAGCGGATCGAGCACGATCTGGATCCGTCGCTCGCGGCCGCGCGGCGAGCCGCGCAGCGAGAAGACGCCGAAGTCGCTCGGCACGCGGCGCGCGCGGTCGCTCGTGCGCGTCCACCGCCCGCCCTCGTAGTGGTCGAAGCTCGTGCCGCGCAGGCGAAAGTTGCGACGCGGCGGTGGGTCCGCGGGGAGATCGTCGGGGAGCACGCGGACGACGACGGTGGGGTCGGTGCGGATGACGCCGAAGCCGCCGAGCTCGACCTCGCCCGAGAAGCCGGCGACCTGCCGGCCGACGCCCTCGCCGAACGAGAGGAAGCCCATGCCGACCCGCGGGAAGAGCAGGAAGAACGCGGCCGTCGCGAGGAAGAGCGGGATCGCGAGCGAGGCGGTCGCGAAGAGGAAGCGCCAGCCTGCGATGCGGCGCGACGCGAGCACCCGCGCGACGGCGCTCTCGTCGGGGGCGCCCTCGTCTCGCTCGGCGACGTAGTGCTGCTCGATCTCCGTGCGCAGGTGCGTGAGCGCGAACATCCACGGCACGAGGAAGACGTAGGCGAAGAAGACGAGCGCGTACTCGAGGCCCGTGCTGAGGATCGTCGCCGCGATGAGGTGCAGGAAGGCGAGCACCTGGATCTGCTGGAAGTCCTTGGCGCGGTGGCGCTGGAAGAGCTTGATGACCTGCAGGGTGCCCGCGAGCTCGATGCCGAGCGTCAGGAGCGACTCGCCGAAGAAGAGGCGCAGGCCGCCGAAGGCGAGGTAGCCGACGAGCACCGCGCTGAAGAGCTGCTGGTAGCCCGGCTTGGCGCGCAGCCCGCGCGGGACGGCGAGGCTGCCGAGGGTCCCCAGCGCGAAGAAGCCGAGGCTGAGCGGGCCGAGCTCGGCGCCGAGCGAGAGCGCGACGAAGCCCACGCTGGCGAGGAGGTAGCTGACCAGGATATGCAGCGCGCCGAAGCTCAAGCGGCCACCTCGGTAGGAGGCGCGTCGGCGAGCGTGACCGCGACGCGGTGGACGCGCGCGCCACCGCGGGCGTCGAAGCTCACCAGGACGTGCAGCGCGCCGAAGCTCAAGCGGCCACCTCCGTAGGAGGCGCGTCGGCGAGCGCGACCGCGACCCGGTGGACGTGCGCGCCGCGCGGGCTCGGCAGCGGAGCGGTCGTCGCGGCTGGGGTGACGAGCGCCAAGAAGCGGAGGACGGGGGTGAGCGGCTCGCCCGGCTGGACGAGCGAGGTCCCGCCGCTGCGCGTGTGCACCTCGACGGCGACGCCCGCGCCGTGCGCGGCGTGCGCGATCGAGGCCGCCTCCGAGACCGCGGCCTCGAAGCCCTCGTCCCAGAGCGCGGCGTCCGCGTCGCTCAGGGGCGGGCGCGCGTCGTCGAGGACGACGGCGAGCCGGGCGCGGGCCTCCGCGCTGCGCTCGCGCACGACGACGCGATCGAGCGCGGCCGTGCGGAGCCAGTGGATGGAGCGGGCCTCGTCACCGTCGCGGTGATCGCGCAGCCCATCGACCTCGCCGCGCCCGCGCTTGCGGTCGGGAGCGCCGTGGCCCGTTGCGCCCGCGAGCACGGCGCGGAGGTCGACGGGCACGAGCCGCGGGTAGACGAGGAGCTCCCCCGGCGCCGTCACCCGGCGCCCCTTCTCGATGAGCCCGAAGGGGTATCGTGTCCGCGTCATGATGCGCTCGAAGCGCAGCCAGCCCCGCCGCGCCGGGGTCCGGCGGTACGTCGCGGGCCGGGTCACGCGGGGGTCGACCTTGAGGAAGAAGCAGCGCCGTTCGGCGCGGACCTCGTCCGCGGCCAGGTCCTCGACCTCGACCGCGTAGGCCGGCACCCCCTTGCCGTTCTCGAGCAGGAGCTCCACCACCATCGGCTGCCCGACGAAGGCCCGCTTGGGGAGCGTCCGGCGGATCTTCACGCGCCAGAGCGCGACGTCCGAGAGCGTCCCGCTGACCAGCAGGAGGCTGAGCATCAGGCCGAGCACCAGGTAGAGCAGGTTGTTGCCGGTGTTCACGGCCGCGAGGCCGACGCCGAAGGTCACGAGCAAGAAGAGCTTGCCCTGCCGGGTGAACTGGAAGGTCCGCGCCGGCAGCCGCCGTCTTCGCTTCTGCTTCGCGCGCTTCGACCCCTTCGGCGCCCCCGCGGGCGCGGACGTCTTCGGCGAGGGCGCGGGCGCCCGCGCCTTCGGGGGGTCGGTGGGGGGGGACCCGTCCATCGAGGCGTCCATGATGACGGCGCAAACGGCCGACCGCTACGCAGGCTTTCCCATTGGCGGTCCCTATGTCGCCGGCGCGGCCCCCTGCGACCACTACCAGAGGCTCAGGCCGAGCGTGAACGGCACTGAGACCATCGCACCTGGCCGAGCAGGCACGAACGCTGCCACGCTGAAGGCGGCGCTCGGGGCGAGCTGAGCGCCGAGAGCAGCGCGCGGCTCGACGATAGCGAGGGCGGTGACTGTCAGCCTCTGTGCCGCGCTCCGTCGTGGTGCGGTTCGTGCTCTGGTCCATGTCCTGAGCGGACGAGTTCGTGGCGCTCTCGGATTTGGCTGCTGAGGGCGAGCGCAACGCCGATGCTCGGGGTCCGGGTGGATGACGCGACCACTCCAGAGCGAGCCACGAGGTGGCCACTTCCCTCCACCACCTCGTCGTGTGGGTCACCTCCTGCGCCGCATCTTGGCTCCGTTTCAACCCACCGACCGGGTGAATGGGACGGCCGACTCACGGTGGAGCGACCCCCAACGGCGTCTCGTGAAGGTTGGTGAAGGTTGGTGAAGAGCAACGGTCCGAGTGTCCTCGGATCGTACGAAATTGCGACGAAATCGACCGAAATATGCTTCTCGTGGATCGTGGCCGGGTCAATTGACGCAGGAGGTCCGAGCGCTCAGGGTCTGGGTGGTCTGAACTGAACAGAAAGGCGCCGTCAGATGGGGAGAGAAGCAACCGCGCGCGAGCACCACCCGACGAGCTCCGGCCAGAACGCTGGGGACGATCGGCCCGGAGGTCGCTCACCGGGCCGCCAGAGGACCGGCGGCTCAGCGACACGAGAGGCACGCCCGCGACCGCGAGAACCCGGATCGAGCGCCCGGGCGGCCATCCTCGGGCTGGCCGCCATGGCGATCGCCCACGGGGGCTGCGGACATGATCGCCACGCGAACCGACGCTCGTTGACCACCGGCGATGCGGAGACGCTGGGGCACCGCTCCTTCAGCCGCTACACCTCGGATGAGGTTCGATCCGCGGTGATGATCACGCTCCGAACCCAAGGCTACGAGCTCGTGACGGAGTCCCCGGTCATCCGCACCGCTCCGAAACTGATCGCCGTCAGAGAGTCATACGCCGAGTCCATGTGGTACACACCCCAGTCGCGGGAGAGCATCGCGTGGGATGTGCATGTAAACGACGACGGGCGTGGTCGCGCCGTCGTGCGCGCCCTCCTCCGCGGCTACGTGAACGGCTGTCAGATGGATCGAATATTCTATGACTTCGGTAGCCGCACGTACGGGATGTTCTACACCGATCTGCGCCGCGTCCTGAGTGAGCACTACGGTCCTCCAGAGCGGCCGCGCCGCCGCGAGGCGAAGACGTCGCCACACGAATCTTGACTGGTTGATCGTGGTCCTCGACCGTCAGGGGATGTGGCCATCCGTGCTGTGAGCAAGCGCCACGATGATGAAGTGAGCCCCTGCGTCGAGCTCGACGAGGAGATCGCGGGCGCGGGAGTCGTCCGGAGATCATCCACAAAGCGGACCCAGAGCGTTTCGAGCCGGGCCGCTCAGGACATGAACCGAGAACGCTGCGGGCCGGTCCGCTCAGGACATGACCCGAGAGCGCTGCGAGCCGTGAGCCGGACCGCTCAGCACGTCAAACAGAGAGCGAGCCGGGCCGCTCAGAACACGAAGCCGTCGACCTCCACGAGCCGTCGCCCCATGGTGCTCGGCGGAGCGTCGTCCCCTGCCGCTGCCGCTCGGTGGCGACGTGGTGGACGAGCCGCGACGTCCTCGGGCGGCGCTTCACCCGAGGAGGCATCCTGTGGGAGCGCATCGAACTCGGATGCGCTCGGGGTCTCGTCGGGTTCGGCCTCCCTGGTCTCGTCTGCCACGGGGTGCGCGGCTTCCGCCGGTTGCTCGTCTGCCGCGACGTGCGCGGTCCCCCTCTCGACGAGGGCCTCGACGGTGGGTGGCGCCAGGCTCGCCTCGGAAGAGGCGGGGTCGTCGCCACAGCCGAGCGTCAGCATCGCCGCGATCGCCGCGCCATGCACGGGCAGGCGGCGTCGCTCGCTCGCGAAGACCAGCTCGCCGGTCTCGGCGTCGGCCATCACGTGGATGCACGCATCAGGGTGGGACTTGCGGAACGCGAGCGCCTCGCGGTGAGTGAAGCGGGTGAGGTCGTGCACCGCGTGGTCGCAGCGCCCGCAGTGGCGTCGCCCGCCCGGCAGGGGCGTCATGTTCCTCCACCCGACGTCGCACTGGAACCGCAACTTCTCGGCCATGGAGTGAGGGTACATCGAAGGTGCGCGAGTGAACATCGTACGCTCAACGCGGCTCCGGAAGCCCTCGCCGGTGCTCGGCGATCGCGACGGCGGTGACCGTCAGGCTCTGCCAACGTCGGTGCTCGGCGATGGCGGTGACTGTCCGCCTCTGCGCTGCGGTCCGTCGTGGTGCGGTTCGTGCCCTGGCCTGCTCGTGAACGACTTCCGGTCGAATGCTGCGATCTGCTCGTCGAGCCCGACGACTCGGGGGCTCACTTCGTCATGGTCGCGCTTGCTCCCGGGACGGATGGCCACATCCTCTGACGATGCCCTTCGCCGAGGCCGTCGAACGGAAGCTCGAGACCCTGCCCACGCAGCCGGGGGTCTACGTCTTCCGGAGCGCCTCGAACGAGGTCCTCTACGTCGGCAAGGCGCGCTCCTTGCGCTCCCGCGTGCGCTCGTACTTCCAGCCCGGTTCTTCGGACGTGCGCGCCTTCGTCGCTCGCCTCGAGGCCGAGCTCGCGGACATCGAGACCTTCGTCACGGCCACCGAGAAGGAGGCCGCGCTCCTCGAGAACCAGCTCATCAAGGCGCATCAGCCTCGCTACAACGTCAAGCTCCGGGACGACAAGGAGTTCCTCTCGCTCCGGCTGAGCCCCAAGGCGGAGTGGCCGCGGCTCGAGGTCGTGCGGCGCCCGCGCCCTGACGGCGCGCACTACTTCGGGCCCTACCACTCGGCTTCGTCCGCGCGGCAGACGCTGCGGCTGGTGAACCGGCACTTCCAGCTCCGCACCTGCACGGACGCCGAGCTGAAGAACCGGGCGCGCGCTTGTCTTCAGTACCAAATCAAGCGTTGCCCTGGCCCCTGCGTGCACCCCGTCGACCGCGAGGAGTACGCGCTGCAGGTGCGCAGCGTCGCCCGTTTCCTCGGCGGACGACACGACGAGCTCGTCGAGGAGCTCGAGCAACGCATGAAGGACGCCTCCGCCTCGCTCGAGTTCGAGCGAGCCGCGCTCTACCGCGACCAGCTCCGCGCCGTGGAGCGCGTCCGCGAGGATCAGCGCGTCACCGCGGTCAAGGACGTCGACCAAGACGTGATCGGCTACTTCCGGCAGGCCGATCAGGCCGAGGTCGCGGTGCTCTTGGTGCGCGGCGGGCGGCTCGTCGGCGTGCGGACCTACGACCTCAAGCGCGTGGCCCTGCCGGACGACGAGCTCGTCGCGAGCTTCCTCGTCCAGTGGTACGCGCGCTCGCCCGTGCCCGACGAGATCATCCTGCCGCTGCCCGTCGAGGCGATGGACGGGCTCGCCGAGGTGCTGGGCGAGTCGCGCGCGGCGCGCGGCCAGAAGCCGCCGCGCGTGGTCGTCCCGAACCGGCAGGCCAAGCGCAAGCTCGTCGAGATGGCGATGGACAACGCCGCCCACGCTTTCCGTGAGAAGCGGCTGGCCGAGGACGACATCGAGGCGCGCCTCGCGCAGGTGCAGCGTCGCCTCCGGCTGCCGAGCCTTCCGCGTCGGATCGAGTGCATCGACGTCTCGCACCATGGTGGCGACGACGCGGTGGCGGCCGTAGTCACGCTGCGCGACGGGGCGCCCGACAAGAAAGGCTATCGATCGTTCCGCGTCCGGCGCGCGAAGGCGGGCGACGACTATGGCGCGATGTACGAGGTGCTCTCGCGACGCTTCCGGCGGGGGCGCGACGGCGAGGTCGGCTGGGAGCTCCCCGACCTCTTCGTGGTCGACGGCGGCAAGGGCCAGCTGAACGTCGCGCTCGCGGTGCTGCGGGATCTCGGCGTGCGAACGGCGGACGGTGGCCCGCTGCCGGTGGTCGGGCTCGCGAAAGAGCGCGAGGTGTCGCGCGCACGGCGGACGCGCGCGACGCGCAACGCGAAGGTCCCTTCCGCCGCGACGCCCACACAACATGGCGCGCAGGACGCCGGGCCCATCACGCCGGCCGAGGCTGCGCTCGATGGCGCCGCGCTCGATGACGCCGCGCTCGATGACGCCGCGCTCTCCGACACCACGAGCGATGCCGCCGCGCTCGATGACGCCGCGCTCTCCGACACCACGAGCGATGCCGCTGCGCTCGCGGGTCGGCTCGTCGACCGCGTCTACCTACCGGGCGCGAAGAACGCCATCCCCGTGAGCTCGAGCCCGGCCTTGCAGATGCTCGCGCACGCGCGCGACGAGGCCCACCGCTTCAGCAACGCCGTGCGGGCGCGCGGCGGGACCAAACGACGCTTCCACAGCGCGCTAGACGACGTCCCGGGCGTCGGCGCGCGGACGCGCCAGAAGCTCCTCTCGCGGCTCGGCTCGCTCGAGGCGATCCGGCTGGCCAGCGTCGAAGCGTTGATCGCCGCCGGAGCGAGCGCGAAGCAGGCCGCGGCCATTCACGCAGCGCTCCACCGAGACACGGCGCCGACGCGCGCGGACGAGGAGGGGCTCCAGCACCACGACGACGACCCCGCCGCCGCGCTCGCGCGCGCGTTGAGCCGCGAGGGCGAGGGCGACGGGGAGGGGGACGACGGGGACGAGGACGCCTCCGTCGATCACGCCTTCGACACGCTCGACGACCAAGACCCGTGATTCCCCTTCCCTGGACCATCGAGCGACGGGCGTCGGTGGTCCTTGGTTCGCGTCCGGGTCTGGGTCCGCGTCCGTGTCCGTGTCCGTGTCCGGGTCTGCGTCCGGGTCTGCGTCCGGGTCTGCGTCCGTGTCCGTGTGCGGCTCCGAGTCCGCGTCGGTGGCCGCGCGTCGCACGTCGGCTCGAGCTCTCGCTCCCGCTCGACCTGCCTCACCGCGCGCGTCGACGAGTCGGCGGCCGCGCGTCGCGTATGGCCGCGAGCTCCCGCTCGAGCTCCTCGATTCGCCGCGACTGCGCCTGCACGGCGGCAACCAGCATGCTGGTGTATCCGTAGAGGTCGACCTGACTCTGCTCTGGATCGACCGCGAACGAGCCGGCCTGATCCTCCAAGATGAAGCCGAGACGACGGCGCCCGGATCGCGCAGGATCGGTGTACTCGTAGGTGGCGAGCCGCGTCGTCTCGACCGCCGTCGCGAGCGCCTCGACCGCGGCGGCGTCGAGGTACTCGATGTCGCGCTTCGCCTGTTGGGTCGACACCGGGCAGCCGCCCGGCATGCTCGACCTCGTCCAGCCACCGTCGACGCAGACCCGCCGCGCTCCGTCCTCGCAGCCGTAGTCGCAGACCTGCCCCTCGGGGGCGCACGCGGTCCCGAGCCGTGGCTGCGCGGCTGGACACCCTGGCTCCATGTTCGGCGCCTCACAGGCCCACACGGGCGGGTCGACGGGCACGCAGATCGGAGACGGGCTCGGGCAGCTCGTGCATCGGCAGAGGAGATCGCCCTCGACGTCGCAGACGGATCCCTCCGCGCCCGCGCACGCCTCGCCCTGGGCTTCGGCGCGCGTGCTCGGGCAGCCGTCTGGCGGCATCGGCGGACACCTCGGCACCGCGACCAGCCAGTTGCCGTCCACGCACTCGGCGAAGGAGAGACACGAGCGCGCGCCGTACTCGCAGACGAGCCCCTCGTGCTCGCAGCTCTCGGTGGGCCCGGGGCGCTCCGCCGGGCACCGCCCGGAGGGCGACCCCGTGTCGGAGCCCGTGTCGGAGCCCGTGTCGTGCGCCGCGTCCAACCCTGCGTCGGCGTCCTCGCTCGTGCCCCCACAGGCGACGAGCACGGACACCGAGACGCTCCATACGATGCTCTTCCTCATCAGCACCCTCCCGGCGCCATCGTACACGCGCTCGTGACCCGCGACCGTGAATTGCGCTTCATCCCATCGGAGAGCGACGACTCACTTCTCGAGGCGCATCGCCAACAAGCGGGCGTGCCGCTCCGCGTCGCGGAGCGTCGGGTCGAGCTGAGCGGCGCGACGAAAGGCCTTGAGTGCGCGCTCTTCGTCCCCCGCGTCGAGCATGCGATGCGCGATCACGTAGGGAACGAACGCGCTCTGTGGATCGCGGCGCAGGTGCTCCTTCGCCTTGCGATCGAGCGTCTCACCGAGCGCGGCCTCGCCGGCTCTCCACCGCGCGAAGAGGTGGTGGAGCTCGATCTCCGGGTCGTCCTCCAGCCCGCGCGCGCGCTCGAACGCCTTCGCGGCGACCTCGAAGCGGCCCCCTTCGAGGTGTGTCCTCCCCGCGCGGAACGACTGCTCGGCCACGAGACGCCGCTTCTGCGCGACGATGGAGGGCCGGAAGAGCGGCGACCGGGTAGGGCCCTCGCTCGAGTCGAGCCGCACGCCACGCCGCGCGAGCTGCTGCGCGAGCAGCCGGGCG
>JAHBWH010000389.1 GCA_019637115.1 Myxococcales bacterium | reverse complement strand
TACCTGCTCCGTACGAAAGCAAGAGCCCTACCGTGGCTCCGGCTCCGTGCCCGCCGCGAAGCTCGGCGATTCGTTCGTCCGATGGACGCGGCCGCGAAGGAGTAAAGGAGGCGTCATGAGCATCCTCAAGGAGTTTCGCGAGTTCGCGATCAAGGGGAACTTCGTCGACCTCGCCGTCGGCGTCATCATCGGCGCCGCCTCGGGCAAGGTCGTCAACGCGCTCGTCGAGAAGGTGATCATGCCGCCGATCGGTCTCGCGACCGGGAAGGTCAACTTCAACGAGCTCAGGGTCACGCTGCAACCCGCGCAGCTCGGGCCGGACGGCAAGGAGCTCGTCAAGGAGGTCGCCGTCAACTACGGCGCCGCGCTCCAGTCGTTCTTCGAGCTGCTCATCGTCGCGAGCGTCGTGTTCGTCATCGTCCGCTTCTACAACCGGTTCCGCACCGCGGCGCCGCCGCCGGGCCCGACCGCGCAGGAGAAGCTGCTCGCGGAGATCCGCGATCTCCTCGCGGCGCAAGCGCGGCCGAAACCGAAGACGTAGCCCGCCCGGCGGGGGCGTGATTTCGAGCACTTGGCCGAACGAGACGGTGTCGTGATGGACGCACTACGCCACCGCGCGTAGGGGCTTGTACGGGTCGGGGACGATCGCCGCGCGCGTGCCGCGTCGTCGCTCCGGCAGAGACCTGGGAGAACGGAAGAATGCAGCGTCTTACCGGCTTCGTGTCACTCATGATCATCGTCGCCGCGTGCGGCGGCGAGGGCGCGTCGAGCGGGGCCGGCGGTGCGTCGGACGAGTCGTCGTCGTCGGGCGGCTCGTCGTCGAGCTCGTCGGGCGGCTCATCGAGCTCCGGCGGGGACCCGGTGGGCGGCGGGGACGCCGGCTCCTCCGGGGGCGCCCCGGCGGCGCCGAAGAGCGTGCGCTTCATCGCCATGGGCGACACCGGAACGGGCTCCAGCGCGCAGCTGAAGATCGGAAACACGATCTCCGCGCACTGCGCGGCGCGCGGCTGCGACTTCGTCCAGCTCCTCGGCGACAACCTCTACGACAGCGGCGCGTCGTCGGCGGACGATCCGATCTTCCAGTCGCATTTCGAGGTCCCGTACGCGGCCGTCGACCTCGACTTCTGGATCGTGCTCGGCAACCACGACTACGGTCACGACGGCCTCGGCACGGACTTCGCGCGCGGGCAGCACCAGATCGCCTACACCGCCAAGTCGAAGAAGTGGAAGCTCCCGTCGGCGTACTGGCGCCACGTGCCGCCGGCGGGCGAGGGCGTCCTCGAGACCTTCGGCCTGGACACGAACATGGCGATGTTCGGCCAGGACTCCGCGCAGCGCAAAGACGTCTCCGCGTGGATCGCCGCCTCTACGGCGGAGTGGAAGATCGCCTTCGGGCACCACCCGTACAAGTCGAACGGGCCGCACGGCAACGCCGGCCGCTACGACGCGCGGCTCGACGGCCTGATCGTGCCGCCGGAGCCGGCGAACGGAAAGTCCGTGAAGAGCTACCTCGAGGACACGATCTGCGGGAAGGTCGACCTCTACCTGAGCGGCCACGACCACAGCCGCCAGTGGCTCAACGAGAGCTGCAAGGGCACGGAGCTCGCGGTGTCCGGGGCGGGCGCCAAGGCGACGAAGCTCGGCGGGAAGAACGCCTCGCTGTTCGAGTCGCTCGAGCTGGGCTTCCTCTACATCGTCATCGAGGGCAAGAAGCTCACGGCCGAGTTCGTCGACGAGAACGGCAAGACCGAGTTCACGCACACGATCACGAAGCCGTAGCGAACGCTTCAGATCGAGCGCTTCACGTCGCCCGGCATGTTCGGGTGCGCGAGGAGCATCTTCTTGAGCGGCGGGCTCTTGCGCACGAACGGCTGCTTCATCAGGTGCGCCAGCAGCGACGGGGGCGAGGAGCCGAACTTCGCGATCGACTGCACGAACATGACCGAGTTGATCGGCCGGCCGCACATGATCGCGGTCGTCTTC
>JAHBWH010000388.1 GCA_019637115.1 Myxococcales bacterium | reverse complement strand
TTCGCGGACGAGTCCATCTCCGGTGCGCTCGCCGCGCCCGTGGACGACCGAGTGCGCGAGCGCCTCCAGTCGAACCAGAGCAGGGTGCGCGCGGTCCGCCGCCGCGCCGCGACCGCGTCCCCTGCCGCCGCGCGAGGCGTCGCCCTCGACGCCTACGACAACGCCATGGAGGCGGCCGGGTACTGACCCCTATCGGCGCGCTCGGCCCTTGGCCGGTCGCGCCGATTGGGCCGAACGCGCCGCGCGGGCTGCGCGATACGCCTCGACGTCGACGGGCTCGCCCTCCGCCCAGCGTCGCAGGGTCGGTACGACGACGTCGTCCCACCGCGGGCTCAGCCGCAGCGCGAGGAAGTCTCGGTAGAGCGCCTCGAGCAAACCCTCGATCGCGCGCGCCATCGTCATGCGCTCGTAAAAGGGCGTGTCGTCCTCGGCCTCGGCGTCGCGCGGCGCCTTCTTCGGCTTGCGCCCGCCCCCCGACGCGCGCGCGAGCTCGTCCACCAGGTCGCCGACGGGCGTCTCGCCGCCGAGCTCGGTGCGCAGCTTCAGGGCGCGGATCGCGAGGCTCTCGCCCGTCAACACCAGGCTCGTCTCCTCGTCCTTCCAGAAGACGCGGATTCCGACGCTCTCGGGGAGCTGTCCGCGGAGCAGCGCCTCCTTCGCTTGGCGGCCGAGGCCGGGCGACGACGCCGCCACGCGGGTGCTCTCGGTCTCGGCCGAGAGCACGAGCGTCTTCTCGAGCCAGAGCCCGAACGAGCCGTGCTCCTCTATGCTCAGCGTGCCCTCGAAGAGCTCCGACTCCATCCACAAGAGCAGCAGGTGCTCGCGCCCGACGAAGCGACGCTTCTCGATCAGGTCGACCAGATCCATGTCAGCGCCCTCCCTCGGGCTCGCGCGCCAGGCTCGTCATGCTCAGCTCCGCCCACGCCTTCTCCTGCGCCTCGTCGAGCCCGAGCCGCTGCCCGAGCGTGTGGGGCGACTCCGGCACGAGCGCGAGGCCGAAGGTGCGCTCGAAGAGCTCGAGCATCGCCTCCGTGGCGCTCTTGGCGTGGCTGAAGAAGCGCACCACGCCCTCCTCCAGCGACCACGAGAGGTCGACGACCCGCGTGGTCGGCACGAGCTTCTTGCGGAGCTCGCGCGCGACCACCTCCTTGAGCTCGGTGCGCTCTCGCCGCGAGAGGCGCGTTCGCCCCTTCTGCTCGAGGTAGGCGCTCGACGCCTGCCGCAGCTTCGTCCGGAGCAAGGCCCCGGGGATCGCCCAGCGGTCGGTGCGGAAACCGAGGTTCAGGTAGCCGTCGAGGAACACCCGGTCCCGCGCCATGGAGACGTCGATGGCGTCACCGAGCACACACCAGCCCGAGCGCTCGAGGTCGGGCTCGTCCGCGACGAGCGGGCGCATGACGTGGTGGAGGATCTTGGCGTGCGAGTCGTCGAGGAAGTCGCGTGGCAGCTCGCCTGGGACGAAGAAGCGCGCGTAGCTCAGGGAGCCCGAGAGTGCGGACATGGGGCGCGGTCCTAGTCACCTGTCGCAGAAGTTCGTTGCAAAAAACGAACTTCGCGAAAGGTGACGTAGTTGGGAGGGGGCCCCGACGCGATTCACTCGCGTTGGGGGAGGGTCTGGGACAGACCCTCTGGAGAAAAGCAGAGTCATCGGTCTTGGTGATGCTGCAAGGAATCACCGAGACAGGTGACTAGCAGACCCCCGCCGCCCTGCACGCGCGGGTTTCGCGCGCCGGCTCAGTCCTTGACGGGCGTGGCCTTCAGCGCCGCCTTGCCATCCTTCTTGTAGACCGTGAACCGCACCGACTTGGCGCCGTGCTTGGCCAAGATGGCGTCGCGGTTCTTGCGCAGCGTCTGCTTGAACTTGTCGAGCGTCAGCCCCGCGGTCGGCTCGCCGCACTCCTGCTTGAGCGCGACGAACTGGTCGAAGACCTCCTTGAAGTGCGCCTCTTCCTCGTTCGCCTCGGCGGCGGCCGCCAAGAGCTCCTGCGGAACGTGCGCGA
>JAHBWH010000387.1 GCA_019637115.1 Myxococcales bacterium | reverse complement strand
GAGGTCCGGCGCGAACACGCGGTACCTTCGCCCGAGGGCCTCGAGCACGTAGCGCCACGAGTACGACGAGGTCATGAGTCCGTGCACGAGCACGAGCGGAGGGCCTTCTCCGGTGACCTTGTGCCGGACGCCGATCCGTCGGGTGTCGCCGACAGCATCGGTGAAGCTCACGCTGATGAAGGCGTCTTCGATCGAATAGTACGGATGCGGATGTGGACCCTTCGCCGGCAACATGCGCGGCTGATTTCATCACGTCGGGGCTCGCGCCGCCAACGCTTGCGGCGCGCTGTCCCATCGGGTGGCCGAGCCGGCCATGGTATCGGTTGAGGCCGTATGGATGGCAGTAACGGCAGCTCGACACAGCACTGGCTCACCCTCGCTCGGCACACGCCGCTGGGGATCCTCTGCGATCTCGACGGCACCCTCGTCCCCTTCGCGCGCACACCCGACGAGGCGTGCCCGGACGCCGGCGCCGTCGACCTGATCAACGCGCTCGCCGCGCAGCCGGGCGTCACGATGGCGATCGTCAGCGGCCGTCCGAAGGCGTGGCTCGAAGCCTTCTTCCCGAGCCCTCACGTCTTTCTGGTCGCCGAGCACGGAGCCGCGCGACGCGGGATGGGCGCTTGGGAGAACGTCGGCGAGATCGATCCCGCGCCGCTCGAGGAGCTGGCCTCCCGCCTCGAGCTCCTCGCAAAGCATCATCCGGGAGCGCTCGTCGAGCGGAAGCAGACGACGGTCGCGCTCCACTACCGCCAGGTGCAGCGCGGGCGACGGGGCGAGCTCCTCGTCGAGGCGTACGGCATCATCGACAAGTTCGTCGCGCGGAACCCCGCGTTCGAGCGCCTCGAAGGCGTCCTCGTCGCGGAGATCCGCCCGGCGGCGGTGAAGAAGTCGTCCGCCGTGCCGTGGGTGCGCGAGCTCGCGGGGGGCAGCCCGCGCCTGCTCGCCCTCGGCGACGACGTCACCGACGAGCACATGTTCCGCGTCGTGGGCCCGACCGACGAGCCCATCGTCGTGCGGACGACCGAGCGGCGTCGCACCGCCGCGCGCTGGGAGCTCGACGACTCGAACGAAGTCCGCGCCGTCCTTCGCTGGCTCCACGGCGTTCGCGCCGGCCAGACGCCGCTCCCGGTCGTCCTCCCGCGCGAGATCAACCAACGGGAGCCCGTCGCCGCGCTCGCCTCGCGCGATCTCCTGGTCGTGTCGAACCGCCTGCCGGAGTTCCGGCCCGTGGAGGGCGACGACGGCGAACGGAAGCGGAGCGTCGGCGGCCTCGTCTCGGCGCTCGAGCCCGCCCTCCGCAGCCGCCGCGGCATGTGGCTCGGGTGGAGCGGCAAGACGGTCTCGAGCTCGGAGCCGGTCACGACCGGCGTGTCCGAGCAGAGCGACGCCTCGGGTGTCCAGCTCGCGTGGGTCGACTACACCGAGTCCTGGTACCGCGACTACTACGCGGGCTTCTGCAACGGCACGCTCTGGCCGCTTTTCCATTCGTTCCCGTCGCGCGTCGAGATGTCCGACGCGGGCTGGTCGGCGTACCGCGAGGTGCACGAGGCCTTCGCCGACTTCGCCGCGCCGCACACGAGCTCGCGCGCGACGATCTGGGCGCACGACTACCACCTCTTGCTCTTCGCGCACGTCATGCGCCAGCGCGGTCACGGCGGACCGATGGGGCACTTCCTCCACATCCCCTTCCCCTCGCTCGACATCTTCTCGATGCTCCCGTGGGCGGCGCAGCTCATGGATGCGCTGCTCGACTACGATCTGCTCGGCTTCCACACGCCGCAGCACGTCGCCAATTTCCTCGCGTGCGCCTCTGCGCTCCTCCCCGCGAAGGTCTCCGACGACGTCGTCAAGCATCGCGGGCGCGAGACGCACGTCGCCGCGATGCCGATCGGGATCATCCCCGACGCGTTCCAGGAAGCGCCGGAGCCCGCGGTGGTCGAGGAGATCGACGGGCTGATGCGCATCCTCGGCGACGCCAAGCTCGTGCTCGGCGTCGATCGGCTCGACTACACGAAGGGGATCCCCGAGCGGCTCCACGCCTTCGGGCGGATGCTCGAGATGT
>JAHBWH010000386.1 GCA_019637115.1 Myxococcales bacterium | reverse complement strand
TCGGTGAGCGCCACGCTCAACGAGGACCGCAACACGAGCTTCGTGCCCTGGCTGATCGGCTCGCTGGTGGTGGGAGCGGCGCTCACCGTCGGGATCGTCCTCCTCGCCACCCCGCCCGATCAGCAGCCGGTCGACGGGACCCTCGCGCCCTTCAAGGTCGGGACGCAGAGCGCGCCCGGTTTCAGCTTCTGACGGGAGCGGTACCCGTCGGTGTCGGCCGTGGCGTCACACGTTTGGTCGACTCGCGTGGTCCGGGCTCGTATGTCACGTTGAGCAGTCGTTCTTCTCGGAGCATAGACGCATGCGTTCCTTCGTCCGTCGCGCAACGATCGTCGGTGTTTTTGGCCTCGGCGTCACCGTCCTCTCGTCCGGCTGCGAGGCCAAGAAGGCGACGCAATACGTCGCGGGCATCTCGACGCAGATGACCGTGCCGCGCGACCTGAAGGCGATCCGGGTCGAGGTGAATGTCGGAGGGTTCCAGACGTTCTGCCAGGGCTACAAGGTCTACGACGGCCGCGTGCAGCTCCCGCGGAGCCTCGGCGCCTACCCGAACAACGAGAACGCGCTGAACACGAACCTGCCGATCACCTACACGATCGTCGGGCTGACCGAGGACTTCGACCCGGCGTCGGACAACCCGCTGTACGCGTTCTGCGCGCAGCCGAAGATCGGCGAGAACGGCGCGCGCATCCTGCGGCGCAGCCGGCAGCCGTACGTGCGGGACGAGATCCTCTTCCTGCCGATGCCGCTCAAGTACTCTTGCTACGACAAGGCGTGCGGCGACAACGAGACCTGCAAGGGCGGTAAATGCGTCTCGGACACGCTCGCCGATCCGACCGCGCTCGCGCGCTACACGCCGGAGCTCGTCGACGGGACCGGCGGCGATTGCTTCTCGTCGCAGCTGTGCCTCGGCGCGGCCGCGCCGGCGATCCTCGTCGATCCCGACACGTGCACGTACGCCGTCGCGAACTCGCCGAGCGCGCCGCCGCCGGTCGATCCGCTCGCCGATCCGTTCCGCCAGATCCCGTGCGAGACCGCGGAGGAGTGCCCGAGCAAGCTTTGCACGGAGGTCGATCCCGGCGCGGTCCCGCCGGCGAAGAAGGGGCGCTGCGAGCCGCTCGCGGCCGGCACGCCGTGGGACGGGACGAACGTCGAGGTCGTCTACGACGGCGGCCTCAACCGCGAGGTCCTCGACCTCGACGCGGAGGAGGGCTTCGTGATCCCCGATCCGGCGAACCCGCAGCGCTTCCGCCTCGCGCCCGGCCTCTGCGACATGGTCAAGGGGACGGCGACGAACCCGGCGGGCGCCGAAACGGGCGCCGCGTGCAACGAGAACGCCGACTGCAAGTCGGACGTCTGCGAGACGCGGTACAAGGCGCCTGGCTGCACGACGAACTGCGGGTTCTGCTCCTCGAGCCACCGCATCACGGCGGTGCGCGCGAGCGGCACCTGCCAGGCGAAGCGCATCTCGCAGCCGTTCTGCGCTGCGGATCAGGAGGCGCAGATGGGCGCGGCGGACGGCGGGATCTCGTCGAACCCGACGCCCCCCGACGACTGCGGCGTCGTCGAGCTGAAGCCGCCGCGCGCCGCGCTCATGGTCGTCGTCGACAACACGCAGGCGCACTCGGCGTTCTTCAACGCCGGCGAGATCCAGGCGGTCGAGCTGCCGCTCAAGGACCCGGCGTTCGAGAAGACCGACCTCAGCCTCGTCTACGCGCCCGTCGCCGGCGGCTGCGCGGTCGACGCGCCTCCGGTCTTCCCGTTCGAGCCCGCGGCGACCGGGCGGGTGAAGATGATCGACAGCTTCCTGGGCATCGCCAACGATCCGGGCTCGCTCGTGCCGGGAGCGCCGCGCTACGAAGGCGCGCTCGCGAGCAGCTACGCCGCGCTGACCGCGCTCCCCAACTCGACGTACTTCAAGCGCGCGGTCGTCATCGTCGGCAACCGCGACTTCGACCTCGAGGCGTGCGCGGACATCGCCGGCACCCCGAGGCAGCTCGCGGAGGCCGCGCGGACGGCGCCGGCGGATCCGGCGAAGCCGATCAACACCTACGTCATCCAGCTCGCGAAGAGGGATCCGACCAAGGCGCTCGACGAGGACG
>JAHBWH010000385.1 GCA_019637115.1 Myxococcales bacterium | reverse complement strand
GGACACGCTCGACGTCGCCGTCGGCAACAAGGGCGATTTTCTCGACGACAGCACGCCCGTCGTCTTCAAGATTCGCTCGACGTCACCCTGACACGTGTCGCGGCGAAACCCGTGCTCCGAAGAACGTTCGGAGTCACGGGCCACCGAGCGACGCCTCAGAAACTCGGCGCGCGACGCATGGATCTCGGGCGCGATCGCGACAAGGAACTGGCGGTTTCGTAGTCGCTGCCGCATCGGGTCCACTCGACAGGCGCACCTGCTGGTCTCACCGCACGAGCCGCGTGCTGTCAGCCCTTGAGAACCGCGATCGGCTCGAGCCTCAGGCGACGTCGGACGAGGTCCTCCTGATCGTCGAGAACCTCGGTGATGTCGCGGTACGCCGACGGCGCCTCCTCCACGAGGTGACGCGAGAGATGCTCGGGAAAGACGACGCGACGCATGGCGCGTCTCAGCGCTTCGGGACGGATGGCCGAGCGAGCCTCCTTCCGGCTCATCACCCTTCCGGCACCGTGGGAGCATGATCCGAAGGAGTCCTCGTTGCCGAGCCCCTCGACGAGGTAGCTCGCGGTCCCCATCGACCCCGGAATGAGGGCGCGGGTCCCCGTGGGTACGGCGACTGCGCCCTTGCGATGAACGTACACATCTCGCCCGAACCAGTGCTCTCGGGCGACGAAGTTGTGGTGGATGTCGACGCGCTCTTCGTCCGTTACGGGGACGAGCTCCCCGATCACCTCGAGGGCGCGCCTCGAGAGCGCTCCGCGGTTGGCTCTCGCGAAGTCGAGGGCCCACTGCACGTCGCTCAGGTAGGCATTGCCCTCTTGGCCCTCGACGTCGAGCCCGGCAAGGTCGTCCGACTCGCTCGCAGACGCTGCCCTCGCGTGGTGTGCGGCGATCGCGGCGCCGAGCCCTCGCGATCCGGAGTGAACGAGGAGCCAGAGCCCTCCTTCCGGATCGCGGTCGAGCTCGAGGAAGTGATTGCCTCCGCCCAGCGTCCCTAGATGCCGTCGAGCCTGCGCCTCGCGCGTGTGCTCGAGCGATCGCGTCGACAGAGGGCGTGCGAAGATCTCGTCGGGCACGGCGACGCCGCGTCCTCGATGAACCGCGTCGCCCGTGGGGATCGCGCGCGCGAGCGCCCGGACGATCGCTTCGAGCTCCGGGCGGCCGAGAGCGCCGGCGTCGATGCCGAGCCGGAGCGCCGACATGCCGCACCCGAGGTCGCCGCCGAGGGCGCGCGGCACGACGGTGCGCTCGGTCGCGAAGACGCTGCCGACGGCGACTCCTTCGGCGACGTGCGCGTCCGCCATCGCGGCGACGAAGTCGACCACGTAGGGACGAGCGGCGAGGCGCTGGAGCTGACGGAGTGTGTCCGGCGCCAGCTGCCGCGCCCAGATCCGGATCGGAACGCGCTGTCCCCGATCGGGCTCGAAGCTCACACGGAACATGGCGCTCCTCCATCATCGGGGAGAGCCACGCCGTCGAAGACGAAGCGCAGATCCGGCGTGCGCTTCATGTCGATGGCGTCGGCAAGGCGAGCGCGAAGGAACGGCGTCACGCGCAACAGCGCGCTTTCGACGGTACGTCGCGTCTCGATCCCTGTCGTCAGGGCGAAGTGAACCCGCGCGTGGCGGTAGTCGACAGACAACACGACGGCCGTGACCCGCACGTCGCCGAGTGCGGGGTCGGACACGTCATCGCGCATCAGGGCGCGCAATTCTTCGAGGATGAGACCTTGAACACGTTCGTGCCGATGACCGGCACCTTCTTCTTCTCGTCGCATGACAAACGGCTCCGAGCGGCGGAGAACGCCGCGCAAGACAACATCACGCTCCGCTTCCGCGGCGGCGTGACCGGGCCGTTTCGAGGACGACGAGGTGCGCGCTAGCTACGAAAAGCGGAGAGACTCGAGAAACCGTTTTGTGCAATGGGCTTCATGGTCCACCTCCTGCCGCGCGACACGCGACGCGATGAATCTGAGCGCGGCGACAGACGCTGTCAAGGAAGCAAGGGCTCAGCTCACCGCTGGAGCCGACGAACGCCACCGTTGGCGTCCTCCGCTCTGACGAGTGCGCCTCAGCCGGAAAAGCTCCTCGATCTGCGCGCCGTCGTCGTCGCGGC
>JAHBWH010000384.1 GCA_019637115.1 Myxococcales bacterium | reverse complement strand
CCACGGCAACCCGGAACGAACTTCGGGTTGGGGGCACTAGTCCCCGTACGCCACGACGCGGTTGCGGCCCGAGCGCTTCGCGGCGTAGAGCGCCTCGTCGGCGCATTGGACGAAGACGGCCGGGTCCGTGACGTCCACGTCGGGCACCGCGACGACGCCGAGGCTCGCCGTCACCGGGAGCTCGCGGCCGTCGTGCACGAAGCGGTGCCCCTCGATCCACGCTCGCAGCCGCTCGCTGAAGCGACGCCCGCCCTCGAGGTCGATGCCCCGCGAGAGCAGCGCGAACTCCTCGCCGCCGTAGCGCGCGAAGACGTCCTCTTTGCGGATCGTGTCGAGCACGCCCTTCGCCAACGTCGTGAGGACGTAGTCGCCCGCGAGGTGGCCGTAGGTGTCGTTCACGTTCTTGAAGTGATCGAGATCGAAGAGGACCAGGCAGAGCGCCGAGCGATGGCGGACGGCGTAGGCGAGCTCGCTCGTCAGCCGCTCCGTGAAGTACTTCTTGTTGTACGCGCCGGTCAGCCCGTCGCGGATCGCCGCGTCGTACATGCGGCGCTGGAAGGCCTGATCGATCGCGTCGTGGTAGCTGAACTTGAGGATCGTCGTCGTGCCGATCTGGATCTTGTCTCCATCGTCCAGCGCGCGACGAGACACCCGCTCGCCGTTGACGAAGGTGCCGTTCGTCGAGTTGAGATCTTCGACCACGACGCGCCCGTTCTCGACGAAGAAGCGCGCGTGGCGGCGGCTGACCTCGGAGTCTGCGAGGTGGATGGAGGCCTCGCTCGTCCTCCCGACGTCCGGGTCACCCACGAGCTCGTGGGTCTCGCCGAGGTTCGGCCCCGCGATGACGATGACGTACGCCCGCTCGCTACCGGGACGGGATGCCAAGAACGCACGCGCTTCGGCGACGTCACCCACGACCGTGTGATCGTCGTCATCGTCCCAGTCGGCCATCTCTGGCGGTCAGCATACGTCGTCGCGCCCTCCGAGAGCAACGATGAGAGTGGAATCCGCCGTCAACGTGAGGGTGAGGCGATGGACGACGGGGGCCGCGCGGCCGGAAGCGCCTCGGGCAGCGGGACGTCGAGCGCCGCAGCCGGGCTCGCGAGGTAGCGATAGCGCGCGAAGTGGGAGACGACTCGCCGGACGTAGCCGCGGGTCTCGTCGAAGGGGATGCGCTCGACGAAGAGGTCGAGCGCGACGGGCCCGCCGCGCGTCTCCTCCCGGACCCAGCGATCGACACGTGCGCTCCCGGCGTTGTAGGCGGCGATCACCAAAGGCAAGACGCCGTCGTAGCGGCGCCAGAGCGCGGCCATCTCGGCGACGCCGAGGCGCACGTTCCACACGGGGTCGAAGAGGCGATCCCGCTCGAAGGGCAGCCCGAGGCTGCGCGCGACGCGCTCCCCGCTGCTCGGGAGCACCTGGAGCAGGCCGATCGCGTCCGCGCCGCTGACGGCGTCCGGGTCGAACGCGCTCTCTTGTCGCATCGTGGCGTAGACGTGCTCCCAGGGTACCCCGTGGTGGCTCGCCTGCCGGCGCACGTGATCTTCGAAGGGGCGTGGGTAGGCCGCCTCCCACGCCCAGCGCGCTCCCTGCTCGGGTCGCTCCCCGAGGCGCGCGCCCTGCTGCGCCGCGAGCCGGTACGCCCCCTCGACGTCACCGACCGCGCGCCGCAGCGCCACCCGCTCGGCGACGCTCCCGCGCTCGTCCGCGCGCACGTACGCGACGGCGTCCGCCCGGAGCCCGAGGGTGAGGTAGAACGCCGCGACCGCGGGGATGGCCGGGGCGGCTGGCGCCGCTCCGGCGGTCGGCGCGCGAAGCGCAGGCTCGGCGGTGGTGGTGGGCTCCAGCTCGAGCAGTCGCCGCGTCGCCCAGAGCGCGTACCAGTGCAGCGGATCGAAGCCGCGCGCCCGCTCGTAAGCCCTGAGGGCCGCCGCCTTCCGGCCACCCTCTTGGTGCGCGCGCCCCGCCCAGTAGAAGCCGCGACCAGCCACGAGGGGCGCCTGGCTTCCCTCGGCGTACGCCTCGAAACGCCGCGCGGCGTCGGCGAAGCGGCGCGCAACGAACGCCTCCATGCCGAGCTGCCAGAGCGCGTCGCGCCGCGCCTCGGCATCCGCGGCCGCGC
>JAHBWH010000383.1 GCA_019637115.1 Myxococcales bacterium | reverse complement strand
CTTCTTCACCTCCTCCTGCACGAAGACGAAGCGCCACATCTCGCGCCCCATGAAGTCGGACAGCGAAGGAGGCGCCTTGCTCGGGTCCGTGCGCTCGAACGGATCGAGCCGCAGGTTGCCGATGATCGGCCAGGTGACCTTGGTGGTGCCGCCGAGCCAGCCCCCGGGCTGGTCGATGAAGCGGTACTTCCAGTCGCCGATGCGCACGGCGCCGAGCTTGTCCTCGGCGAAGAACCAGACCTTGTCGCGCTTCGTCGGTCCCGTGCCCATCAGGAGGTCGGTCTGGTCGAAGCCGTCGAGGTGGACCCTGTACTCCTTGTCCCCGACGCGCTTGCCGCGCGACAGCTCCTCGACGATGTCGGGGTTGCCGGCGACGGAGGCGAACGTCGGCAGCCAGTCGAGGCCGGACATGAGCGCGTTCTCGACCTTGTTCGCCGGCACCTTGCCGGGCCACCGGACGATCATGGGGACGCGCATGCCTCCTTCGAGGACGGTCCCCTTCGCGCCCGCGAAGGGCGTCATTCCGCCGTCCGGCCACGTGAAGACCTCGGCGCCGTTGTCCGTCGTGAAGACGACGATGGTGTCGTCGGCGACGCCCAGCGTCGTGAGCTCGGCGGTCACCTTCCCGACGATGTCGTCGAGCTGCGCCATGCCGGCCTCGTACGTGTACCAGGAGTTCTCGGAGGTCTGCTTCTTCGCGTACTCGTCCGAGAGGTGCGTGAAGACGTGCATGCGCGTCGGGTTGAGGTAGACGAAGAACGGCTTATCCTGCTCCTTCGACCGCTTCATGAAAGAGATCGCGCTGCCGAGGAACTCGTCGTCGACCGTCTTCATGCGCTCGGGCGGCAAGGGCCCGGCGTCCTCGATGCGCTGCTTGCCGACCTTGCCCCAGCGCGGCTCCTCGGTCGTGTCGTCCGTGTCCGTCGCCCAGCTGCGGATGACGTTGCGCGGGCCGATCGTGGCCTTCATGTCCTCCGGGTAGCTGTGCCAGTACGGATCCTCCATCGCGTTCAGGTGGTAGAGGTAGCCGAAGAACTCGTCGAAGCCGTGCACGGTGGGGAGGTACTTGTTGAGATCGCCGAGGTGGTTCTTCCCGAACTGGCCGGTCGCGTAGCCCATCGACTTGAGCACGCTCGCGACCGTCACCGCCTGGTCCGGGAGGCCGATGTCGGCGCCCGCCTGCCCGATGGTCGTGAGGCCCGTCCGCAGCGGGAGCTCTCCCGTCATGAAGTTCGCTCGCCCCGCGGTGCAGCTCGGCTCCGCGTAGTAGTCCGTGAACCTCATCCCCTGCGCCGCGAGGGCGTCGATGTTCGGGGTGCGGCTCGCCATCATCCCTTGGTGGTAGGCGCCCACGTTGAACCAGCCGACGTCGTCGGCCATGATGAAGACGATGTTCGGCTTGTGCTCGACCGTCACGGGCTGACCCTCGTTCTGCGGCGAGCCGTTGCAAGAGGCGAGGATGGCCGTCACGAGCGCGAGGGCGCCGAGGCCGGTCCGGAGAGGATTCATGGGTTCACTCCTTCCGGGCGCCCTCGTGCAACGCGCGAGCCGCGTCCGGCGGCGCCGGCGAGCGCGTCCACGCCGGCGCGGCGAGCCGCGTCGAGGCTCGACGAGACCGCGACTCATCCGGACCGTCTCAGCCTCGGAGCGAGCGAATCACGCGCCGTGCGTTCGGTCGCCGCGCGACCGCGCCGGGGACCGGCGGACCTCGGACGGCGTCACGCCGAGCACGCGCCGCATGCAGCGGGCCATGTGGCTCTGGTGGGAGAACCCCGCCTCGAGCGCGACCTCGCTGGCGGGGAGCTCGCCGCGGGAGAGCAGGACACGCGCGCGCTCGACGCGGCGCTGGACGACGTACGCGTGAACCGAGACGCCCACCGAGCGCTTGAAGAGGACGCGGAGATGCGAGGCGCTCACGCCCGCGACGCGCGCCAGACGGAGGAGCGAGACGTCGCCGTCGAGGTGGGCCTCGACGTACTCCTTCACGCGCGCGAGCTGTCGCGGCGAGAGCCCGACGCTCGGCGGTGACAGGACGCGATGCGGCGCGAGCAGGTGGACCGCGAGCGCCATCCCGAGGCTCTGGCGGTAGAGGAGGCCGTTCGGCTCGCCTGCGCGGAGCTCCGCGGCGAGCGCCC
>JAHBWH010000382.1 GCA_019637115.1 Myxococcales bacterium | reverse complement strand
CGGTTCCGCGTCCGGTTCCGCGTCCGGTTCCGCGTCCGGTTCTGGGGCCGGCTCAGCGGTAGCGCGGGGGGCGCTTCTCCTTCCAGGCCTCGTGGGCTTCACGGAAGTCCGGGTGCTGCATGCAGATCGCTTGGGCCTGCGCCTCGGCCTCGATGGCAGTGTCGAAGTCGACGTGACCCTCGTAGGCGAGCATCTTCTTCGTCATCGCCAGCGCGAAGGCGGGGCCCTTCGCGAGCCGCCGCGCGAAGGCGTCGGCCTCGCCGCGGAGCGCGTCCGCTGGCACCACGCGGTGGAGCAGGCCGATTCGCTCGGCGCGCTCGGCGTCGACCCAATCGCCCGTCATCAGGATCTCCGTCGCGTGCGCGAGGCCGACCAGACGCGGGAGGAGATACGCCGCGCCCATGTCCGCGCCGCTGAGGCCCACCTTCGGGAAGAGGAACGCGAAGCGCGTGTCCGGGGCGCCGATGCGGATGTCACAGGCCGCCGCCATCACGGCGCCCGCGCCGCAGACGACGCCATGCAGCGCCGCCACCACCGGCGGCCGCGACGCGCGGATGGCTTGGATGAGCGCGCCAGTCATGCGGGTGAACTCGAGCAGGCCGGGCATGTCGCGCGCGAAGAGCTCCGCGATGATGTCGTGTTGGTCGCCGCCCGAGCAGAACCCCTTGGGGCCTTCGCCACGCAGGACAATCGCGCGCACCTCGGGCCCACCCTCGCCCAGCCACCGGAAGGTGTCGCGGAGCTCGGCGTAGACCTCGAAGGTGAGCGAGTTGATTCGCTCGGGGCGGTCGAGCGTGAAGGTCGCCACGCCGTCCGCGTCGACCTCGCTCCGGAAGGTCCGGGTCGCGCCGATCATCGCTCGCCCTCCGGCAGGACGGCGGTCGCCTCGATCTCGACCAAGGCGCCGTCCTCGAGGAGGTCGGCGACCTGGACGAGCGCCATGGCGGGGTAATGCCGCCCCATCAGCTCGCGGTAGGTCGCGCCGATCTCCCTGGCCGCGGCCAGGTATGCCCGCTTGTCGGTGACGTAGATGGTGAACCGCCCGATGTCCTCCGGGGCCCCGCCCGCCTCTCGGACCACGTCGAGGACGTTGCGGAGCGCCTGCGCGAACTGGGCGGCCATCGTGGGGCCGACGAGCTCCGAGGCGGCGTTCCAACCGATCTGTCCAGCGATGAAGAGCGTGCGGCCCGCGGGGAGCAAGACGCCGTTGGAGTAGCCACGCGGAGGCGCGAGGGTCGACGGGTTCACGATCATGGCGCGGAACGTAGCCGCGAGCTTTCCAGCCGGGCTGTGCGGAACCGCTCGTCGCGTGCTAGGGGCATGAGGGTGCCGCGCCCACAGGGTGACGGCGGCTCGCCCCAGCGGGGCGCACCGGGCGCGCTGCGCCCTCAGACCTCACCGGGCGCGCTGCGCCCCTCGAAACCTCACCGGGCGCGCTGCGCCCCTCGAACCTCACCGGGCGCGCTGCGCCCCTCGAACCTCACCGGGCGCGCTGCGCCCCTCGAACCTCACCGGGCGCGCTGCGCCCATGGACGGATCTCTCATCGATGGCCAAGGCGAAGAAGCAGAAGCCGAAGAAGCGCGTCGCGCGCCGTGTGGACCCCGAGCTCGAGGCGACCGAGGAACGGGACGACGAGGAGCCGTCGGACGAGCGCGAGCACGACGAAGACGCGGGCGGTCGCGACGTCGAGGGCACGGACGACGACGACGCGGATGAGGACGCCGACGACGAAGACGACCAGGACGACGACGCGCGAGAGCCCGCGGCGGCCCGCTCGGCGTCGTCTCCGGCCAAGACCGAGGACCGCCGCGCGCGGCGGCGCGCGCGCCGCGCTGCCCAGCGCGCCGAGGCCGCCGCCAGCCCCGCGGAGCTCGAGTCCGAGCTGCCGATCACGACGGAGAGCCAGAAGGGCGGCGTGATCTTCGTCGCCGTCGTCTTCGGTCTCCTCGGTCTCGCGATCGCGGTGGGCTTCCTGACGAACTGACCGCGCCCAACGGTGGTCCAGGTGCAGACCGATCCCGCTCCCGTGCGGCCCCCTCGCCGCTCCGTGGGTCGCCCGCCGCTCGCAGCCCGCGTGCCGGTTTGGGGGCGGCGCAGGTCCGTCGCAGCCACCGACCCGCTCGCGGCCCGTCTGCACCTTCCCGT
>JAHBWH010000381.1 GCA_019637115.1 Myxococcales bacterium | reverse complement strand
GCCCGTCGCGAAAGGGACATTTCGGAAGGGCCTCGCCGCGGCGGCGCCACGGAACCCCGACGACGCGATGTGCCCCTCCGACCCCGTTTCGTCCGGACGCGGCGCCGCGCCCCCCAGCCACCGCGACGCCCAGGGCCCGCCCGCGCCCGCCGGGAACGGACCGACGGTCCGAGGCAACGGCGACCTCGCGCGACCGCCGCTGCCGGACGAGATCGTCGTCCTCCGCGACATCAAGAAGCGCTTCGGCGACCAGGAGATCCTGAAGGGCGTCAACCTCGTCGCGCGGCGACGGGAGACGACCGTCATCATCGGTGGGTCGGGCGCGGGCAAGACCACCTTGCTCCGGCTCATCGTGGCGCTCGAGCGCGCGACCAGCGGTCACATCTTCATCGACGGCGAGGACGTGACACGCGTCTCCGAGCGCGAGCTCAACCGTGTCCGGAAGAAGTTCGGCATGGTCTACCAGTACGCCGCGCTCCTCGACTCGATCTCGGTCTTCGACAACGTCGCCTTCCCGCTGGTGGAGCACACGAGGCTCTCGAAGAAGGAGATCTCCGAGCGCGTGCTCGGCAAGCTCGAGATCCTCGGGCTCGATCCGAAGGTCGTCGCGCCGAAGTTCCCCTCCGAGCTGTCCGGCGGTATGCGCAAGCGCGTCGGCCTCGCGCGTGCGCTGATGCTCGAGCCGCCGATCCTCGTCTACGACGAGCCCACGAGCGGCCTCGATCCGCTCACGAGCCGCCTCGTCGACGATCTCATCGAGGAGATGCGCCAGCGCTTCGGCGTGACCAGCATCGTCATCTCGCACGACATCGCCAGCTGCTTCCGCATCGCGCACCAGGCCGTCTTGCTGATCAAGGGCCGCGTCGAGGCGAGCGGCCCCCCCGACGAGCTGCTCGAGGGCGACAGCGACGTGGCCCGCGACTTCATCCGCAACTCCGCCGTCGACGTCGACAGCCTCGGCCGGGTGACGCGGTAGGCTCGGCGCGGGACGCCGACTCGGTCGGGACGCCCGCTCGGGCCGGGGTGCCGCTCGGCCGGGGCGCCGCCTTGGCCCGGGCCCCGACGAGGACGTCCGGACGGGCGACGGTGAGAAATGCGCCCGCCGCGCGTGCACCTCCGCGCCGCCGAGGTAAGCTTGTCGACGATGGGCCCGCTCCGACCGCACTGGCCCTGGCGCCCGCCTCCGTCGCGAACGGAGCCGAAGGCGGTCTTGGCCCTCGTGCTCGGCCTCGTGAGCATCGGGTGCTTCGGGCCGCTCGCGGGTCTGCCCGCGATCGTCCTCGGCTCGCTCGCGCGGCGCGACATCGACCAGTCGCGCGGCGCGCTGACGGGACGCGCCGTCGCCGCGGCAGGGATCGTCTCCGGCCTGTTCGGCACCGGGCTCGGCGTCGTCGTGGTGCTCTGGGCCATGGGCGCCGCCTTCGCGCCCGAGAGCGAGGAGGACGCGCCGGCGGTCGCCGCGGTCGCGACCGAAGCGGCCCCCGAGCCGCCGCCGACGCTCGCGACCGCGCCACCGATCGCGACCGCACCGGCGCCGGCCCAGAGCGGCGCGCAGACCTACGGCTCGCTCGAGGTGATCGACCCCGACGATTCGCGCAGCCTCCACTCGCAGCTCGCCGAGATCGTGAACCGCTCGCGGGGCCGCACCGTCGTGCTCCAGACGAACGCCAGGGCCAGCGCGGCGTGCGCCGAGGTCGCCCGCGCGCTCCCCGACGAGCGGATGCGGCGCGCGCTCGCCGACGTCACCCTCGTCCGCGTCGACGTCGACGAGTACGAGACCGAGCTCGCCCAGATGAAGCTCGCCACGACGACGACGCCCTGGTTCTACAAGCTCGACGCGCGGGGCGTGCCCACCGACGCCATCAGCGCCGACGCCTTCCGCGCCGACGATCCCGAGAACATGGCGTCCGCGCTCGGCAAGTTCGTCCACCGCGCCTCGCAGCGACGTCGCGGCGCCCGCTGAGGACGCCACGTCTCACGCCAAGGGCGAGCGTGGCGGAAGTCGCGCCCCGCCGTCACGCGCCGAGCGAGCCGACAAGCCCGCCACCACGCGCCGAGAGCGATCCGACCCGCGCGACGCCGTCACCCTCCGGGAGCGAGGCGCTCGGCGAGGCGGCGGAGCGCTCCGATCCGCTCGAGCGGGAGGAGCGGCGCGAACGCGACG
>JAHBWH010000380.1 GCA_019637115.1 Myxococcales bacterium | reverse complement strand
CGCGTCGTGCGCTTCGCGGAAGAAGACGTCGACGTCGCGCTTCGCGTCGGCGAGGCCCTCGATCCCGACGTCGTCGCGCACGCGCTGCTCCGCCCGCGCTGGGTCCTGGTCGCGTCGCCGGCGTACCTCGCGCGCCGAGGTGCGCCCCGCGTGCCCGACGACCTCGCGGCGCACGCGTGCATCCGCTTCATCCCGCCGCGGGCGCGGCCGCGGCCGTGGACCCTCGACGGCCGGGCGATCGCCGTCACCGCGCCGCTCGAGGTCGATCGCGGCGATGTCCTCGTGACCGCGGCGCTGTCGGACGCCGGGATCGCGCGCGTCCTCGACTTCATGGTGAACGCCGAGCTCCGTGACGGCCGCCTGGTCGAGGTCCTGCCGGGCGCGGACGGCGGCGGCACGGTCGTCAGCGCGGTCCACTCCGCCTCGCGCCGCTCCGTGCCTCGCATCCGCGCGTTCCTCGCGCTCCTGCGCGACGAGCTCGGTCGCGTCCGCTGACAGGGCCGCGCGTCAGCGGCGGTCCGAAGGGCCCTCCGCAGGAGACGCGACCTTGGCGTCGTCGCGATCCTCGCCCTCTACCATCGGCGTGGTCAGGAGCAACGGGAGGACGGCGATCTTCGCGACGGCTCGCATCCGACCTCGGAGGAGCAGCCAGTCGCGCTGCGGGATGACCATGCCCCGGTCGGAGCAAACGCCGGGCCGCGCTCCGAGGCGGCCCGGTCGCGCGCGGATCTGCGCGAGCTGCGCAGGCGCCGCTCGGTGATCCGAGGCCGTGGGGATCCGCCGGCGAGCCGGGATGGATCGACCGCGACGTCCCATGATCGGCCGCGCGCGGGTGGGCTCCGGACGATCGCGGGACGCGCCGACGGGGCGCGCCGGCGAGCCATGATCGGCCTCCTCCCGGCCGGGCCTTCGAGTCCCCCACGGTGGGCCCGTCGATCCCCAGTGCCGGACGGCTCGCGCCACTCGACGGCGCGTAACCTACGGATCTCATTGACTAGACCCAACATCGGGGGACGTGGTTCGATGTATGCAACAGCCGGCTCAGCCATGAAGCTCTCCCTCCGTTTCCTCAGCGTCGTCTTCTCCGCCTCCGTCGCCGTCGGCTGCAGCAACGCCGAGCCCGAGGAGATCGCCCAGGGGGAACAGAACCTGACCGAGGACGAGGAGAAGCTCGCGAAGATCCGCGAGGCGGTGAAGGACGTCGACCAGGAGCACGTGGTCTTCGACGAGGACGTGACCGCGCCGGCGAGCAGCGCGGGCTCGGGCGCGCGAGGCGCGAGCGCTTCGCTCTACGGCGTCGACTGGTTCCAGAAGTGGGCCGGCGGCCGGAGCGCCGACCACGGCTGGGACAACGGCAGCGTCCACGGCAAGCGCTGCATGTGGGCCTCGGTCGCGCGCTTCGAGGCGATCATGAAGGACGCGCCCCCGGAGCTCGAGGAGTTCCTTGCAGAGTACAGCAAGTGGGGCGGGGGCTTCTACAACTGGAACGACGACTATTCGGGCACGAGCGAGGACGGCCAGCCCGCGTTCGGCGACGCGCGCGGCGCGCGCCTCTGGGCGTGGCGCACGGGCCTGTCGAAGTGGATCAGCGCCACCGCGAAGGACGGCAGCTGCTACCTCCCGACGAGGGAGATGCTCGTCTCCTACGTCGCGGCCTGCAAGGCGCGCGTGGCCTCGAACGACGGCGAGATGCAGGGCTGCGAAGCGCGCCGCTGAGCGAGCGAGGCGCCGCTCACTCCTCGATGAAGCGCCGGACGCGCGGTCCGAGCGACGCGTCGCACGACGGCACCATGTGACCGCACGGGCTGTCGAGGACGACGAGGCTCGCGTTCATCGCCTTCGCGAACGCCTTCGACGGCTCCGGGTTCACCATCCGGTCTTGCTCGGCGACGATCACGAGGCCCTTCGCCTTCACGCGCCGGGCGGCGGCGGCCAGATCGCCGCCCGCGCCGCGCGCCACGTCGTGCGCGAGCATCGCCTCGAGCTGACGGTGCCAGTCGGTCCAGTCGAACGCGGTGTCGCTCGCGATCGTCGCCGACCACGCCGCGAACGCGTCGCGGCTCGTCTCGGCGTTGCGATGCGCGGGCGTCGTCAACATCAACCAGTGGAGCTCCTGCAGCGCGGGGATCTTCGGGCGTGGCTCCGGATAGGCTCCGCCGGCGTACGCCGTCGATCCCTGGAGCAAA
>JAHBWH010000038.1 GCA_019637115.1 Myxococcales bacterium | reverse complement strand
GGCGTCGTCGTCGGCGCGAGCGCCGGGGCTGACGCCCTCCGTCGGCGCCAGCGCGGACGAGGGCGAGCGCGCGAGCTCGTCGCGGCGCACCAGCTCGTCGCTCGCGCTCGTGGACGCCCGCGCCGCGGTCGTCTCGGCGGCGATGGGAGCCGCGGTGGGTGCGGGCGCGCCGACGTCCTCGCCTTCCGCCCCGACCAGCCAGATCCCGAGCGCGAGCGTGACGACGAGGGCCGCGACGCCCGCGACGGCCACCCGCCCTCGACCTCGCGCTGGCGCTGGCGCGGGCCTCGCGTCGGCGATCTGCGCGGTCACCGATTGGCTCGTGGCCAAGGCGGGCGTGGTCGCCTCGTTCGCCGAGTCGAAGCGTGGCGAGGAGCCGAGGCCGCCTTCGTGCGCGCCGCTCTCGTAGAGTCCGAGCTCGCCGCTCGCCGGAAACGACGGCGCCGCAGGGAGGCCGGCGGGCTCGCCCCACGCCTCGCGCCACGCGCGCGAGAGCTCGTCTGCCGTCTGGGGGCGCGCGTCGGGCGCCTTCTGCAGGCAGCGGAGCAAGAGCTCGGCGACGGGGTCCGGCAGGTCGGCGCGGAGCGTGCGCGGATCGGGAGGGGTCTCCGTGACGTGCTTGACGACGAGCTCGTAGAGGCTCTTCGCGTCGAAGGGCAACCGCCCGGTGAGCAGCTCGTAGAGCACGACCCCCATCGAGTAGAGGTCGGTGCGGTGGTCGACGATGTCGCTGGAGCGCGATTGCTCGGGCGCCATGTAGAGCGGCGTGCCGATGATCTGCCCCGTCGCGGTGAGCCGGAGGTCCTCCTCCGCGTTGCGCAGCTTGCCGATGCCGAAGTCCACGATCTTCGGTGTGATGAGGCCACGACGGTGGTGCAGGAAGATGTTGTCCGGCTTCAGGTCGCGGTGGACGATGCCGGCCGCGTGGGCGCTCGCGAGCGCGCTGAGCAGGGGCGGGACGATCGCGCGCACCTCGTCGTCGGGGAGCCACGGGTCCCCAGCCGCGCGGCGGCGCTCCATCCGCGCCCGCAGATCCTCGCCGCGCAGCCGCTCCATCACGACGAAGACGCTGCCGTCGGGGAGCGTGCCGAGGTGCGAGACCCCCACGATGTTCTCGTGGTCGATGGAGCTCGCCATGCGGGCTTCGTTACGGAGCCGCGTGATGGCGGCCGGGTCGAGGCCGTGTGCCCCCGCGACGACCTTGGCCGCGAACTCCTTGCCGAGCTCGACGTGCTCGACGAGGTAGACGGCGCCCATCGCCCCACGGCCCAGCAGGTCCTTCACTCGGTAGCTCTTGTCGAGCCAGCTGCCGTGCGGGAGGAACGCTCCGCCCGCGCCTGGCGACGCGCGCAGGGTCTCGCCGACCTCGGCGGTCTGCTCGAGGCCTCGCGGGCCGGACTCGCTCGTGTCGCGGGTCAGATCGCGGGTGTCGGGGGGATGGACGGGCTCTTTGCTTCCCATCGGCGGGCACAGCCTACCGCATGCCCCATGGGGTCCGCATGTGGGAGAGCCTGACGGCTGGCGCGTCAGCGAGCGACCCCACAGTCGAGCGCGTCGAGCAAGGTCACCGAGTCCGCGTGGATCGGGAAGTCGAGGCCCTGGAAGCGGCCGTCGACGAAGAAGGGCCAGCCTGCGTCGATGACGTTGCACGTCGGGAAGACGTCGGACTCGACCCGGTAGTTGCCGGGCGGGACGTTGACGGCGACCGCGAGCCCGGTCTCGTCGCTCGAGGTGGCGTCGAGCGACGGCGCCCCGCGCGCCGTGTAGTAGAACGGATGCTCCTCGCCGGTGTCGAGGTTGCGCAGGACATACGTCGTCGCCGTGACGTCGCGACCGGGGCCGGGCGCCGCGCGCAGCCCGACGTGCCCGCGCTGGGGGTCGAGGCGCAGGCCGACGGACGCCGCGAGGATGCGCATCGTGCCGCGGTCGATGAGGACGAGCTGAGAGGCCCGGTCGACCTCGCCGGAGCGGTGGGTCGCCACCGTCGTGAAATAGCCGGGCGCCCGCACCTCGAGGAGCATCTCGAGGTCGGGCGGGATGCGGACCGAGCGGCGGCCGCCCTCGTCGACCGTCAAGCACGCACATCGAGGGACGAGCGAGCAGACCTCCGCCTCGGGCACGGGCGTGGGCTCCATCGTGACGTCGAGCGTCATCCGCACGACGCGGAGATCGTAGCGCGCGCCGTCGTCGGTCTCGCAGTTCCACGCGTCGTCGCCGCACCCGAAGAGCGTCATCGCGACGAGCGCGCACGCCGCGCGCGCGGCGGCCCGCCAGCTCACGCTCGAAGCCCTCCACGATCGCGCCTTCCCTCGCCGTCTCGTCTCCCGCACAACCTCTCCTCGATCCTCGACACACGTCGAGCGCGGTTCGCCCAATCGGCAAGCAAGCCTAGTAGTGCTCGGCGGATTTGACGATCCGTTTGCGCCGGTCCTCGGCGTCGCTCGGCGGCCCGACCGGCCTTCGGCCTATCTCCTCGAATATGCTCTGCATGTCCTTCGTCGACACGGAACCGACCTCGAGGCCGAGCACCACGAGCCGATCTCGGGAGCCGCCCGAGCACCTCGCGGTGGAGGACCCGTCGAGGCTCACTCGCGCACGATGTTGCCAGCGCCGTTTTCGAGGTATGTGACCCGGGACGTGAGCTCGGCGACCGTGGGGCTCGCGCCCTCGACCAAGCACACCCCTCGCGCGTTCTGGGCCACCATCCCGTCGCGCAGGATGAGCTCGATCTCGGGGCCGACGAGGCGCATCCCGCACAGGCCGCAGGCCCCGAAGAGGAAGCTCGTCGCGCCGAGCGACGCGCCCTCGAAGACCTCGACGCAAGCCTCGGTCGTCCCAATGCGCGCGATCCCCCGCGCCTCGACGTCGAGCAGGGTGGCGCTCGCGCCCACGCCGACGCTGAGCGCGCGGAAGCGGTTGTCGAAGAACAACGTCCGCGTGACGACGAGCGCCGCGCCCGGCGAGACGGCGATCCCCGCGCGGTCCGCCTGCTCGACGATCGAGTCTTCGAGCCGGAGCGAGCCCTCGACCTCGACCCCGATCTCCGCGCCCGTGAAGACCGAGTGGGTGACCGTCGCCGCGCCCCGAACCACGAGCCCTCGGGTGCCCTCGACCAGCCCCGGCGCCGCGCGGACGACGACGTAGTCGAGCGCGCACGCGTCCGACGCATCACAGCGAACGTCGGCGGCTGCTCCGCCAGTGGGCTCGAGCAGCGCTCCGTCCATCGAGACCGCGCCCTCGGCGACGATCCCTCGCTCGCGCGTGCCGCGCACCGCGACCCCTCGGAGCGCGAGCGCGCCCCCTGCGCTGCGGATGCCCACGTCGCCTCCGCGGACGCTCGACGCCACGAGCTCGAGCCGCGCCTCGGCGCCCACGTCCACGACGACCGCGTCGCCGCGCTCGAGCCGCGATCCCACGAGCGAGGCGCGCACCCCGTCCTCCACCCGCAGCCCGCCGCGTGCCTCGATCGCCACCCCGTGCATCTCCGCCCCTGCGACCACCGCGACGCTCTCGGCCTCCACGGTCAGCTCGGCGAGCTCGACGCCGGGAGCCTCGACGTGGAGCGTGCCCCGCACGATCGTCCCGCCCGCGCAGACGCCGCGGAGCTCGACCGCGCGATCGACGACGGCGGCGTCGAAGGTGCCCGCGCCGAGGAGCACGCGGTCGCCCGCGGACGCGGCGTCGAGGGCCTCGCGGAGCGAGCCCCAGGGTGCGTCCTCGCTCCCGTCGCCGCCCGTGGCGCCCGGCCGGACGTACCACGTGACCCGCGCGTCGCCGATGCTCGGCCAGGCGTCGCCGTCGGGGCACGCATCGCCCACGCGCCGACAGGCCTCGGCGCCGGGGAGCAGGTGCGCTCCCGCTGGGCACGCCACCTCGGAGGCCGGCTCGCAGCGGGTCGGGCTGCCGAACGCCGAGAAGGCCAGGGCGTGCGCGTCGTCCGTGAAGCAGGGCGTCATCATCGGGCCACGAAGCGCGCTGCCGTCCCAACAGAACGCGCGGCACGAGGGGTCGGCGCAGTCGACCTCGCCGTCGAGGTCGTCGTCGATCCCGTTGCTGCAGGCCCGCAAGCTCTCTTCCGGCTCGCTCGTGGGTAGGCCGAGCGACAACGAGCACGCGGGCGCGAGCGCGAGCACGAGCGCGAGCGCGAGGATCGGGTGGACACGCCTGCGACCCGGGCTCGGACGTGGCGCAGGATTCGAGCGCGGGTCGCGTGCGCGATCCCCTTCGGCGAGTCGGCTGCTCATCGAGGCCTCCGGTGCACCGTGGCGCTCGAGCGGCGGCCCTCGCGATCGCCCGTGAGCGCGTAGAGGAGCACGCCGCCGACCACGGCCACGAGCCCGACGGCGAGCAAGACGTCGGTCGCGAGGCCGAGCCGCCGCGCCTCGCGGTGCAGCCCGTCCACGGGGCCTCCGCCCGGCTCGTTCCATCGCGCGGCGAAGTCGGCCGCGCGCGCGCGCGCCATCAAGCCGAGCGTCAGCGCGCCGATCCACGAGGCCCCCGCGACACCCCCGAGCGCCCACGTCACGGGCGAGCGGCCGCGCGGCGGCTCCGCGAGCTGGACCGTCACCCAGGTGCGCACGTCCGCCGGGATCTCGAGGCGCTCGGAGAACGGCAGGCGACCCGGCGCGCGGATGCGCAGCTCGTGCTCGCCCGCGGGCAGCTCGGGGAGCACCAGGGGGACGAGGCCGACCGGCTCGTCGCCGAGCTCCACCACCGCGTCGCCGACGTTCGCGGTCACGGTGAGATCTCCGGTCGGCTGCGGGAGGGCGCGCAGGCTCGCGCGGAGCGTGACCTCCGCGTCGGCCTCGATCTCGACGAACTGGCGTGAGGGCTGGTGGCCGACCGCCTCCACCTCCACCTCGAGCCGCCCCGGCGCGGCAGCGACGACGAGCGGGGCCTCGCCCACCGCGAGCCGGCGCCCACGGCCGTCGTAGACGCGGACCTGGGCGTCCACGACCCCCTCGGGCGCCTCGACCCGCAGACGACCCACGATCCGCTCGGGGGTGAGCGCGACGCGGACCTCCCGGCCGACCACGGCGGTCACCTCGGCCTCGGCCAGGCGATGTCCCTCGAGCTCCACCCAGAGCCGATGCGAGCCTGGCGAGAGCGCGAGCACGCGCGGGGTGACGCCGTAGCTGCCGTGCTCGCGCTGGTCGACGAAGATGGCGGCGCCTTCTGGGGCGCTCGTGACGACCACCCGCGCGACGCGCGGGGCGAGCGACTCGAGCGAGCTCTCGGCGAAGCGCCGACGCTCGTCGGCGCCCTCGGCGTCGTCGGCTTGCGCGAGGTACTCGCCGAGGAAGTAGAAGGCGTCCTCGTGCCGCGAGAGGCGCAAGAAGCACAGCCCGATGTTGTAGAGGGTGCGAGGGTTGGGGCTCGCGCGCTGCGCCAGGAAGAACTCCTGCACCGCGCGGTCGAAGCGCCCCGCCGCGTAGTGGCGGCTCGCCTGCTCGTAGTGGAAGCGCGACATCGCCGCGTCGTCGGCGCGGACCGGGCTCGCGAGCGCGCACGCGGCGAGCGCGAGCGCGAGCGCCTGGATCCGGGCACGACGAGCGATCTCCGACATCGCGCGGCACGCTACCACGCCGCCCCGAGCCCGCGACGCGCGTCAGGGGTCGCCGCGACGTCGGGCGGCCAGCGCGGACACCCCGAGCCCTCGCGACCCGATCGCCCCGAGCCCGCGCGTCAGTGTTCTGCGGGACGGCAGAACGTCGCGCCCGTCGCGTCGCGCAAGCCGAGGGCGATCGGCTCGCGACCGCCGGCGGCGGCGCCGACCGCCCCACGGACGAGCCCTCCCGACCCGCTCGCCCCAACCCCGCGTCAGCGCTCTTCGCGACCTCCCGCCGGCGAGGCCGCCCCACCGCCCGCGCCGACGCGCGCTCGCTCGGCGTCCATGTCGTGCACGGGTCGGACCTCGATCGAGCCGAATCGCGCCCACGGGAACTCGTGAGCGATGCGGACGGCCTCCGCGAGGCTCGGCGCCTCGATCAGGTTGAACCCCGCGAGCATCTCCTTCGTCTCGGCGAAGGGCCCGTCGATCACGAGCGCCTCCCCACCCCGGACCCGCAGGGTGCGAGCCCGCTCGGCCGGCTCGAGCTGCTGCGACCCGAGCAACACACCGCTCGCGCGCAGCTCGTCGGCGTGGGTGAGGCAGCCACGCATGAGGCGGTCGTACTCCTCGGCCGGGAGCGCGCTCAAGAGCTCGGCGTCCGTGTAGATCAAGAGCAAGAACTGCATGGTCGGTCTCCGTTCTACCCGTGGAGGGTGGCCGGCGTCGAGGAGGCCGAAAAAAAGATCACCCGGCTCGTCGATCCGTGCCCCGCTCGATCGTCATCCGAACGAGAGCCCCGAGAGGGCCCCAAGAACGGGAGAGAACGATGCGAGTCATGGTGATCGTCAAAGCCAGCGCCGAGACCGAGGCCGGGAAGCTCCCCTCACGAGAGGAGCTCGAGGCGATGGGGCGCTACAACGAAGAGCTGCTTCGAGCAGGGGTCTTGCTCGCGGGCGAGGGGCTCCGGCCAAGCCGAGATGGCCGCCGCGTGCGCTTCGAGGGCGGAAGCCACCAGGTGACCGACGGCCCCTTCGCAGAGACGAAGGAGCTGATCGCGGGCTTCTGGCTCTGGCAGGTGCGTTCGGTCGACGAAGCGGTCGCGTGGCTGAAGAAGGCCCCCTTCGACGGGGGCGCGGAGCTCGAGATCCGACCGATCTTCGAGCTCGAGGACTTCGGGGACGCCGCCGATCCGACCATTCGGGAGCGAGAGGAACGGATGCGCGCCCAGCTCGGCTCGTGACCGCCCAACCACACGGGAGAATCCACATGCGAATCAACACCTACCTGAGCTTCGACGGCACCACCCGCGAGGCGCTCACGTTCTACCGAGGGCTGCTCGGCGGAGAGCTCACGGCGATGATGAAGTTCTCCGAGATGCCCGGGTGCGAGGCGCTGGCCGAGGCCGTCCCCGACGGCATCATGCACGGCTGCCTCGACCTCGGCGCGATGTGCATCATGGGCACGGACGCGACCCCCGAGCATCCGTACGCGGGCATCGAGGGCGCGCACGTCGTGATCGACGTCGACGATCCTGCGCGCGCGGCGGCGCTCTTCGAGGCGCTCGCGAGCGGCGGCGCGGTGCGGATGCCGCTCGGGCCGACACCCTGGGCGCGCCAATACGGTATCTTGGTCGATCGCTTCGGCGTGCCCTGGATGATCAACTGCACCTAGAGGTCGGCGCGCGGCCGCCTGACCTCCGCGGAGACGCGCGACGCCCTCGACGGCCGACCTCCTTCGACGGACCGCGTGGGCTCATGAACGGATGCCCCGCCACCCAGTCGCCCGACTTGCGGCGACCACGCGTGGGTGCTGTTCTCTCGAGCGACGTGACCGAGACGGAGGCACGGCGGGCGGTCGAGGTCGCGTGGCGCATGCACGCGCCAGCGCTGATCGCGCGACTCACGCGCATGCTCGGCGACGTGGGCGTCGCCGAGGACGTCGTCCAAGACGTCTTGATGACGGCGATCGAGCGGTGGCCGCGCGATGGTGTGCCCGACGAGCCCGGGGCATGGCTGATGACCGCCGCGAAACGCCGCGGCATCGATCACCTGCGCACCCAGCGCGTGCGGGCCGGCAAGCGCGAGCAGCTCGTCGCGGAGCGAAGCGTGGACGAAGGCTCGGAGCCGGACCTCGACGATCCGATCAGCGACGAGCTGCTGCGCCTCGTGTTCATCGCCTGCCACCCGGTGCTGCCGCGCGAGGGGCGCGTGGCGCTCACCCTGAAGCTCTTGGGCGGGCTCTCGACGGCGGAGATCGCGCGCGCGTTCCTGCAAACCGAGCCGACCATCGCGCAGCGCATCGTCCGCGCCAAACGCGCGCTCGCTGCGGCCTCCGTGCCGTTCGAGCTGCCACCGAAGCCGGAGCTCGCCGAGCGCCTCGCCTCGGTGCTGGAGGTCGTCTACCTCATCTTCAACGAGGGCTATAGCGCGACCTCGGGCGAGAGCTGGATGCGCACGTCGCTCGTCGAGGAGGCGCTGCGCCTCGGGCGGGTGCTCGCCGGGCTGATGCCGGACGAGCCCGACGTGTACGCGCTCCTTGGCCTGATGGAACTCACGGCCGCGCGCAGCGGCGCACGCGCGACCGTGAATGGAGAGCCCGTCTTGCTCGAGCGGCAGGATCGCGCCCGCTGGGACCCGCTGCAGATCCGGCGCGGACTGGCCGCCCTCGATCGAGCGCTCGACCTCGGCGGCGCTCAGTCGCCGCTCGCCTTACAAGCCGCCATCGCGGCATGTCACGCGCGAGCGGCGCGCTTCGAGGACACCGACTGGGCGCGCATCGCCGCGCTCTACGGGCTCCTCGCGATCGTCGCGCCCTCGCCCGTCGTGGAGCTGAACCGGGCCGTCGCGCTGAGTCGCGCGGCGGGCCCCGAGGCTGGCCTGGCCGTCGTGGAGGTGATCGACCGCGAAGGTACGCTGGCTCACTACCCGTATCTCGAGGCTGTGCGTGGTGACCTGCTCGAGCAGCTCGACCGCCTCGACGATGCGGCGGCCGCGTTCGAGCGCGCAGCGGACCTCACCCGCAACGAGCCCGAGCGCGCCGAGATGCGCCGACGGGCCGAGCGGATCACGGGACGAGGACGACCATCGTAGAAGGGCCGACCGGATCATGAGACGAGGCCGACCCTCGTAGGGGCCGAGCAGCTCACAGGACGAGGCCGACCCGTGTAGAAGTTCGCCATTGGTGTAATGTTACCACGCGAACGGCACGACTTATGGCACGGCGACTCGCCTCGGGTGGATGCTGATCGTGCTCACCGGGTGTGTCGGTGATCTCCGCTCAACCGGAACGGGAAGGCTCACCGCGCTTCGACGTAGACTGGAGCATGCGCCTCGCGAGCCTCCTCGGCGTCCTTCTCTGTGCGCACGCGGCCGCCCAGCCGTCGGACGACGCCGAGATCGCGTCGTGGGTCGCGCGCCTCGACGAAGCGCCCGACCCTCTGCACGCCGACTACACGCCCGCCGTCCACGCGCTCTGCGCGCTCGGGCTACGGGGCGCGAGCGCGATCCTCGCTCCGCTCGATGCGGCGGACGAGATGACGCGCCTGGAGGGCGCAGCGGGTCCTGGACTGCGCGGTCAGCCGTCATTTCGGCTTCGTCCCGGGTCGGTTCGCCGACAACCCCGGGGTGACGCGGAGCAGCGCGCGCTCTGGCACGAGAACGGCGCCTACGACTTTCGCGTGCCGACCGCTCGGCGCGCCTCGCCTCCATCGCGCGCTGGCGTGCCTGGCTCGGACAGCACGCCAGCCGCCCCGCCCCGCTGCCCGACACGCTGAGCCCGAGCACGCTCCGCGACGGCCTCGCCGAGGTCGAGCCGCGCATGCGGGCGTGCTTGCCCGCTGGCACCAACGTCGCCGTCTCGATCACCTTCGCTGGAAGCGGCGTCGTCCGTCGGGTGCGGCTGCCCTCTCCGATCGAGCGGACCACCGAGGGACGTTGCCTGCGTGAGGCCGCGCGCGCGGCGCGCGTGCGCCCGTTCGCGCGACCCTCGCAGTCGGTGTCCGTGGGTGTGCGCGGGAACGGGCAGACGCCGACGCGATGAGCGCCCCGTCCGCGTGGAAGCCGGTCCGCGTCGAAGCCGCCGCGTCGAAGCCGGTCCGCGTCGAAGCCGCCGCGTCGAAGCCGCCGCGTGGAAGCGGCCGCGTCGAAGCCGCCCACGGGTCGGCGGGGACGCGGTCACGAGCACTGCCACTTTCGCCGGCCGCGGCGCCGCTCCGTGAGGAGCAAGCGGTTCTTCGACGCATGTCTTCCGACGCCGTCGGCGTGGACGGGCTCTGCAAGCGCAAGAGATCCTTCCGACGCCGTCGGGGCCTCACGGCTCGGCGCCTGCAGCGCCGATGGGCTCCGCGAGGAGCAAGCGGTTCTTCGGCGTGATCTCAGCCGGGATGCGCTGCGTGTGGACCCGATAGCCCGCGGCGCGAAGCCGCGCGACGCGGGTGACGTCGATCGCGAGCGGCGCGTCCACCCAGCCGTCGACGGATCCCGCGTCGCACGTGCGCGCGTCGTGGCAGCACGGGAGCACCGCGACGCGGGCCCGCGCGCCGATCGCCGCGCTCAGCACGGCGTCGGTGAGCGCTCCGCAGGCATGCACGCTCACGACGAGGTCCTCGGGGCCGAGCGGCACCGACTCGAGGGCGGCGCGCTCGACGGACACGCGCCCAGTGAGCCGAGGCCACTCGCCCGCGAGCGCGGCGGCCAGGGACGCGGCGCTCTCGGGGACGCGCAGGTCCACCGCGAGCGCGCGCTCGGAGCGGTCATCGAGGACGAGCATCAGGTGCGCGAGCAGCGCGTGGCCGCATGCGAGGTCCACGACGCGGCCGCCACGAAAGCGGCGTCGCACCCGGCGGGCCACCTCCCAGGCCTCGTAGAGCTCCTTGCGCGGCAGGCACGCGGCCCGGCAGACGACGCGCCCGACACGATCGAAGAGGGTCGGGCCCGCGAAACGATCCAGGTCGTGGGGCGTGAGCTTGTTGCGGCTCGAGCGATCGAAGCGCGCGTCGTCGTGCATCGCGAGGCCTCGCGTGGGTGGTCGGGGCAGAAGCATGGCCGATTTCGCGTGCCACGTGGACGGGCGCGCGTCGTCGTGCATCGCGAGGCCTCGCGTGGGTGGTCGGGGCAGAAGCATGGCCGATTTCGCGCGCCACGTGGACGGCGAGCGCGGCGCGGGCCGAGCGGGGTCGATTGGCCGTGCGACGTCACGCTTCGCTCCCAGCGGCGACCACCAGGCCTCCATGGCAGACATGAACGGCAAGGTGGTCCTCGTCACGGGGGCGAACTCGGGCATCGGCAAAGAGACCGCGTCGACGCTCGCGGGCTTCGGCGCGACGGTGGTCATCGCCGCGCGGAGCCGGACCAAGGGCGAGCAGGCCGCCGCCGAGATCGAGCAGCGGACGGGGCGGCGCCCCGAGCTGCTGGATCTGGACCTGGCGTCGTTCGCCTCGATTCGCGGCGCGGCGTCGAGCTTCCTCGCCCGTCACCCGAAGCTCCACGTCCTCGTGAACAACGCGGGCCTCGTGCTCGACGCGCGTACGACGACGGTCGAAGGCTTCGAGACGACCTTCGGCGTCAACCACCTCGGGCACTTCCTCCTCACGCAGCTGCTCCTCGACGCGCTGAAGGCGGCGGCGCGCGAAGATGGTGAGGCGCGCGTCGTGAACGTCTCCTCGGACGCCCACCGTTGGGCGCGGCGGGGGATCGACTGGGACGACCTGCAAGCCGAGAAGAAGTACGCGTCGTTCGACGTGTACGCGAAGTCGAAGCTCGCCAACATCTACTTCACGCGCGCGCTCGCGCGCCGCCTCGAGGGGACGGGGGTGACGACCAACGCGCTCCACCCCGGCGTCGTGGCCACGGAGTTCGCGAGCTCCGAGGACATGGGCTTGCTCACCTCGTTCGGCTTCAAGCTCGTCCGGCCCTTCTTGAAGACACCGGCGCAGGGCGCCGCGACCACGATCCACCTCGCGAGCGCGCCCGAGCTGCGTGGCGTGACCGGCGGCTATTTCGCCGACTCGAAGCCGAAGCACCCGATGCGCCTCGCGCAGGACGACACGCTCGCGGAGCGTCTGTGGGCGATCAGCGAGCAGCTCGTGGCCAGCGCAGAACCCGCCGCGTCGGCCGCCTGAGGTCGTCGGGGCGCCCATCGCGGAGCGGGCCAATCCCTCCGTCACGTCGCGAAACGGGAGTCTCGACCGCCTGGGCGAGCCGCGGCACCGTTCGGCTGGCGTTGATCCATCGCCTAACCTCTTCGGACCTCCCGAGGACCATCGGTCGACCAGGCCGAAGGAGGCGAACGAGGGAGTCGCTCCGGATCGCCCACGTCGGATCCAATCGTCGCGGGGCAACGTGGCTGGACACGGTCAGACGTAGCCCATCGCGGCGGCGTCGAACGCCGCGCGCCGTCGCTCCGCGTCCACGCGAACCGCGACCGAACGTCCGGGCTGCACCGCCGGCAGGACGTGCGAAGGCAAGAACCATCGCGTCTCGATCACGTGTGCCTCCACACGCAATGTGATGGAGAACAGGTCGTCCTCGCCGAGCACGGGCGACATCCGCTCGATCGTCGCGTTCACGCGCTCGCCGTTCACGAGGAGGTCATCGTTCGCGGTTCGCACGCGGTGGTGACGCCACACGATGAACCCGGCGAACGCGACGACGGCGGCGACGATGAGCACGATGGCCACGGGTTCGGACATGGCGTGGACGATGACGGTCGCTCGTCGCCAAGAGCGGCGACAACAGAAATCGGCTGGGGAGCGCGGCGCTCGGTGGCACGCCGCGTGCTGCAGACGCGAGCATGCTTCGCACCCGACACACTTCGGCACGCTGCGCGCTCGTCCTCGTGACGCTCACGCTCGGCTGCTACGGCGCCCGTGAGACCGAGGAGCTCCGCGACGCAGGCCACGTTCACGCCGACCGGGACGCGCTCGTCGGGCGCGACACGGGTCTGCCCAGCGACGCAGGCCTGCCGCCGGGGCTCGACGGCGGGCTCGAGGGCTGCGACGCGGAGGACGCCCGCCCGATGGTCTGCCCGGAGCTGATCTGCGACGGACCGGGCACGATCCACTGGGACGGCGAGGCGTGCGTGGTCATCGGGTGTGGCGAGTGCGTCGGCGCGGACTGCGCGACGAGCTGGCCTTCGCTCGAGGAGTGCGAGCGCGCACACGCGGGCTGCGAGCCGCCGCTCTGTCGCGGCACCGGCGGCGAGTGGCGGTTCTGGGCAGAAGATTGCGGGCATTGGTGGTGCGGTTTCCCGCCGCCCTTCGACTGCCTGGTCGGAGGCCCTGTGTGCGATTGCGGTCGGGGTCGACGCTTCGAGGAGGGCCGCGGCTGCGTCTCGATCGAGCGGGAGTGCCCGACCTCGGAGCCGGTCACGCGCGAGGAGCTCTGCCGCGGGACCGGCGGCGCGTGGGAGGGCATCTGCTGTGACACGGAGTGCGGACGACCCTGTCCGTTCCTCTGCGCGCAGCCCGCGTGCGACTGTGGCCCCTGGCGCGTCTTCGACGAGGTCCGCGGCTGCGTCGAGGCGACGCGCTGCTTCGAGCCACGTCTCGGCGAGCGCTGCGGGGGCAGGAGCCGGTGCGAGCCCGGCACCTTCTGCGACGCGGAGTCTGGCGAGTGCGTCCGCCGCGACTGCCCGTGGGACGACTGAGACCAAGCTCTGCGGTCTCCGCGAGCCGCCCCGGGCGCGCTCTGCGAGCCGCCCTACCGGGCGGAGCGTAGCGAGCTCAGCCAGGCGCGGGGAGGAACTGCATGGGCGCCGAGGGGCGGAGCTCACCGGTGACGTCGCCCGTGCGGTCGAGATAACGCGCGAGCTCCAGCCGCCGAATCGGCGTGCCGCGACGCAGGTCGAGGGCGCGCAGCTTCACGTGGATCGCCCCCGAGCTCAACGCCGACTCGAAGTGGTAGACGACGTTGGTGTGGTCGATGACGACCCGCCACTGCGTGGTCGAGATGTTCGGCTGCTCCGGCGTCGTGATGCCGTACGGCACGGAGACGTTTCGCATCACGCTCATCACCGCAGGCACCGCGGTCGACGGGTCGCCGTACCGAGGGATCGCGTCGATGTAGAACGACGCGCGAACGAAGCGGTCCGCCGCCCGGTTCGTGCCCGGCAACATCACGGTCCCGCCGATCTGCTGCCAGTAGGCGGCCAGCGCCAGCTGCTGATCGTACACGGGCGAGTTGGTCATCACGCGATGGTTCCGCCCGTGATGAATGACCAGGCGCTCGTCGACGTACTCGAAGATGGCGCTGTCGCCGGTCGCGTCGGACACGGAGAGGTGCAACGTCGCGAGGCGACTCTGGCCGGGCACGGCGTCGGTGACGACGATGAAGGGCTCGGCACGCAGCGACTGGACCGTCTCGGCGACCGAACCGAACTGGTCGAGCACGTACTGCGCCCACAGAGACTTCCGATCGAGTCTTCGGTGACCAGCACGCCCGTCGCTCGGCCTGCGGCTTCGACCGTGAGCTCGACGCTCATCTCGCCAGCGAGGGTGGGGTCGCGCCGCAGCGCCGCCTCGTAGCAGCGCTCGAGCGCGGATGCGCGTGCGTTCGCGGTGGCTCAACCCTCGTCGCACGTCGCGACGCAGCGTTCGGTCGCGCGATCACACCGGCCACTCAGGCACTCGCGACCTCGCTGACAAGCAGCGCCGACCGCACGCCGCGCCGGCGTGGGGGTGCAGCCGTCCACCACGTGACACATGAGCCCAGACCCGCACGAGTCGTGGGGGCGCGTCACGCACGGGTCGCCGAGGTCGGTCGCACGCGCACAGCGCAAGAGCCCGTCCTCGGCCCTCATGCACGCGAGGCCGAGCCGGATGTCGCACGTGTCGCGCTCCGCGAAACAGGGGGCACCGACGGCGGTCCCGAGCGCGGGCCGACGACAGACCTCGTCGCAGAGCAAGCCGGGTCCGCAGTGGAGGTCGTCCTCACAGGGCTGTCCTTCGGCGGCAGGTCGCCGACACGTCTGCCCCGCTCCGCACACCAGCCCGCGGGCGCAGATGTTCCAGGCCGTCTCGCTGGAGGCGCCGCACGCGCCACCTTCGCGGACGGAGACGTTCTCGTAGACCGCCTCGCGACAACCGAGGTTGGTGCAGGTGGTCGCGCTGGTGTCCACGAACCACAGGTCGGCGAGCCTGCCCTCGTCGGCCACGCCGCAGATCCGCTCGTCGCTGGCGCACGTTCGGGTGACCGCGACACAGGCCAGCCCTTCGGCGCATTGCAACCCCGAGACGCACGGCGTGCCCGCTTCGGCGGTGCCGGGCCGTCGCAGCGCGGCGCACTCACGGGGAAGCCAATCGCCCCCGCCGCGCGCGATCCACTCGAAGGGGCACTCGCGCTCCAGCGCGCGGAGGCAGCGTCTGGCCTGCGCCTGGTCGTCCAGCGGCAGCGCAGCGTAGGGCCCCCGCGCCTGGCCAGACTCGCAGAGGTCCGGGTCGAGCCGGTAGACCAACGCGGGGTCCCACCCGCTCACCGCGCAGGTCGACAGACTCGCGCAATGGGCGGCGACCAGATCGCTCAGCTCGACCCTCGCGCTCGCCGAGCACCCCAGGATCAACGCACACCCAGACCAGAAGATCACCCTCGTCGGAGTCATTTGGCCCCCTCTGCGGTTCGTCGCTCCGACGCCCCGGCATTTCCATCGCGGCGGACGCTATCCGCTCCGACGCCGGGGCGCACCTTCCACGTCGAGCCCACGGGAAGGCACCGACGGTCACTGTCCGCTCCGACGCCGGGGCGCACCTTCCACGTCGAGCCGACGGGAAGGGCCGACGGTGGTCATCCGCTCGAGAGCCGGGGCGCACCCTCCAGGTCGAGCCACCGGAAGGCGCCGACGAACGCATCCTTCGCGCCCCGCTCCACGATCTCGCCGTGGGCCAGGACGAGGCGGTCGAAGTCCCACGACGCGATCGTCCCGAGCTCCCGGCGCGCGAGCTCGCGCTTCATCCACAGCCGCTCGAGCAGCGTAGAGCGCACGCCTGGATAGCCTCCGAGCCCGCGCATCACCGCGCGTGTCCACCACGGCGCGGTCTCGGGGAGGTTGAAGCAGAGGTCGGTGACGATCAGCGTGCGGCTCGGCCGGTGGAGCACGACGACCTCGTTGCTGAACGAGAAGCACCGCAGCGGGAGCACGGCGACCTCGTCCCCGAAGGGGCGAGTCTCCGGCTCGATGACGCGGAGCTTCAGGTCCGGTCGCTTCTCCGGGAGCCCCGCGGCGCACCAACCCTCGAGCCCCGCGTCGATCCACGCGCCCGCGTAGAGGTGGTGGAAGAGGTTCGGCGCGAGCACCCACCGCGGCGCCCCGAGCTTCGCGACGGGCTCGGGCGCCATGGCAATCGGCGAGTGCACGAGCAGGCCCTCGGAGGTCTCGAGCACCGTCATGCGCGCCCCGAGCTCCAGCCCGTAGAAGCCTTGGTGCGCCTCCGCCACGTGCACGCCCTCCGCGATCTCGCGCAGCGTCGATGCCATCACGCCCCTCCCTTCGTGGCGATCGTCGTCGCCGCGCGCCGAGAGCCTGATGGCAACCGCGACGCGAGGGAACCCCCTTCGACGTCACGGTTGGAGCGCGCACGCCCGCTCGGTCGACCCGTCCTCATCGGCCACCTCCGATCCTGGCGACGAGCCACCCACGAACGGTCGCGAGGATCGCCTCGCGCTCCGGCTCGTGCAGGAGGTCGTGGTACAGGCCCTCGTAGAGCTCGAGGGTCGCGTCGCTCCTGCCGGCCGCCCGCAGGCGCTCGACGAGCTCGACGCTGCCTCGCGGGTCGGTCGCGCGATCTTCGGTGCCGTGCAGCACGAGGAGAGGCACGTCGAAGGCCTCGGGCCGACGCCAAACCCGCGCGAGCCCATCGACGAAGGCGCCGCCGAAGCGCGCGGAGTGCCGCGACGCGTAGATGAGCGGGTCGTCGGCCATCGCGCGGACGACCTCCGGATCGCGCGAGAAGTGCTCGTTCGGGAGGTCGACCGCGGGCGCGTTCGGCGCCAACGAAGCGAGCGCGCCGGTCGCCGCGATCTCGAAGGGTGGACGCGAGATCCGGAGCGCGGGCGCGCTGAGGATCACCCCGCGGACGTCTCGCACCCGCTCTTCGAGCACGAGCAGCGCGGCGAGCGCCCCGCCCATGCTGTGCCCGAAGAGGAAGAGCGGCACGTCGGCGCCCGAGCGCTCACGGGCGTACGACACGAAGCGGGTGAGGTCTTCGAGGTAGGGATCGAAGCTCGCGACGTCCGCGCGCCGCCCCGCGGAGCGCCCGTGCCCGCGATGGTCCATCGCGCAGACGGCGACGCCTTCCGGCACCATGACGCGCGCGAGCTCGCGGTATCGCGAGGAATGATCCTTGAGGCCGTGCACCACGACGAGCAGCGCCGCCGGTCGTGCGTCGCGCGGGGCCCAGCACTGCGCGAAGAGCTCGGTCCCGTCGGCGGCTTCGAGCCGCTCCCAGTGGTGGTCGGCGAGTTGGTCCTGTCGACCAGCGGCGGCAGGCGTCTCGTCGAAGGGTCCATCCGCGCTCGGCCAACGCGCGGACAGGTGAGGGGCGCCAGTGCACGCGGCGAGTCCGACGGTGCAAGGGAGCAGCGCTCTCAGGAGCTGCGCTCTCAGGCGCCGTGATCGAAGGAGCAGCGCTCGAACGAGCAGCGCTCCATCAAACAGCCCTTGAACGAACGGCGCTCGAACGAGCTGTGATCGAAGGGGCGTCGTCATGGTCATCGTCCTCCCGAGAGCGCGAGCGCGAGCGCGACGCCGACGATTCGGCTGCCCGCGCGCTCGCGGTAGAAGAGCCCCAACGCGGGACCCGATCCGGCCACGGTGCGGGCCCAGAAGCGGCGCTCGCCCCCGACCCGCACGTAGAGCGACGCCCCGAGCTCGTCGGCGAAACCAAGCGAGCGCGCGCCGTCCTGACGCGACTCGGCGCCAAGCACGAAGCGCAGCGTGGCCGACGCGAGGATCCGAAGGGGTCCGAGGCTCGCCTCGAGCCGGAGCTCGATCGGGATCTGCGCGGCGAGCGGCAGCGCCGCGGTCGCGCCGCCGAGGCCGATCCCGCTCGACAGCCCGACGAAGCCCGTGTCCCAGCGGGCGGCGACGCCGACGAGGTGCGCCTCGACCTCGTAGAGGAAGCCGACGTCGCCGCCTCCCGCGCTCACGTCGAGGCCGACGAAGTAGCTGACGGGCCCCCCGAGCGCGAAGCGCGAGCTCAGGTCGAAGGCGACGGCGTGGTGGCGATCGCCACCGAGCGGCGCGTCGAAGGCATAGTCGTATCGAACACCGGTCCACAGCGAGAACGCATGGGAGAGGCCCTCCCCGCGGAAGACTTCGCCAGGGGGCACCGCGCGAGGGACAGCCCCTGGTCCATGCGCAGGGTCCTCGGGGCCGGCCGCGGCGGCCGCGGCGAGGCGTCGCTCCGAGCCGCTCGAAGCGGGCGGCGCTTCAGGAGCGTCCGAGGCTGCCGCGTGCTCTGACGGATCCGCGACGGAAGTCCCCGGGACGCCTGTTTCGACGACGCCTGCTGGGACCTCGCCTCCTTCGACGACGCCTGCTGGGACCTCGCCTCCTTCGACGACGCGTGCTCGCTCGGCGCTCATCCCAGGCTGCGCCCGAGCGGGCGCCCCCGCGAGCGCGCCGAAGAGCGCGAAGGCCGCCGCGAGGGCGCGCGCGGCGTGGATGGGGCGGGAGCGGAGGGCGGAAGGGCTCCGCGAGCTCGAAGGCGTCGACATGCCGATCGCGTAGCGCCCCGACCCCATTGGGCGCTGTCATCCAGCTGACAGGCCGCGTCGTTTTCCGTCGACCCAGCGGCGCGCCCTTCGGCGCCCCCGCCCGCACGGACCTCCCCGGACCACGGCTGCTCGTGTGATGGCTCCTGCGCGAAGCGGTCGAGCCGGTCGAGCTCGAAGATGCAGATCACCCGACCGAACCGAGAGGCACGAGCCGTCGCACGATCGACGACTGACCGTGGCTACTCGTGCGATGGCTCGTGCGCGAAGTGGTCGAGCCGCGACACGAGCCGTCGCACGATGGACGACCGACCGTGGCTACTCGTGCGATGGCTCGTGCGCGAAGCGGTCGAGCCGGTCGAGCTCGAGGATGCAGATCACCCGACCGATCCGCTGCACGAGCATCCGCCGCTCGAAGCGCCCGAGGGTCTGGTTGACGACCTGTCGCGAAGCCCCGACCAGCTCGGCGAGATCGGTCTGGCTCAGGCGCAGGTCGACCGCGAAGCCATGCGAGCAGGCCTCTCCCTCCGCACGAGCGAGCGCGACGAGCGTCTCAGCGAGCCGCGTCTCGACGTCTTTGAACGCGAGCGCATGCAGCGCTCTCGCCAGCCGTCGGGTTCGGTCGTCGAGGTATTGCACGACCTCGAAGGCGAAGTCCGGGTGACGCCGGAGCGCCTCTTGGAACGCGTCGCGCGAGATGAGCCCGAGCCGCGTCGCTTCGAGCGTCTCGAGCGCGGCGGCCTCTTCCTCGTGGCCCGACGCGCCGAGCCGACCGAAGACGTCGCCCGGCGCGACGATGGCCTCGACGAGCTTCCGCCCCCCCGCGCTCGCGCGATAGAGCTTCGCGCCCCCCTCCAGGAGGAGGTAGACGACGTCGCCGCCATGGTCGAGCGCGACGTGGACCCGCGCGTCGTGGCGCCGCACCCCCATGTGATCCGAGAGGGCGCGCCGCACCTCGTCGGGCGCGCGCTCCCAGAGCGCCGCCGTCGCGAGCGACCAGCACCCCGCGGACACGCGCGTGAGCGGCGCCGATCGCTCGCGACGCCGCTCCAGCGCCAAGAGGCCGCGGGCCGCGAGCCGCGCCGCGGAGCTCTCCTTCCACGAGGTCATCGAGCCAGAGAATAGTGGCCACCCTCGCCCCGCACCACCGCCTCCCCGCCGCCGGCGGTGGCCCGAGCTGGCGCGAAGACCGGCGCGACCCCAAGGACGGTGGGATGGACGACGACGAGCTCATCCTCGACGACGAAGGGCGCCGGGTTCGCAGTCCGCGGCGACGACGACGCGACGACGCGAGCGACGAGGTCGACGTCACGTGCCCCTGGTGCTTCGAGACGATGCCGCTCTACGTCGATCCGAGCTCGCACGGTGAGCTCGTTCAAGACTGCGACGTCTGCTGCCACCCATGGGCGATCACGGTCTCGCGCTCGCCCGAGGGCGCGCTCGAGGTCTGGATCGATCGCGCGCAATAGGGCGCATTCGGGCTCGTCCGAGCCCGCGGGCTCGGGCGCTCCACCTAACGACGTCCGTTAAGAATTCGTCAGCGTTTCTCGGGACGAACTTCATTTCGTTAGTGTCCTAACCGATGGGCGGCCCCGCGCGGGCGCGCCGCCGGAGAGGAGGCTCGCGTGGCTTGCGGTCGGATTGGGGTCGTGTTGGGGGGGCTGATGCTGGCGCTCGGCTGTGCGCCGACGGGCGCCGCCGGACCGGGACGCAGCGGCGACCCCAGCGACCGCGGCGGCGCGGACGCTGGCCCCACCGGGCCGATCCCTGGCGCCGACGCTGCGCCTCCATCGGGCTTCTTCTGCCCGGGCCACACCGGGACGCTGGCGGACTGCGACGACCCGGTCGCCTCCGAGACCCTGCAGAACCTCGACAGCGACAGCGACGGCCTCTCGGACTACGAGGAGATCTGCGTCTACTTCACTGACCCGTGCCTCGTCGACACGGACGGCGACGGCCTCTCCGACCTCGTCGAGGTCGCGGCGGGCACGGACCCGAACGACGCGTCGAGCCGGATCCCCGAGGAGGACTTCGCGGTCGTGCTGCCTTACCACGGCGACCGCGTCGCGCGGACGCTGCTCTTCAGCACGGCGATCACGATCGCCGACCTCTACTTCCTCATCGACACGACGGGCTCGATGAGCGGACCGATCAACAACGTCCGCAGCTCGCTCGGCATGATCGCGGCGCGCGTCCAAGAGCGGATCCCCGACGTCCAGATGGGCGTGGGCCGCTTCGACGACTTCCCCTTCGGCGGCTACGGCGGCAGCGCCGATCAGGCTTACGCGAACGTCCAGGACATCACCGCCGACCTCGCCGCCGTGCAGGCCGGCTTGAACACGCTCAGCGCGAGCGGAGGCGCGGACATTCCGGAGTCGCAGGTCGAGGCGATCTTCCAGACCGCGACTGGGCTCGGCGGCACGTGGACGCACAGCGGGAGCACCTACTCGATCCCCCCGCGCTCCTGCCCCGCGATCCCCGACGAGCCCTCGGCCCGCCGAGGCTACCCGTGCTTCCGGCCGGGCGCGCTCCCGATCGTCGTGCTCGTGAGCGACGCGACCTGGCACAACAACGAGGCCGGCGGGTTCGCCTACTCGGGCATCAACCCACCGCCCGCGACCTTCGACCAAGCCGCCGCGGCCCTCTCGAGCATCGGCGGACGCTTCATCGGCGTGATGACCGGCGCGCAAGGCGGCGGCCCGTCGTACCGCGCGATGGCCACGAGGACCGGGTCGGTCGACGGCGCCGGCAACCCGCTCGTCTACACCGCCTCCGACGGCACCGTCTCGACCGAGATCGTCAACGGCATCGAGACGATCATCGGCGCGACCCCGCAGGACGTCTCGACGCGCACCGCGAACGTCCCCGGGAACCCGGACGACTTCGACGCGACCACCTTCATCAAGGCGATCCGCCCCGTACAGGGATATCGCGACGGCATCCCCGGCGCGGGCTTCGCGAGCATGGACGACACGACCTTCTACGGCGTGATCCCCGGCACGCTCGTCGAGTTCACGGTCGACTTCTGGAACGACGTCCGCGCGCCCGCCGAGCGCGCCCAGGTCTTCCGCGCGCGCATCTTCGTCGTGGGGAATGGGGTCGCCGACCTCGACCAGCGTGAGGTCTACATCGTCGTCCCGCCCGACGGCGGCCCCATCCTCATCTGAGCGATCAGCCGACTTCGCCAGCCGCCACCGACGCGCTCGTCGATGGGTCGCGATCGTGCGCCGCCTGGCGTCGGCGCGTGCCCTGGAGGGCGTGTCGACCGTGGGTGACGCGCTGCGCGCAGCGTGCACGCGCCCGAGCCCCGCCCCGCTTTCCTGGCAACGCGAGCATGCGTGCCGCTGATGCGCAGGCGCCCGCGGGCCAGCGCTCAGCTGCGTCCGCGCGAGACCGTCAGCACTCGCAGGCGCCGCTTGCCGCCTGGCATCTGCCAGTCGATCTCCTGGTCGACGCGCAACCCGAGCAGCGCGCACCCGAGAGGGGCGAGGATCGAGACGCGGCCCGCGCTCGAGTCCGCTTGGCGCGGGTAGACGAGTTGGAGCTTGCGACGGCGCCCCGTGAGCACCTCCTCGTACTCCACCTCGCTGTCCATCACGATGACGTCCGCGGGGACCTGGCTCAGGGGCAAGACCTCCGCGCGCTCGAGCTCGGTGTCGAGGAGGTCGGCGACGACGCCGTCGGCGTCGCCGAGGAGCTGGAGCAAGGCGGCGCGGTCTTCGGAGGCGATGATGATGGGGGGCGGGGACGTCATGTCGGACCTCGGTCGTTTGTACGGCTCCCGAACGTGCGGAGGGAGCAGCGGGACCCGAGCGAGACCGGACGGCACCATGTCGCCCGGTCGAGAGCCGGGCGTAGGTTTCGGGTGCTCTATCGAGACGACCCGCAGCCGACGCCCGGCCCGAGGAAGCGCGCGAGCGCGACCTCGGCCGACGTGGCCAGCAGCAGGATCTCGTGACGGAACATCATGGAGCGGGAAGGATGCCACGTCGCGAACGGTCCGGCACGCGGCGAACACGGTTAGCAGCCGTTGAAGAACTCTTCGAGTCCCTCAACGGACTGCCTCTTCTTTCTGGGGTCTTTCGAAAAGACCCCCTCCAGTGGGCAAAGCCCACCGGAGCCTCCCCCAAAACACGCGGCTCCGTTGAAGAACTAGTTCTTCAACGGGCTGGCTCGATGGGGCGCATATGCTGCGCCGGCGCGATCCCACGAGCGGAGAAGCCGGAAGAACCAGGCGGGCGCCGTAGCTCAATCACATTGGCACGTGAGCGCCCTCAGGTCCGCGTCCAGGGATCGAACGCAATGTGACGGGCAACCCTCTTCGAGCGTGAAGATGTGCCGGAAGGCGCTCGTGCACGACGCTCGGGGGAAATAGGAGTCCACGCATTCCTCGCTCACGTCCACCTCCCACCGCCTCTCGTACTCGAGCTCGAGATACTCGGCGTCGAGCGCCGCCACAGTGATCGTGTCGAACGCGACGCGCGGACAGGCGAGACCCGACGCGAGGGTCCGGGTCGCGTCGTTGGACCGCTCGAGGGTCGCTCCAGGGAACGCTTCGATGTCGCCGGGCGAGACGGCCGAAGCGTGGGGGAAGTACGGGAACCGGATCCAGGCCTCTCCGGTCTCGGCAATGCCACCGAAAGCGAGCACGCGACCCTCGGACGGATGCGTCGGAGGATCACAGTCGTCGGAGATCGACTCGTGCTCGAGCTGATAGATCCCCGAGCGCAAGACGACCTCCTCGGCACCGGGGCCGCAGCCCATGAGTAGCACTGCGAGACAGGAGGCCGCGCACGATCGAGGGATGGAGGTCGACCTGGGAGAGCGAGGCGCGAGCGCGAGCGACGACGTCTTCATGGGCACGTGGCATGCCCCGCCGACCCGTAAGCTTCCACTGCGAGAGTGTGAGGGTTGGTAAGCGCCACACGAGCGTGGCCCGGAGTACCCTCGTCGCGCGATGGCCACTTTCGTCACCCGCGCTCTCACGCGCGTCCGTGGTCGCCTCCGGCGCTGGCTCGGCCGCGTCGGCTACGCAGCGTTCGGCGTGGGGACGGCGCTCGGCTTCCTGGCCACCGCGGTCCCAGTGCCCGCGCGAGACCTCCGTGTCTTCTTCGGGACGCCGCTCGGCGCGCTCGGCGTCGTGGCCCTCGTCGGCGCGACGCTCACGCGGCTCTTCGCCCGACGCACGCGCCCTGGCGAGCTGCGAGCGCCAGGCGCGCTCGAAGCGCGCGAAGGAGGAGCGGAGCTCGTCCTCGTCGCCGACGGTCGCGAGCATCGCGTGCCGATCGCCACGACGGCGGGCGGTCTCGTCGACGGGCACGTGGTCCCCGAGCGCGCCCTCGTCGGCGCCGATGGCACCACGCGTCAGGCCCCCCGCGGAGGTCGTGCTCGAGCTCCATGGCGGCGACGTGTGGCGCGTCGAGGTCGCAGATGTCTCCGAGGGCCTCGAGCTGCTCGGCGCCCTCGGGCTCGGGGGGCGGGCGCGCACCCTCCGCGTCCCGCGTCGCCAGAGCGGAACCGTCGTGTTGACCACCTTCATCCTCTTCGCCCTCGCTCCCTTCGCGATGGTGCCGGTGGCGTTCGCAGCCATCGTGATCCCCCCCGCGAGCGTCGTCGTCTTCGCCGTCGCGCTCCTCCTCCGCGTGGGAGCGGCGATCCTCGGGCGTCTGCAGCCTGGACCCCTCTCGATCGGCGCGGACGGCGTCGCATGGAACGAGGGCAAACGACGACGCTTCGTTCCGCACCGCGACATCGAGGACGCGACGCTCCAGAGCGTCGGCACGCTCGGCCACAGGGACCTGGTGCTTGCGACCCGAGACGGCGTCGTGCGCGTCCCCCTCGGCCCGCTCGAGCCGGATCTCCTCGAGGCCGTGCGCGCGCACGTCCTCGCCGCGCGGGGCGAGGCGGTGGCCGCGACGCAAGCCTTCGCGCGCGGAGGCCGTGACTACGAGGCGTGGAAGCGAGACGTCGAGGAGCTGATCAAGGGCGACTACCGGAAGGTCGGCGTCCCGAAGGTCCGCGTGCTCGAGACCCTCGAGGACCCACACGCGCCGGCCGACCAGCGCCTCGGCGCCGCCATGGCCCTCGCCGCCGACTCCCCCGAGCTCGCGGCCAACGTCGCGCGGGACATCGCGCGCGCATGCGCCGACCGCGAGCTCGCCGATGCCCTCGAAGCGCTCGCCGAAGCCCGCCTCGATCCCCGACGCGCGGAGGCCGTCGCGGGCGGATGAGCCCCTCGCCGACGCCCTCGAGAAGCGCTCGCCGAGACCTCGCTCGAGCGCCGAGGCCGTCGCGGGGCTCGCCCGCCTCACGGCACGTACTCGACCCAATACACTTGTTTGTGCCCACGCGCGGTCAGCTGCTCCGCGAGGGCGTCGGCGCCACAGCGGTGGGAGAACGACGCGACGTCGAAGACGTTCCCGTTGTCGTCGCCTCGGCGCACCCACCATGACTGCGGGCCGTCGAGTAGCCGGTCGGGGAGGAACGGCGACCAAGCGTCCCCGCCGAGGTGGTGCTGGAGATGGGCGCGATCGACCTCCGACGCATAGACCTCCACCCCGCGTCGGCCTTCGGGTCGAGGCTCGAGACCTCGCGCCGGCTCGAAGTCGCGCATGAAGAGCAGGATCGCCTCGAGTCCACACGAGAAGCGAAGGATCCAGACGTCCATGTCACCGAGCCCGTTCGAGTCCTCGCGTTCGAGGGTCGCCGCGCCGAAGCGCGCGCGCATCTCGGACTCGGTCGCGCAGAACCCGGCGAGGGGTTGGCTCTTCCACGTGCCGTCCACCACCCAATCGTGGTGCGCGCAGCGCCCGGCGGCCAGTCGTTGGGATCGCTCGTCACCGGCGCACCGGTCGACCGAGGGCCACGTCGATCCACGCGACGATGGCACGACGCACGGCGCGCGGAGGCGGGTCGAAGCGCAGCGTCGCCAGCGCGTCCGCGTGGGACGGAGGCAAGACATAGAGGAGCGCGTCGTCGGGGGACGGGCCCATCGGCATCGCGGCGACCGTCGCGGGCGGGATCGTCGCGACGCTGGCCGTGAGGGTGCCGAAGAGCTCCTCGTCCCACGCGCGCGCGAACGCCTCCGCCTCCGCGGCCGTGAGACCCGCGGCTTCGAGCGAGCCGCGCAGCGCGTGGGCGCCCTCACCGTTCGGCGTCGCGGGCGTGGGCAACACGACCGACCCGCCGGGCCGCGGTGGGTCGACCACGCTCACGACGGCCCCGCTTCGTCGGACCCTCACGAGCCGACCAGGGATCGGCTCCCGCCCGCGATGCGTGACCCGGAGCACCTCGCCTTCGAGCGCGAGCTCGAGCGGGAAGGACGGAGGGCTCGTGACCTCGCCGCGATAGAAGAGGTGGTCGAAGGGCTCGCCACCCACGTTCACGCAGTCGCCGTCGTCTGTCTCCACGTTCGCGAGCTCGGCCGCCTCGCAGAAGTCGAGCGCGTAGCACGGCGCGTCGGAGGCGCTCGGGTACCGCGCGCCTCGGCAGGATCCTTCGACGAGCGCGACGCCCTCCCAACGGATCGAGCGCGGCGCGCGCTCCCTCGTCGTGAGCGGCCAGTGCTCCGCGACGTGCCCTGACGGCATCGAGACGTGGACGTCGATCGAGAGCGGGCCGTCACCGTCGCGATGGAAGTAGAGCACCGGCTTGGCGACCGGCATCGGTACGGCTTGCAGGTTCCTCGGCCCCGACACGACCACACGATCGGGAAACACGCGGCGCACGAGGCCCCACTCGTGGACCTCGTAGCTCGGGGGGGTCGGGGGGGCGGGCGCCGCCGAGCGGGGAGGCGGTGCCTCCGCGGGGCTCGGCGGCGACCCGCACGCGCCGAGGACGAGGAGCAACGAGAGCGGACGTGACATAGCGCGAAGACTCCCGAACGGCGCCGATCCTTGGCTCGGTGGCGACGAGCCCGCCTGCCGACCTACGCCGTGCGGTCGCTGGTTCGGGTCCGCCCTCGGCGCTACAACCCCGCCATGCTGACGATTCACGAAGAGGGCTCGGCGAGCTACGCGGAGGCGCTCACGCGCCTCTCGCGACGAGGCGACGCCGATCTCGAGCGCGTCGAGGGCGCCGTGCGCGAGATCCTCCGCGAGGTGCGCGAGAGGGGCGACGCGGCGATCGTCGCGTTGACCGAGCGCTTCGAGGGCCGTCGGCAGCCGCACGTGGTCGTCCCCGAGGCGACCTGGCGCGCCGAGGCCGCCACGGTGGACCCCGCTGTGCGTGACGCGCTCGCGGCCGCCGCCGAGCGCATCCGCCGCTACCACGAGCACCAACGCGACGACGGCTTCCGCTATGAAGAGGACGGCATCGAGCTCGGCCAGCGCGTCCTCCCTGTGCGCGCGGCAGGCGTCTACGCGCCCGGCGGGAAGGCGCGCTACCCGAGCACGGTGCTCATGGCCGCGATCCCCGCGGCGGTCGCGGGCGTGCCGCGCATCGTGCTGACGACCCCTCGACCCACCCCCGAGATCCTCGCGGCGGCGGAGCTCGCGGGCGTGACCGAGGTCGTCGACGCCGGTGGCGCGCAGGCGATCGGCGCGCTCGCGTACGGCACCGAGACCGTCGGCCGAGTCGACAAGATCGTCGGCCCCGGCAACCTCTACGTGGCCTGCGCCAAGCGGCTCGTCTTCGGGCTCGTGGACATCGACTCGATCGCCGGGCCGAGCGAGATCCTCGTCGTGGCAGACGACGACGCGGACCCGAAGGTGGTCGCGGCCGATCTGCTCTCGCAGGCCGAGCACGACGAGGACGCCTACCCGCTGCTCGTCACGCTCTCGCGCGCGCTGGCGGACGCCGTGGACGCCGAGCTGGCCCGCCAGCTCGAGACCCTCCCCAAGCGCGACATCGCGACGAAGAGCGTGCGCGACAACGGCCACTGCTTCGTCGTCGGCTCGCTCGAAGAGGCCGCGCGCGTGGCCGACGAACTCGCGGCCGAGCACCTCAACCTGAGCGTCGCCGACCCCGACGCGATGCTCGAGGGCATCCGCGCCGTCGGCGCCGCCTTCCTCGGCTACCACACGCCCGAGGCCGCGGGCGACTACGCGGCGGGGCCGAGCCACGTGCTGCCCACGGGAGGCGCCGTCCGCTTCGCGAGCCCCCTCGGCGTGTACGACTTCGTGATCCGCACGAGCCTCATCCGGTACTCGCGCGAGGCGATCCGAGCGCAGGCGGACCTCCTCGAGTCGCTGGCGCGCCTCGAAGGCCTCGAGGCCCACGCGCTCGCCGTGGCCGCCCGGCGCTGAGCCGGCCGCGCGTTCGCGGGTTCGGATCGAAGCGGATCTGCTACGAACGCGGTGGGGAACCTCGAATTTACTCGAGAAGCTGAGCTCGCCTCCCACGTGGACGTGGCCTCTCGAGCGGAGCCCGGTTGCCTGCCGCCGTTTGAGAGCCTCATCCCCGCGAGCGGCGCGAGACCACACGATTCACGCCACGCGCGCGCCGGATCACGCCACCCACGGCCGCCTGGTGTGGCCGCATGCTAGCCGGCGCGGTGTCGTTGCCGCGCGTCGAGCATGAACCCGGCGGCTCGGTTCGGCATCGCGAGGCGCACGTGACTCACGGACTCTCCGCACTCTCTGTCGCGTGTCTCCTCGCGGTCGCGCCCATGGTCGGCGCGCAAGACGCGGTGGACGCCGGCGCTGAGGACGACTTCGAGCAACGCGCGCGTGGGCACTTCACCGTCGGCCGCGAGCTCGTCTCGGTCGGCCGACACGCCGAGGCGCGCGCCGAGTTCGAGGCGGGCCACGCGCTGAGCGGTCGCCCCCTCTTTCTCTTCAACATGGCCGAGTGTGCGTTCGCGCTCGGACGCACCTCCGAGGCGCGCGAGGAGTATCAGCGCTACCTGCGAGACGATCCGGAGGGGGCAGGGGCTCACACCGCCCGCGCGCGGCTCGAAGCGTTGGGCCCAGAGCCCGAAATCACCCTTCCTGCGAGCCAACCGGAGGTCTCGCCCGAACGGGTGGATCTCGAGGTCGTTCACAGCGCGCCACCAGCCGCGCTCGCGCCGGCGCCCGCGCGATCGACGTCCACGCGATCGACGCGGGCGTGGTACGCACGGTGGCCGCTCTGGACCGTCGTCGGGATCGTCGTCGTCGCCTCGGTGGTCGGCCTCGGGGTCGGCCTCACCCGCGCCGGGGGGCCCACTTGCGGCACGGGCTGCATGACGATCGATTGGCGAGGAGCGCGATGAGCCGCGCAAAGGGCCGCGCGATGGGCCGCGCGATGGGCCGCGCGATGAGCCGCGCGATGGGCCAGGCGAGGCTCGAACGGGCGCCGCGCGCTCGACGGCTCGGCTGGACGAGCGCCATCGTGTGCACGATCGCCTCCACGTTCGTCGCGTGCGCGACCGGCGAGACCCGGGTCCGGCTCCATGTCGAGCACGACGAGGCGTGGGGTCTGAGCGCGCTGGAGGTCGTCGGCGCTTCAGGCGACGAGCGCGCACACGTCGAGGTCGGCGTCGCCCGAGAGCTCGTCCTCCTCTTGCCAGACACGTGGGCTGCGCGTCCGATGAGGGTCGAGGTCACCGGGATGGCGAGCGGCGCGCGCGCGGCGGTCGGCTCGGTCGAGGTCACGCCGGAGCTCGGGGCCGAGCTGGAGGCTCGCGTGACGCTCGAGCGCCTGCCCTGCGGCGCGTGGTGTCTCGTGGGCGCGACACAATGCGAGAGCGACGATGTCGTGACGTGCGAGGTCGGCGACGACGGCTGCACCCGCTGGGGTGCGCCGCGCGGATGTGCTGGCGACACGCCGGCCTGCGTGCTCGGGGTCTGCGTCGCCGAGTGCGTGGACGTCTGCGTCGAAGACGAGACGCGCTGCGCGGGCCCGGGCGGCACCCAACGCTGCGGCCGGCGCAGCGTCGAGCGCTGCCTCGAGTGGCTCCCGGCGGTCGAGTGCGCCGCTGGCGAGACGTGCAGCGTCGGCAGGTGCCGCAATGAGTGCATCGACGAATGTGCGCGCGGGGCCGTGTCGTGCCGCGCCGGCGGGGTCTCGACGTGTGGCGACCTGAACCTCGACGGTTGCCTCGAGTGGGGGCCCGCGCGCTCGTGCCCGAGCGGAGAGAGCTGCCAGTCGGGCACATGTCGGCCGCTCGACGCGTGCGTCGACGAGTGTGAGGCGACCGTCTGCGACGGTGACACGCTGGTCGTCTGCGGCAACTTCGACCTCGACCCGTGCCTCGAGCCGAGCACGGGAACGAGCTGCGTCCCCGCGGACCCGTGCCGGCGCGGGTGGTGCGATCCGAGCGGCTGCCAGTCGGAGCCCCGGGTCTGCAACACGCCTCCGCCCCCCCAATGCGTCAGCGAGGGCACGCTGCGGTCGTTCCGCGCGTCCGGATCCTGTGGTGCGTCCGGCTGCGACTATCCCCACGACGACACCGAGTGCCCGTTCGGCTGCGCGGCGGGCGCTTGCGCGGGTCGCTGCGACGGCGTCTGCGACACGCCGCCCGCGACCACGTGCGTGGGCGACGTTCGGCGCTCGTACGAGGCGGGCGGGGCCTGCGTCGCGGGCCGCTGTGAGTACCCAGCGACCGAGGTGGCCTGCGCCCACGGTTGCGACGCGGGCCGGTGTTCGCTCGCGTGGATGGAGGCGTTCGGCTCGAGCGCGTCGGACGCCGCCCGTTCCGTGAGCGCCTCCGCGGGCGGCATCTACATCGCGGGGGAGACCTTCGGGACACTCCCGGAACAGACGCGCGTCGGCGGCACCAGCGACGCGTTCGTGCGCCGGATCGACGACGACGGCGGCGTCACGTGGACGCGGCAGTTCGGGACCACCGCGACCGACATGGCGCGCTCCGTGAGCGTCGCGCCCGACGGCTCCGTCTACGTCGTGGGCTTCACCGATGGGACGTTCGCGAGCGAGACCAGCGCGGGTGGCCGCGACGCCTTCGTCCGCAAGCTCAGCGCGAGCGGCGAGACGCTCTGGACCCGACAGTTCGGCTCGAGCGCGAGTGACTCCGCCGAGGCGGTGGCCGTTGGCGCCGACGGGCGCGTGTACGTCGCCGGGACGACGCAGGGTGCGCTCCCAGGGCAGACCCACGTCGGTGGGCAGGATGGCTTCGTTCGGGCGTTCGACGCCGACGGCGCGACGCGCTGGACGTACCAGTTCGGCACGACCGGGCTGGACGCGGCGGCCGACGTCGCGGTCGCCCCGACCGGGGAGATCTATGTGGCCGCGCGGACGCTCGGCGCCCTCACAGGGCATGTGAGCGCGGGCGGTATGGATGGTGTCGTCCTGGCGCTCGATGCGGACGGTGGGGCGCGCTGGGTGCGGCAGTTCGGCTCGACCGAGCGCGACTTCGCCATGTCGCTCGCGGTGAGCGCCGGCGGGCTCGTGGTGGTCGCGGGGCTGACCGACGGCGTGCTCCCAGGCCAGAGCAGCGCGGGCGACACCGACGCTTTTGTCCGCGCCTATGACGCGACCGGCACCGCACGCTGGACCCGACAGTTCGGCTCGAGCGCCGAGGACCGCGCGACCGCGATCCGCGCAGCGCCGGCCGGGGTCGTCGTCGCGGGCGACACACGCGGCGCGCTGCCGGGCGAGGTCGCGGGCGTGCACCGCAGCGGGTTCGTGCGCCGCTACGACGACGCTGGCGAGCTGCAGGCGACGCGGCAGTTCGGCACCACCGAGCTGGCGCTGCACGGCGCGTCGGCGGCCGCAGGGTCCGTGTTCGTCTGCGGGGAGACCCGACCTGCGCTCGCCGTGGGCCGGGTCGACGCGTTCGTCGCGCGCCTCGCGCTCTGACGGGCGAGCGCTACGACCCATGGGTTGTGGTGCCAATTGGCCGTTGCTACGTTGGGGCGTGGTCACCAGGCGGGAGGTCCCGCGCAGGTCGGCCACCGGAGCCCCTTGGCAGACATCTACGGCAACACCTCGGGCCTCGCGCCCTCCGAGCTCAAGGCCCTCGAGCGCATCTACCGGCGCCGCGTCCCCCTCGACGTCCTGACGACCCCCGAGCTGACGCGCTCGCTCTGCGAGATCACCCACGCGACCGGGCGACAGGTCGGCGTGCTCGTCGACCGCACGGGCGAGGTCTTCCGCGTCATCGTCGGCGACGCGCACCAGCTCATGCTCCCCGACGTCGGCCGCTTCCGCGCGGGCGTCGGGCGCCTGCGCGGCCTGCGCCTCATTCACACGCACATCGGCAACCAGCCGCTGACGCGTGATGACCTCGTCGACCTCACGAAGCTCCGGCTCGACCTCGTGGCGGCGATCTGCGTCGACCCGGCCGAGCCGAAGCCGACCTGGGTCTACTACGGCCACTGCGCGCCGACGCAGGAGGGCCGCAGCGAGCCGCCCTATCGCACCTACGGTCCGCTCTCGGCGCACTCGGAGATCGGCGACATCGACGTCGGCCGGCTGGTCGCCGCGCTCGAGGAGGAGCTCGCGCGCGCGGCCGCCGCGCGTGTCGTCACCGCGAAGGACGGCCGCGCGATCCTCGTGCACGTCTGTGACAAGCGGAACGCCGCCGACGCCGAAGACTCGCTGCGCGAGCTCCAAGAGCTCGCCCGCACGGCCGGGGTCGCCGTCGCGGACACCGTCCTGCAGATCCGCGAGAAGGTCGACCCGAAGTACGTGCTCGGCCGCGGCAAGCTCGAGGACGTCGTCATCCGCGCGATGCAGCTGGACGCCGAGGTGCTGGTCTTCGACCGCAACCTCACGCCGGCGCAGGGGGCGGCGATCGCGAAGATGACCGAGCTGAAGGTCATCGACCGCTCGCAGCTCATCCTCGACATCTTCGCGCAGCGCGCCCAGTCGCGCGACGGCAAGCTCCAGGTCGAGCTCGCGCAGATGAACTACCTCTTGCCGCGGCTCGGCTCGAAGGACGACGGGCTCTCGCGCCTGACGGGCGGCATCGGCGGGCGTGGCCCGGGCGAGACCGTGCTCGAGATCGGGCGCCGGCGGGCGCGCGAGCGCATCACCCGGCTCTCGGGCGAGCTCCGCAAGCTCGAGCGACAGCGCAAGCAGAGGCGACGACGCCGTGGCCGCAACGACGTCGCCGTCGTCGCCATCGTCGGCTACACGAACGCGGGCAAGAGCACGCTCCTCAACACGTTGACCGGGGCGGACGTGCTCGCCGAGGACAAGCTCTTCGCGACGCTCGACACGCGCACGCGGCGCATGGTCACGCCGGGCGGCCGCGAGGTGCTGCTCAGCGACACCGTCGGCTTCATCCGCCACCTGCCCAAGGACCTCTTCGCCGCGTTCCGCGCGACCTTCGAAGAGGCCGAGGACGCCGACGTGATCCTCCACGTCGTGGACGCCTCGGATCCGTCGAACGCCGACCACTTCACGACGACCGAGCGGCTGCTCGCCGAGCTCGAGCTCGACCGCATCCCACGGCTCGTGGTCTACAACAAGGCGGACCAGCTCGACCCGCGCCGCGCCGCGATGCTCGCGCACGAGCACGACGGCGTGGCGGTGAGCGCGCAGGACCGGCGCACGCTGACGCCGCTGCTGCGGCGGCTCGAGTCGATGCTCGAGGAGCGCGATCGCCGCTTCGACAGCAGCGTGGAGCTCCGCGCGGTGGAGGACGAGTCGCCCGCCTGGATGGCCGACCTCGGCGGTCGAGAGCTCTGATCGCCGTCGCCGGCGCGACCTCGAACGTCGACCGCGCCGATCACCCATCGGCGACCTCGAACCTCGACCATCGGCGACCTCGAACGTCGACCGCGCCGATCACCCATCGGCGACCTCGAACGTCGACCGCGCCGATCACCCATCGGCGACCTCGAACCTCGACCGCGCTGGTCGCCTCGTCGGCGACGCGACGTCGCGCGCGCCTGGTCGCCCGTCAGCGACGCGACGCGATCACCGTGAGACCGCCCCCTGGGGTGGGGTAGAAGCCCAGGGAGTCCGTGAGTCGGAGCGCGGTGCCGAGCCCGGCGCCGAGGCTCCGGCGCGCGTGGTCGAAGGGCGACCTCGGGCGTCCGCTCGACCAGCCGTCCCGGACCGCCGTGGCGACGTCATCGATGCCGGGGCCCTGATCGATGCAGACGAGCTGTAGACCACCCGCGGGGAGAGGGTCGACGAAGAGGCGCCCGCCGCCCCCATGGCGCGCCGCGTTCGCGGCGAGCTCCGCGGCCACGAGGGCGATCTCCACGCTCGCTTGCATCGAGAGGCCCGCGTCCGCGGCGGCGCGCGTCACGTACATCGCGCAGACGAAGCGATCCGCCTCGTCCTCGCACGCCAACCCCGCGCCGCTTCTCCGCGCGAGCGCCCTCACGTAAGCTCGCTCCCCGTGAGGGTCCTCGTCGATCACCGAAGCCGCCCCAAACAAGGCGAGCGCGCGAACGGCGACGCGGTCTTCGCCCACGAGACGCCGACCCTCGTCGTCGTCGCCGTCATCGACGGCCTCGGCCACGGAGAGGCCGCCGCCGAGGCCTCGCGCCGCGCGGTCGAGGCGCTTCGTGCGACGCCCGACGCCCCGCTCGAGGTGCTCTTCGCCTCCGTGGGGCGCGCGCTGCGCGGCACCCGAGGAGCGGCGATGACCGTCGTGTCCTGCCAGGGCACCACGGTCACCGCGGCCGGGGTCGGCAACGTCGCCCTCCGGGTCGTGGGCCCCACCCGGCTCCCCTTCACGAATACGCCGGGCATCCTCGGCGGTGCGACGCGGTCGCTCCGTGTCGCGCAGGCGTCGATCGAGGGGGCCACCCGCGTCGTCCTGTGCTCGGACGGCATCTCGTCGCACGTCGGCGTCGACGTGCTCGCGCGTGGCACCCCGCACGAGCTCCTCGATCATCTCTTCTCCGAGCACGCCGCGCACCACGACGACGCGACGGCGCTCGTCGCCGATCTCGTCGCTCATGACGCGAGGCAATGACCGAGCGCGTGCTCGAGATCGTGCACCGCGATGAGGCCGTGGAGCTCGACGCCGATGGTCACGAGGGTCTGCGCGACCGCCGGCTGGATCCCCGAGACGACACACTCGGCACCCAATAAGCGAACGCCCGAGGCCAGCTTCACGAGGCGATCGGCCGTGGAGGTGTCGACGCACTCCACGCCCGTGAGGTCGACGATGACGAACCTCGTCTGCCCGTGCGCCACCTCGTCGAGCACGCGCTCGGTCATCTGCGCGCTCCGTTGAGTGTCGAGCAGGCCCACCACCGGCACCGCCAGCACCCCCTCCCAGACCTCCAATACGGGGGTCGAGAGCTCGTCGAGCGCGACGCGGAGGCGCTCGACCAGCGCGCGATTCTCGGCGTCTCGCGCCTCCAGGGCGGCGTTCCGAGCCGCGAGCTCGGTCGCGAGCGTCCGCTCCGCGGTCACGTCGCGGAACACCGCGAGCGCGCGTCCATCCGGCAGCGGGCGCGCCGAGACGCTGAGCCACGCGCCCTCGGGTCGCGCCGGCGAGCGCATCCAGATCGGCACGTCGGAGAGGGTGACGCGCTCGAGGAGCGCGCGCGCGAGGGGCAGCTCGGCCGGGGGATAGGGCGTCCTCTGGTCCTCGAGGAAGAGCCCATATTGGGCGACCCACGCGTCCGTGCCCTCGTTGCCGGCGAGCGCTCCGAGGATCGCGGCGCCCGCCTCGTTCACGTCCAGCGACCCGTCCGTTCCCGCGACGGCGATCCCCTGCGGATGTCCTCGCATGAGCTGCTCGCAAGCCGCCTGGGCCTCGGCGATCTCCGCCCTCAGCGTCGCGAGCGCGTCCTGCGTCGCCGCCGTCTTCGTCGATTGCTCGCTCACGCGCGCACCTCCTCTCGACGCCGCCTGCGACGTCGGCTGACCTTGGATTCGGCGAGCGCCGCCTCGAGCGCGTGCCGCAGGTTTCGGTAGCTCGGCAGCCCGTCCATCGAGATCCCGAGCTCGATCAACGTCCGCGCGACCGCCGGCCGCATCCCGCTGATGGCCGCGCGGCAGCCGAGCAGCTCGACGGCGCGCGTGACCTTCGAGAAGAGATCCGCGGTCGTCGTGTCGATGATCTCGACGCCCGTGACGTCGACGATGACCCATCGTGCGCCGCTCGACGAGACCTCGTGCAGGAGCCGCTCGGCCGCGCGAGCGCTGCGGGCCGCGTCGAGCACGCCGATGATCGGCATGACGAGCACGTCCTTGGCCACCCGCAAGATCGGCGTCGCGATCTGGTCGATCGCGAGGCGGAGGCGCTCGACGAGGGCCGCGTTCTCGGCCTCGCTCGCCGCGAGCTGACGTCCGCGCTCCTCGAGCTTGGACTCGAGCTTGAACTGGGCGCTCACGTCCTGGAAGACCGAGATGGACCGTCCCGGCCCGAAGGGACGAGCGTCGATCGACAAGTACACGCCTTCGGGGAGATCGGGCGAGACGCATTGGACGATCTGCGTCGGCACCGCAGCGCCGCTGAGCGCCAGAAAGCCCGGGAGCTCGCTCGCCTCGCACCGAGAGCCGTCGAGGCGGAAGAACCCCCAGCTCTCCTGCCAGTCGTCGCCTGGCTCACTGACGGTCGAGAGCATCGCCTCCGCCGTCGCGTTCAGCTCGACGGAGCCGTCGGCCGAGACGATGCACACACCGTCGCGGCTGTCCTCGAAGAGCGTGGCTCGGATCAGGCGAAAGGTCTCGAGACGGGCTCGCTCGCGCGCGAGCTCGTCCTCCAGGGCTCCGTCTTCATCGCTCATCGTCGGTCTCCTCCTCGTCGTCGTCTTCGTCAGGCCAGACCCCGAGCAGCTCGAGCGCGGCCTCGAGGCTCACCGTCGTCTCGACGGAGGTCAGCTCGATACCCATCGTCTGCAGGGTCATCACGATCGTCGGGCTCAGGCCCGAGAGGACCGGGCGGGTCCCCATCAGCCGCGCGGCGCTCGCGAGCCGGCCCATCACCGCGCACAGATGACTGTCCATCATCCAGACGCCCGTCGCGTCGAGCACGAGCCCGCTCGGCGCGCGCGCTCGCACGCGCCGGAGGACGCGCTCTTGGAGCGCCTCCATCTGCGTGTCCGTGATGTCGCCCTGCAGGGGCACCACGAGGCGCCCCCAGAGCTCCAAGATCGGGATCTCGTTTCCTGCGTCGCGTTGCATGTGCTCCTCAGCTTCCTTCGAGGGGCCGTGGGTGGATGCCGCCCGATGGCGGGGTCGCGCGGAGCCCGCCGGCCGTGCCCGCTCGCGGGGCGAGCGACCGCCGGATCGGGCGGCTCGTCATGTCGGCCGACCTCCGCCTCATATCGCGAGGTCTGCCTCGACGCGGGTGCCGCGCGCGCTCGTCGACAGCTCGAACCGAGCCGCGAGTCGTTGCACGCCGCGAAGCCCCATCCCGAGACCCGTCTTGCTGCGGTACCGACCCTCCAGGATCGCCTCGACGTCGGCGATGCCCGGACCTTGGTCTCGGGCGACGATCGTCAGGAGCGGCCGCTCGGGACGAGGGATCAGCTCCAAGACCCCCTCACCCGCGTAGGCGACGATGTTTCGCGCGAGCTCGCTCGCCACCGTCGCGGCGCGCTGGGTGGGGAACGCGCCGCCGCCGAGCGCCATCATCAGCTCGCGCGCCCGGCCGCGCGCCTCGACGATGTCGGCCTCGACCCGGACGGGGACCACGGCGGCCTCGGCGCTCGCGACTCGTCCACTGCAGAGCGCGTCGATCTCCGCCATCAGCCCGCTCTGCGCGCCCGCGTCGACGAAGAGTCGGATGCCCGACTCGAGCTGGCGGCGAAGGGTGGGGAGGTGCTCGTCCCGCAGCTGCCCCTCGGCGACGCCGACGGCCGCGAGCGCGCGCCGCTTCACGGACTGCGCGAGGATCGCCGGCATGTAGCGATCGAGGAGGACGGTGAGCGCGCGCTCCAGCTCGCTCATCGGGGCCCCTCTTCGCGAGCCCAGCGGAGCACGAGCTCGTGGGTCCCCACACCCTCGAAGACGACACCCTCGTGTCGGCAGAGGGCCCTCAGGCGGTCCCCGAGCTTGGTGGACGCGAACACCGCCGCTCCCCGCAGACGGAGCCGCACGTCGCGCGGGCTCGCGCTCATCTCCAAGGTCGCTCGACCGGTCTGCGCGGCCGCGCTCACGGCCAGCGCGAGCGCGAGCATCATCCCGAGACCGGGGGCTCGCTCGTTCGCCCAGCGCGACGGGTCGACCAAGTGCAGGTGCGTCGCCAGGTCCGGGTCGAGGCGAGCGCACGCGTACCGGACGGCGCCCTCTACCGACGGCGTGCTGCGGAGCGGCGGTGAGATTTCGCGCTCGGTGGTGGCGACGAGCTGGCGTGTCATCGACGCGGTCAGTGAGCACGGCTCATGCCAGGCCGCCCACCGACGTTCTTCACGCGACGGGTGGGATCCCGCGACGGAATTTCGTTTTGGAAATGGAGATTTCGTTTCCGCGAAGCGCTCCTACGAGTCGTCGCTCGCGGCTGGTCGTGGGCCGTCGCTTCCAGGCACGAGTCGAAGCGGTCAGGGATTGCCTGGCGACGCTCTACCGCGCGCGCCGGCCCCGCCTCGTGATGCCCAAGCTGAGCATCCGATCACGGAGCGTGGAGGGGTTCATCCCGAGCCGCTCCGCCGCGCCACCGGGCCCCGCGATCTTCGGGGATGCCTCGAGCGCCGCGAGGATGTTCGCGCGCTCGAGCGCGCGCAGCTCGTCGGCGGTGAGGATGGTGGCTGGTCGCTCGCTCGCCTGCGCTTCGAGCTGAGGCCCGAGGTCCAGCCGGAGCGGCGGCGACGTGGAGAGGATGACGGCGCGTTCGATGACGTGGCTGAGCTCGCGGACGTTGCCTGGCCAGGAGTACGCGCAGAGGCGCGCGAGGTCGGCGTCGCGGAGGGTGAGCCCGCGGCGCCCGAGGCGCGCGGAGTGCTCGTGCAAGAAGGCGCGCGCGAGGCGGGGGATGTCGTCGGTTCGCTCGCGCAGCGGCGGGATCGTGAGCGGGAAGACGCTCAAGCGATAGTAGAGGTCGCGACGAAACCGCCCCGCCTCGATCTCCGCCTCGAGATCGCGGTTGGTCGCGGCGACCACGCGGACGTCGACGCGGAGCGTGCGGTCGTCCCCCACGCGCTCGAGCTCGCCCTCCTGCAGCACGCGCAGCAGCTTGCTCTGCAGCGCCATGGGGATCTCCCCCACCTCGTCCAAGAAGAGCGTGCCACCGTCGGCGAGCTCGAAGCGTCCGCGGCGGTCGCGGTGGGCGCCGGTGAACGCTCCCCTGACGTGACCGAAGAACTCGCTCTCGAAGAGCTCCGCGGGGACGGACGCGCAGTTCACCTTGATGAGCGGCCCGTTGCGCCGGTCGCTCCGCGCGTGCAGGGCTCGCGCGAGCAGCTCCTTGCCGACGCCCGTCTCCCCGACCAACAAGACCGTCGCGGGGGTCTCGGCCACCGCGTCGAGGCGGTCGATGACCTCGCGCATGCGCGCGCTCACGTACACGAGCTCTCGGTTCCCGCCGAGCTCTTGCCGCAAATAATCCCGCTCGCGCTCGGCGCGGGACTTCAACGCCTCGAGCTCCGCGAGGGTCGCTTCTCTCGCGCGCTCCGATTGTGCGCGGGCGAGCGCCGTGCTGAAGAGGCCTCTCAGCAACGCGACGCGCTCGAGAAACTCCGGGGTGAAGTCCGCGCGCGAGCGCGCCGAGAAGCCGAGCGTTCCCCGCGCGCTCCCGTCCACCATGAGCGGCACCACGAGCGCCGCCCCGATCCCGTTGGCGCGCCAATGCGCGGCGTTCTCGGGTGTCATCTCGTCTTCTCGGACGTAGACGATCGACGCGTCGGTCGGCTCTCGGTGCATCAGAGGCGGCGCGAGCTCCTCGAAGCGGCGTCGCTCGCCGGCGCGGAAATGGCCGGGCGCCCCTCCGTCCTGCAAGAGGATCCCCACCCGGGTGGCCCAATCCACCTCGAAGACGTGGATCCGCAACATCCCGAGCGCTTTGCAGATGCGGTCGAGGACGCCGCTCGGGTTGCCGAAGGGCCGCTCGACGAAGGACTCCGCGAGCTCACGAAGCAGCTCGTCGAGCTCGGCTCGGCGCGCCGCCTCCCGCTCGAGCCGCTGTCGCGCGATCGCCCCCGCGAGGATCTCGGAGAAGAGCCCCACGCGCGCCGCGAACGGGTGCGCCCACCGCCGGGGCCGCGAGCTCGCGAAGACCACGGCGCCGATGAGGCGGCCCGCCGGCGCCAAGGGCGCGACGACCATCGCGCCGAGCCCCTCCCGTTCGACCTGCGAACGGGAGGCCGCCGCGTCGAGCGGGAGAGCGTCGAGATCGTCCAACACGATCGGTCGCCCTTCGAGGAGTCGATCGACGAACCAATCTCCCTCGATCTCGTGGACGTGACCGACGGGCCATGATCGCAACGCCGGTGCGTCGCCGTGCCAGGCGTGCGTGACCTCGGCGACGCGGGCGGCGGCGTCGACGCGGTGCACCGTCACGCGCTCCACGCCTTGAATCCGTCCGACCTCGGCGAGCGCGACCTCGATGGCCGCGTCGAGGTCCTCGCTGCCGGCCGCGACGAGCCGAGCCGCCACCCGAGACAACGTCAGCTCCAGCTCGAGCCGCTCGCGGAGGGTCGAGTCGCGTTCCGCCTCGTGATCCTGAACGCAGAGTACGACCAACGCATCGCGAGCGCGCGTCGGGTGCACGCTCATGCGCAGGCGGACGCGCTCCTCGCCGAGGGCCGCGTCGAGGATCGGCTCGCCGCTCTCGAGCACGCGCTGCAACGAGGCCGTCAGGGCAGGGACGGCGTCGCCGACCACCTCCTCGACCGTCCGGCCGATGTGGTCGGCGATCGACCGTTGGTTCACCGCCGCGAGGAGCCGGTTGATGCGCACGTACCTCAGCTCGCCGTCCAGGATGGCGACCCCGACTCGGTCTGAGGCGAACACGACCTCGAGCACGTCGTCGCTCTGGATCTCCCCGCTGCCCATGCGCAGAACCTACCAAATCGCGTGGGCCGATAGGTCCGCGCGCGCACCATCGCCCCAAAGCACGTCCGCCCAAGAGCGCGTCGGCGACCCGCCCGCGGGGTGATCCGCCGGGCGGCGAGCCTCCACTACCTCGGAGGCCCGACCTCCGAGTCGTGTCCCAAGTCGATCCCCGCGGCTCGAGCCCCGAGGCTCAGACGCCGATGAAGAGGCGGTGGCCGAAGTTCCGCTCGAGCCGGGACGAGAAGATCTTCGAGGCGGCGCTCTCGATGTCGTACTCGACGCGGCGGAACGCGAAGCGTCGCTCGTCGGTGTCGAAGGTCGTGTAGCTCGCGCGGTTGTCGTAGTCGCGGGGCTGACCGACGCTGCCGACGCTGACGATGTACTTGGCGCCCGCTTCGAGCGTGAAGTCCATCGCCGGCAGCTCCTCGACCTCGCCCGGCTTGAGCTTGAAGACCTTGCAGAGGTGGGAGTGGCCGATGAGCGTGAGGTCGCCGAGCTCGTCCCAGATCTGCAGGCACTCGCGCGCCTGCTCGGGCGCGAAGATGTACTCGAACTCCTCGAGCCGAAGTGGCGAGCCGTGGCAGAGGTGCACGCCCGTGCCCTCGACGACGTGTTTGTAGGGGAGGCTCTTGAGCCACTCGAGGTTCGTCTCGGAGAGGACGTTGGCGTGCAGGTCGAGCGCCTGCCGCGCGGCCTCGTAGTAGTACGAGTAGTCCATCCGGCCGGCGACGGCCGCGTCGTGGTTGCCGAGGATCGTGACCTTCGCGGCCTCGCGGATGATGTCGCAGCACTCGTTGGGGCTCGCGCCGTACCCGACTACATCGCCGATGCAGTAGTACTCGTCGATCTCTTCGCCTTCGAACGCGCGCATCACGGCCGACATGGCCTCGATGTTCGCGTGGACGTCACTGAAGATCCCGAGCCTCATGCTCGACTCACCTCGCTGCTGCTTCTCACGGAGCCGCCGCTTCTCTCCGGGCCGCCGCACGCCGACTCGGATGACCCTGGGCCCGCCACACGACGGGGACCCGACACATTGACCTGGCACATCGAGATCTGACGGATCGAGGACCGAGGAGACCGAGCCCGAGGGCCGAGAATCGACGATGCCGCAGAAAGACCCGAATGGATCGAAGTTTTAGAGCCCTCGGTTCGTCTTGTCCATCCCGAACCGAGGCGATCACGGCGCGTCGGGGATCCGCCGGGCGGCGCGGACGACTCGTGGCGGCCCACGTTCTGACGTCGCGTCTCGCTCATGACCCGCCTAGCGCGGCGTAGAAGCGTCGGCTGAAGGCGTGGATGCCGTCCTCTTCGTCCCCGCTCGCGAGCGCCACGAGGTGCTGCTCCGCGAGGAGCTTTTGCGTCATGGCAGCGACCGCGACGGCCTTGACCTTGGGGTTCGCGTCCGACTCGAGCTCGCGGACCTTGGCCGGCTCGAGCGCCGAGAGGTGCGCGAGCGTGTAGGAGAAGCGCTCCTCGGCCCCCTTCGGGTCGCGCATCGCGCGCTGCATCGGCCGGAGCCCAGCCGCGCCGAAGCTGGCCAGCACGCGCCCGACCTCCCACCAGATCTCGCTCGGCTCGGTTTGCAAGAGGTGCACGAGCGGCGCCACCGCGCGGCGCAGCTTCAGCTCGCCGAGCGCGAGGGCCGCCGCCTGTCGCACGAAGGTCTTGCGCGCGTTCAGGCCGTCGATGAGCGCGTCGGCGGCCTCTTCTCCGAAGGCGACGAGCCGCGGCACGACGTCGAGCACCTCTTCGCGCGGCATCTTGCGGACCGCGTCGAAGATGGTGGCCACGTAGGCGGGCTCCCCGCGCCGCGCGAGCTCGAGCGCGGCCGGCAGGCGGAGCTTGGGGTGCATCAAGAAGTCCGCCACCTCGTCGGCGCTCATCTCTCGGAGCGCCTCGGGCGCGACCATCTTCGGGGCCGCCGAGTCGCCGCGGACGGATCGGATGGACTCCCACGCGGCGTCGTGCGCCTCCGAGGCGATGGCAACCTCGAGCTCGCCGGCGAGGCCGAGGAGCTGCTCCCAGTTGCGCGCCGTCACCTCGGCCGTGAGGCCGCCGCGATCGGGCAGCGCCGAGGTCCCGCGGAACGCGTCGACCAAGCCGATGACGAGCTCCCCCGGCTCGGGCGCGATCCCGAGCGAGATGGCGCGGCTGACGAGCGCGGGCGGGAAGGCGATCCCGTGCCGCAGGCCGTCGCCGAGGATGCGACGGAACGCGTCGTCGACCCGCTGCCGTGGGATGGAGAGCGCCAGCAGCGCGAGGTCGAGCTTGGCCGGGCTGCTCCACTTCGCGAGCGCCTGGACCGCAGCGAGCGCTTCTTTCGCGTCGGCCGCGAGCGGCGCGTCCTCGAAGGGGTGCCCCCGAAGCTGCACCGGCGGCGGCGCGGCGAGCGCGCGCTCGAGCGCCGTCAGCGGGTCGATCTGCCCGTCGGCGCGCGCGGCGCGCTCGAGGATCATCGTCAGGTTGGTACGGCGCTCGGGGGCCTCGAGCTCGCGCGTGCGCTCGAAGCGCCCCTCGGGCGAGAAGAGGCCCACCGTCACGCGGAAGCGGTCGCGCAGCGCCTCGAGGATCGCGCGGTCCTCCGCGTCCTTCGGGTCGAGCGCCGCGCGCCGCGTATAAGGGCGAGGCTCGCGCTCGTCGACGAGCGTCAGCAGCACCACGGGGTAGTCGTCGACCGCGACGTACTGCACGAGGAGGTCCGTGCTCTCGTCGCGGAAGGCATCCTCGAAGCCCTCGGCGAGGCGCGCGTGCAGCCAGACGCCGTCGCTGCCGAGGCGCGCGAGCATCTCCACCTGCGGATCGTCGAAGGCGTCGTCGGGCGGCGCGACGCTCTGCCGCGGCGCGGGGTGCACGGGCGCCTGCTCGCCTCGGTGAATCGCCGTTGGCTCGGGCGACTCGTCGTCGAGCAGCTCCGCGCCTTCGAGGAGCTCGCCGTCGTCCAGCGCGTCGTCGGAGAGCTCCTCGAGGTCGCCCGGCTCGAGGTCCTCCGGCTCGAGGTCCTCCGGCTCGAGGTCCTCCGACTCGACGTCCTCCGGCTCGAGCCGCGCGGCGTCGCCACCGAGCTCCTCTGGCTCGCGCTGCCACGCGCGGACCTCCTGCGGCGTCGCCCACACCTCGCCGGGCGCGGCGTCCAGCTCGGCGGAGGTGCTCGACTCGCCGAAGTCCTCGACCGCGTGGAGCTCCGCCTCGTCGACGAGCGCGACCTCGCCGGAGTGCAGCGGGGCGCGTGGCTCGTCGAGCATGACGACGTCCGCGGCGGGGTCGATGGCGGGGTCGGTCGCGAGCGGTGTGAGCGGCGCCGCAGCGAGCGCCTCCTCTCGCTCGCGCAGCGTCGCGAACCGGGTCTCGAGCTCCTCCTCCTGGCGGCGCAGGTCGCGACCGAGGGCCTCGAGCTGCTCGCTCGTGGTGCGGAGCTCGTCTTCTTTGCGGGTCGCCACCTCGGCGCGCGCCTGGAGCCGCGCCTCGCGCTCCTCGAGGGCGGCCTCGCGCGCCTGCACGTCCGCGAGCTGCGCCTCGCGCCCCGCGAGCTGAGCCTCGCGGGCGTCGAGCGCCTCCTGCGCTCCGCGCGCGGTCGGCGCCTCGAGGTAGGCGCGCAGCCCCTCCCCGCCAATGACCACGCGCGCCTCCGCGACGTATGCCGGCACGCGGTGCTCGGTGTCAGCCGCGATCCGCTCGAGCAGCTTCGCCCGCTCGAGCAGCGCGGTGTGCGCCAAGCTCTCGGGGACGACGAGCGCGAAGTGCAGACCCTGTGGATCGTGGAAGACGTAGGGGAGGGCGAGCCCCTCGTCGGCGTGCAGCGTGCCCGCGAGCGCCGCCTCGCGGTGTCGCGGATCGGTCGCGACGTTCACGACGCGAAGCACCCTCGCGGTGCGAAGCGAGCCCCCCGGCCCAGGGACGTGGACCGCGTCGCGGCGGGTCTGACCTTCGCGTCCGTCGTAGACGAATTGCTCGACCATGTCGCTCAACCGAACCTCCCGAGGCGACGCGCCGTCCGCATGGGCCCGCGCGACCGTTCGGGCGCGATCGGTATCACGAACGCGGCCCCGACCCGAAGCGCGTTCGAGCAGAATCGTGCGATGCGGCTTCACTTGCCCGTCCGGCCACCCCCTCGTCCTCCGGCGCGCGGACGGGGTCGTGGATGAGGGTGTGTGGACGAGGGTGTGGACGACTGTCCGGACGACGGTGTGGACGACGTCGCGGAGTGTGCGGAGTCTCTCAGGACCTGCTCCCTCAAATGGGGGAGCCGACCCCGGTTCGTTCACGATTTATCCACAGGGCGCTGTGGGGTTCGAAAACAACCGTTCGGGATCACGGCCGGATCACGGATGCTCCCCTCGGTGACAGCCCGGGGTCGACGGGACGGCTCCTTCTTTCCACATGATCTCCGGCACTTGTGGGTTTCGTTGGGTGTCCCGGGCGAGGCGTCACCGGCCTGGGGAAAAATCCCCCGAAGTGAATCCCGCGCGATCCCCACGAGTTAGAAACTTGGGTGCAAAGTGGCGTAGACGTGACGGAGGGAGGCTGCTAGCTTCGCCTTCCCTTCGTTCGAGGGGGTGACACAGGGAGGGTGTGCTGGCGGCGCCGTGAGTGCCGTTCGTTGCCTTCGCCGGTTGTCGCGCGCGGCTCGGCTCGCCGACCGCACCCTCGCAGCAACGACTTTCCCCCTTCGACCGAAGCAGAGCCCCTGGCCCCACCTGTGCACAGGTTGGGGATCTGCATTCTTTTCGCCCGAGAATGTCGAGGAATCCGAACATGAACGAACTGTGGGAACGCGCGCTCGAGAGTCTCCGCGGCCGCCTTTCCGCCGAGAACTTCGACACGTGGCTCGCTCCGGTCCGCTGCGAAGGGCTCGAGGGCGACGCGGTCGTATTGCGCATCCCCAACCGGTTCTACGCGGACTGGATCACCAACCACTACAACGACCTCCTGCTCGACGCGCTCGCGGAGGTCTGGCTCGACGCGACCGACTCCCCTTCGCGGCTGCGCTTCGAGATCGACGAGGCCCTGCAGGCGCCGCCCAAGCGCGTCGAGCTGGAGACGCCGGCCCGGCCGCGGGCGCGCCCAGCCGTGCGCCGCGACCCGACCCCGGTGCGCTTCACGGACCTCAACCCGAAGTACAGCTTCGACAACTTCGTCGTCGGGCCCTCCAACCAGCTCGCGCACGCGGCGTGCGTAGCGGTCGGCGACGCGCCGGGCAAGCGGTACAACCCCCTCTTCATCTACGGCGGGGTGGGTCTCGGCAAGACGCACCTCATGAACGCGATGGGTCACACGATCCTGCGCGACAAGCCCGACGCCGTCATCCTCTACCTCAGCGCCGAGCGCTTCACGAACGAGTTCATCTGGTCGCTGCAGAACCACCGCATCGACGAGTTCCGCCGCCGCTACCGCGAGCAATGCGACGTCCTCCTGATGGACGACATCCAGTTCCTCGCCGGCCGCGATCAGACGCAAGAAGAGTTCTTCCACACCTTCAACGCCCTCTACCACTCCGACCGCCAGATCGTGGTCACCTCCGACGTCTATCCCCAGCAGATCGTGGAGATGGAGGAGCGCCTCATCAGCCGCTTCCAGTCGGGCATGGTGGCCGACATCCAGCCGCCCGAGCTCGACACGCGGATCGCGATCCTCAAGAAGAAGGCCGAGGCGGAGAAGATCCACCTCACCGACGACGTCGCGCTCTTCATCGCCCAGCACGTGAAGAGCAACGTCCGCGAGCTCGAGGGCACGCTGCTCCGGATCGCGGTGAAGGCCGAGCTCCTCGGTCGGGGCATCGACCTCGACCTCGCGAAGGAGTCGCTGCGGGCGTCCCTGCCGACCAACGAACAGGCGCTGACCGTCGAGGACGTTCAGCGCGCGGTCTGCACGTACTTCAACATCAAGCTGGGCGATTTGAAGTCGAAGCGTCGCCACCGCGCGGTGAGCTACCCGCGACAGGTCGCGATGTACCTCTGTCGGCAGCGCCTCGGCACGAGCTACCCGGAGCTCGGCGAGCGCTTCGGCGGCAAGGACCACACGACCGTCATGAGCGCTGTGCGCAAGATCGACGGCCTCGTGGAGGCCGAGGACGAGCAGACGCAGCGCGCCCTCGAGGCCGTCGGCCGCAAGCTCGGCCTCTGAGCTCGAGCTCGCTCGGCTCCTACCGCCGTCGCGGTCGAGGTGCCGTGTGCGCGACCGAGAGCTGGCGCCGGACTCGGCAAGGGCCCGTGACCTCGGCGTGCGAGAGCCCCGCAGCTCGAAGGGGCGGGTCGCGGGCGCGGCGGTTCCCACGATCTGGTGTACCGTAATCGTTCGATGCGGCGTTTCGTCATCTGGCTCGTGGTTTGGGGCGTCGCCTGCTCGCCCGACGAGCCGGTGCACAACGTCGATGCTGGGCGAGGTGCTGGCGTTTCCTGCACCGACTATCTGGACGAGGAGGCGTGCCGCGTGTGCCTCCACTACCTCGACGATGAGACGTGCCTCGGGATCGGGGAGTGCGCTGGACTGGACGAAGCAGCCTGCATCTCCGCCGAGTCGTGTTCGCCGACCTACGCTTCACCGCTGGAACGGTCGTGCGTCAACAACCCGAGCGCGGAACCGGTCTATGGTGGGTGTGTGTGGGCGGAGTTGGCGTGCGCCCTCGCGACCGCGTGCGGCCAGCGGGGGACCGAGCAGTTGCTCTTCCCCGACAGCTGCGTCCCACCGGGGTACTCACCGTGTTGGGGTTGCGGGTCGTTCGCTTGTTCTCACGCGGCTCCGGCCCCAGTCCGGCAGGTATGCGTCCGCGGGCGCGCAGACGCCGACGGAGAGCATCTGGACGCCGCGGCGCGAATTCGGGTGCAGGTCTTTCCCTCCGAGGGAGTCTCTCTCCACCACGGCGCTTGCCAGGTGACCGAGAGCGGCGGAGCCCTGAGCGTCGAAGCAGCGTTGTGTCCCGCTGCAGACGATGATGCCTGCACGGACTGCTTCTCTTCACGGTTCGCGGGGTGTTCGTCGGACGTCCTCGCGGCGGGGGACTACACGCTGAGCTTGGGCGGAATCGGCCTCGGCTTCACGGTGCCGAGCATCGTTCCCCATGGCGGGCTTTGCGCTGACTGAGCCGCTCGGCCTCACGAGCTCGCGAGATTAATCCGGCGTTAAAGGTCGCCCGCGGCGTGGTCGAGCGCGCTCGCGACGCGCATCTTCGGGTCCGCGATGTGCACCCTCTGGCCCTTGCTCGCGCGCCAGCGCGTAGACGTGAAACACGAACCCAGCGGCGCAGCGCGCGTCCCTCGTGCGGCGAAGCCCCGTCGCGTGAGCCCAGGGCCGCTCGCTGGGATCGTGGGCTTGCTGGTGCAGGCCTGGGTCATCAGCCGACTGGGTCATCCGCCGACTGGGTCATCCGCCAAGCGCGAGCGCCCCTCGGGGTTCGTGACGACGTCGGAGCTCGTCACGACCCCCGGTGAGCACCGACCGCTTCAGGGCCCCACGTAGACGGGCACGTAGCCCGTCGCCGACTGGCTCTCTCCGACCATCATGGAGAGCTTCGCGTGCGTGGGGACCACCTGCATCGGCGGGAGGGCGATGCGGAGCGGCGTCACGCTGCTCTGGCTCTGCAGCGCGAAGGACCCGAGCGCGACGGAGGAGGTGCCGATGTCGAGCACCGGCGAACCGATCGACAGCCCCGGCTGGAGCGAGACGACGAGCTCCGGCCGCGCGGGGTCGCGCGCGTCGATCACGCAGGCGCCGCACGGATCCACCCCGGGCAGCGAGCCGACCCGGTTGGGCGTTCGGATGCCGTTCTCGTGCTCGAGCGCGGGGCAGAGCGAGCTCCCCGGCTCGGACGACGGCCAGCCAGCCACCGCGGCGCCGGACGCGCCGCACTGGCCGAGCACGCCGATCTGACTCGGATCCGCGGCGCTCTCGGTCGTCGCCTGCGCGAGGCGGGCGAAGTCGACGCCCTGCGCGGGGGCGCCAGCGCCAGCCGCGAGCGGGTCGCAGACCGGGAGGGCGCTGCACTCGGCGGGCGGGATGAAGAGCAGGCCGCCGCTGCGCGGCCGGCAGAGCGGCTCGACGATCGAGCGCACGGTGCGGCAGACGTCGATGCGACGGACCTCGGCGCAGCTCGGCCACCGACCCGTTTGGTGACAGAAGCTCGCGTCACGCCCGAGCCGCACGCCGTGCTGCGCGATCCGCGCGTGGATGGCCTCCGGAGTCGCACCGGGCTGGTAGGCCTTGACCAACGCCACGAGCGCCGCGAGGTGAGCCGCCGCGAACGAGCTGCCCGTGCCGCCCGAGACGAAGCTCGGACCGGCGCCGAGCGGGTTCGGCGCCACCACGGCGAAGCCAGGCGCCGCGAGCTCGGCCTCCCCGTTCGCGCGCGCATTGGGAGCAGGGGCGTCCCAAGGATCGAGCGCGCTCGCGGTGAGCACGAGGCGGGCGTTCGCCGGCGGCGACGTGCTCCCGCAGCTCCAGCCGCGTTCATCGGAGAAGCCCGCCGGGTACATGGGGTTTCGGCCGTCCACCACGCTCGCGAGCGGGCCCGCCTCGGTGTTCCCCGCGGCGGCGACGACGGCGACGTTGCGGCAGCGCGCGTAGTTCAGCGCCGCGCGGATGGTGTCGGCCGCCTCGTGGAACCGGTTGACGTCGAAGTTGTGGTCGCCCTGTCGCGCGAACTGCTCGTGGAAGCCGACGGCCAAGACGATGACCTGTGCGTTCTGGTCGACGGCGTGCCGGATCGCGACGGCGAGGTCGCCGATGTACCCGTGCGCGCCGCCGCCGTCGTAGCCGCGGCCGAGCACGTTGCGCGACTTGAAGCGCACCGGACAGACGCCCTCGCGCCCTTCGGGGCAGAGGAGATCGCGCATGAGGAGCCCGACCGCGAAGCCGTGGTCCGAGTGGACACCGCGCAGCGGCTCGATGTCGGCGGCGCTGCTGTTGCGCGAGGCGTCCAGGATCCAGACGTCGGTCGTCTGCGGGAGCGACTGCCCGAAGAAGGGCCGGACCGTCGGCAACGACACGAGGTGATCGAGCTGGCGGCGCTGGGCCTCGACGTGCGCCGGACCCCACGACGCGATGGCGTCGTCGTCCGAGAGCGGCACCACCGTCGGGCAGTCCGGTTCGAGCCATTGCTCCGGACGAAGGACCCACCCGTTGACGTCATCCTGGCTCCGATGGACCGGCAGACCCGAGAACGTGAACGGCAGGTGGGCAGGCAGCGTGTACCCGCAGTACCCCGCGCCCGACTCGTTGACCAACCCGGCGAAGCGGCCATCCGCTCGCCAGTTGCCCGAGGGGGCCGGGCACCGGGTGCCGTAGCGGAGGCTGCCGACGAGTCGATGCGCGTCGCATTGACGCCAGACGGTCGTGTTCGGGCGTGGGTCGCGGGGCGCCAGCACCCCGGTCGTCACGGTGCTCGTGGTGGTCGTCGCTGAGGAGCTCGGCGTCGACGGGCTACTCGCCGAGGAGGCGCTCGCGGACGGAGACGCCACGCCGATCGACGCGAAGAGCCCGTCCTCACGCGCGCCGACCTGGTCGCCGGTGCAGCCCACGAGCGCCATCAGCGGCGCAACCCAGAGGATCTTGTGGTTCATGTTCGTCCTTCGTTCTCGGGCGGTGACGGCTGCCCATCTCGTTCAAGGGACCAGCATCCGGTAGCTGGTGACGTCGGAGAGCCCGGCGGCGCGGAGCTCGGCGATCGCCGCCGCGACCGACCCCACCGAGAAGGGCTCGTCGGAGGTCGCGGCGTGTCGGCGGAGGGCGTCCGCGAAACGTCGCGCGGCGGCGTCGGGGACCCGAGCGGTCGTCGCGATCACGCGCTCGGCGCCGCTCGCGACGAAGGCCTGCGCCAGCCCGAGCGTCGCAGGCGCACCCTCGAGCGATGCGCTCGCGGTCTCGCAGCCCGAGAGCACCACGACCGACGGCACCCGCTCGAGCGCGAGCACGTCGCCCGCCTCGAGCCGCCCTCCATGGGCGAGCGGCAACGCGCTCCGGAGCGGATCGTCCGCGGCCTCGCCGTGGCCTGCGTAATAGAAGACCGCTTCGGTGCGGAGCACCGCGCCGACGGCGTCCCAGCTCGCGTCGTCCCCCGCCAGCAGCGGCGCGCCGAGGTGGGCCGCGAGCGCTCGCCCCTCGGCCAACGCGAAGGGCAGATCGCCCCTGGGATCGGCCACCACGACGGCACCGCGACGCTGGCGGGGCGCTCGCTCGCGTGGGAGGTCGAGGCCATAGACCACCGGCGGCCCGAGGACCTCGGCGTGGAGAGGCACCGCGCGCCACGTGCCGTGCGGAAGGAGCCGGACGAAGCGGGCGTCAGAGAGGCGCGCGGCGAAGGGGCCGAAGGGATCCTCCGGGTCGACGCGGTGGACCTCGACCCTGCGCGCGCCGTCTTGCGTCCACGCCGCGAACGCGAGCTCGTCGAAGTGCAGGAGCGTCAACTCGCCCTCGGCGGGGCCCGGCCCGAGGACCCCCGCTTCGATGCCACGCCCGCTGGCGAGCACGGCGTAGGCGTCGTCGAGGAGCCGACCGAGTCGGGCCTCCACGCCCGCGCGCGCCTGCCGCCGTGTCTCCAGCGCCTCCGCCGACAGGCGCCAATCCTCCGCCGCGTCCGCGCTGGCGTCGGCCCGCGCCGCGAGGTAGGCGCCGACCGCTTGCTCCCAACGCGCGCGGACGCTCGCGTCGAGCGCCGCGACCCGCTCACGCCAGCGGAGCTGACGGAGCCGACGGGTCCGCGCGCGCCTCGCGACGTCGAAGGCCTCCTCGAGCGCGCCCTCGCTCACGAGCAGGTGCACGAGCCGCCGCGCGCTCTCGTCGCGATATCCCGCGAAGCCCCCGAGGTTGCCCTCGATCGGTCGGCGGCGGCTCTCGGCCTCGAGCTCGTCCTCTGCGGCGCGGAGCGCGCCGATCGCGGCCTCGCTCGCCCCCTCGTCCACACGCACCTTCGCGAGCTCGACCCACACGCGCCACCGCGCCCCCGGCGGGGCGGCGGCCAGCCTCGGCAGCCACCCCTCGAGGCGAGCCGCCGCCGCACGCGCCTCGCCGCTCGACGCCGCGAGGCGTGACTCGATGACGTCTCGCCAGAGCGCGACCTCCAGGTTCGCGGCGTCGGCCGCGCCTTCGAGAGCGCCTCGCGCCCCCACGAGGTCTCCCTCGAGCCAGGACGCGAGGGCCAGGTTCACGCGCGCGTTGGCCCCCGCGGGGTGTGGGCATTCGCTCGCGTAGAGCCGCGCCGCCAGCTCCAGCGCCGCGCGGTCGACGACGCCCACGCGCTCCTCGGCGTCGAGCAACGAGAGCCAACCCCGGTTGGTCGCGAGGTGCGCGCGCTCGCACGCGCCCTCGGCGCGCACGGCGTCGAGCTCCGCGTAGGCCTCGGCGCGCCGACCGAGCTCGTGTCGCAGGCGCGCCGCCGCCTGCGCGGCCCACGCCCCCACGTCGTCTGGCCCCACGCGCGCCGCGGAGGCCTGCGCGCGCTCGAAGGCCCGCAGGGCCTCGCGGACGTCGCCCACGTCACGCGCGACGAGGCCTCGGTGGTAGGCCACGCGCGTGTCCATCTGTGCGTCGGGCGCGCCGAGGCGCGACGCGGCGTCGAGCGCCGCGCGCGCCTCCGCGAAGCGCCAGCGCGCGCGCTCCGTGAACGCCTCCGCGATCGCGTCGAGCGCCGCGCGCGTCGGCAGGCCCGCGCGCTCCGCGGCGACGCGCGCCACCCGCAATCCAGCCACCGCCTCGTCGACGCGGCCCGCGCGCAGCGCGATCCGCGCCCGCAGGCCCGCGACCCTCGCGCGGGGCGGCTTGGGAAATCGGCCGAGCGTATCGTCGGAGGGTGCCTGCCGCTCGAGCGTCTCGAGCGCCTCGAGCGCGCCCTCCAGGTCGCCCGCGCTCCGGCGCGCCTCGACCTCGTCGAAGCGATCATCACGCGCGCGCAGCGACCACGCGCCGCGCGCGCCGCCCGCCTCGAGCTCGAGGCGGCCTTCTGCATCCACCTCGGCGCGCCAACCGCCTTCGACCGCGCGCCAGGCCAGCGTGAGCGGCTCGCCGTTCAGCGTCGCGGTGGGCGCGCGCTCGGAGGCCACGAAGACCGTCGCCTCGCCCACACAAGCGAGCTCGCTTCGATCGAGCTCGAGCTCACAGCCGAGCTGCGCCGCGAGCGGCGCCGCGGAGCCCGAGCCACCGCCACATGCGGCGGCGAGCAGGAGCAGCCCGCCAGGCAGCCGCGGCCCCACCGCCGAGGCCGGACGTCGCTTCATCGCGACCCCTCGTCGTCGGAGGTCGCGGGCCCGAGCACGAAGCGCGCGGGGAAGCGGAGGACCCGCGGATCACCGTCGGCGATCCAGCGCTCGACGCGCTCTGCGCTGGCCGGCGTGTCGTCGATGGCGATCACGAGCTCGACGACGCCAGGGGGAACCGCGTCGAGCAACGCGCCGGCGGTCCCTACCACGCGGGCGGCGCCGCTTCGCGCACGCTCGACCGGGACGTCCCAAGGCCGGAGCGTTCCGTCCACGCGCACGAAGGTCGCGTGCGCCATCGATCGCTCCCCCCCCTCGCGCAGCGGACGCACGACGAGCTCGAGGCGGGTCTCGGGGTGGAACGTCGGGAGGACCTGCGGCGCGCCGCCTTCGGACGACGAGCCAAGCCCGGGCGACGCGGCAGGCTCGGGCGACGCGCCAGGCTCGGGCGACGCGCTGCGCTCCGTCGCGACGCCACCGCGCAGCTCGCCCACGAACCGAGCGGACGCCGCGCGCGCGTTCTCGTCGACCACCTCAGCGGACGGCGGCTCGTCGAAGCGCGGGTCGGCGAAGGGGCGCACCACGAGCACGACGGCCGCGGCCGCCGCGAGCACGCTAGTCGTGGCCGCGAGCGCGAAGCGACGACGCGAGCGCGCGTGCCGGACCTGCGTCGTGAGCGCGCCGGCGAGGCGGTCTCGAAAGGCGTCGTCGAGCGGGCGGAACGCCTCGAGCTCGTCCTCGCTCGCGAGCGCCTCCAGCGCCGCGCGCTCCTCGGGGTCGAGCTCGCCCGCGGCCAGCTCGTCCCAGATCGGATCCGACCAGCGATCGTCCGCGCTCATCGCGTCCCCTCCAGCTCGGCGGCGATCTCGCGCGCCGCCTCACGGATCCGCGTCCGCCACATGTACACGGCGGGCCGTGAGAGCGAGAGCTCCTCGGCGACCTCGTCCGGAGAGAGCTCGCGACAGCAGAGCAGCTCGAAGACCT
>JAHBWH010000379.1 GCA_019637115.1 Myxococcales bacterium | reverse complement strand
GCCGCGGTCCCGGCCCCCGTCGCGGCCCCGGCCCCGGAAGGTGCGACCGCCATCCAACCCCAACCACGACACACGACCCGGCCCCAGACCGAGCTCGCCATCGCCGAAGGCGAATCCGCGGCCGGCGGGGCGCCCGTTGAGTACACTCCCCGCGATGCGCACCCGCGTCGCGCTCGCGTTCGCGATCCTCGGGGCGGCCTCGGTGGTCGGGTGCGCCCGCGACGCGCGTCCCTCGCCCCGGGCGCGCGCCGCCGAGGCGGAGGTCGACGAGGTCCTCCGCGGGGCCGCGCACGAGCGGGTCGGCGAGTGGCGCCGCGTCGAGCTCGACGAGACGCACCTCGCGCTCGTCGACGTCGAGCTCCCACGGGAGGGCTGCCGCGTCCTCGTGGTCATCGCCGAGGGCGACCAAGCCCAGGTCCAGGTCCGCCGCGGCGCCGTCACGACCTCCAGCATCGCCGGGCGGACGTGGTGGTCGATCTGCGCCGACGAGGCGGACGCGCTTCGGAGCTTCGCGACGCGCGTCGAGGCCCATGCGCCGAGCAGCGACGTCGTCCACGTCGGGGTCTTCCGCGGGCCCGACCGGGGCGGCGCGGCAGAGCTCGACGCCTACTATCGCCCAGCGGCGCCCCCGCCCATCGTGGCGGCCCCCATGGCCTCGCCTGCGCCCCAGGTCGCCACCATGGCGCCCACCGAGCCGACCGCGGCGCGGTCTCCCGCCCCGCAGGTCGCGCCGCCGCCCTGCACCCCGACGCCGCGGGACGCCGCGCGCGCCGCATACGACGAGGGACGCGCCGCGGTCGCCGCCGAGGACCTCCGACGCGCTGCAGACGCGTTCGAGCGCGCCTTCGCGTGCAGCCCCGATGGCACGATCCTCTTCAACCTCGCGGCGGTGCTCGCGCGCCTCGGCGAGGTCCAGAAGGCGACCGCCTACTACGAGCAGCTCCAGACCGAGTACGCCTCCGGGCTCGACGGCGCGCGAGCCCGGCAGGTCGAGGCGGCGTTGGTCGCGCTGCGCGCGCCGGGGCGTCTCCGGATCGCCCCGCGCGGCGCCATCGTGACGGTCGATGGCGTGCGGGTCCGCGGCCGAGAGGTCGAGGTCGAGCCGGGCGAGCGCGTCGTCGTCTGGCGTCGTGGCGCGCGGTCGCAGACGGCGACCGTCCGGGTGGGCCCGGGCCAGACGATCCGCGTCGACCCGCCCGAGGGGGCCCGGTGATCGGCCGACGCATCGGCGCGTACGAGCTGCTCGGCAAGCTCGGCGGCGGCGGGATGGGCGAGGTCTTCCTCGCGCACCGCGTCAGCGCCGCGGGTGTCGGTCGGCCCGTCGTCCTGAAGATCGTCCATCGACGCCACGCGCGGAGCGAGAAGCTGCGGGCGATGTTCCTCGACGAGGCGCGCTTGGCGGCGGCGGTCCAGCACCCGAACGTCGCGCGCGTCGAGGATCTCGGCGAGGCGGACGGCGAGCTCTTCATGGTGATCGAGCACGTGCCGGGCGCGTCGCTCGCGCAGCTCCTCGGAAAGCTCGAGGCGCTGGGTCGACGGCTCGTCCCCGCCGTCATCGTTGCGATCCTCGTCGACGCCGCCGCCGGGCTGCACGCCGCCCACGAGGCATGTGACGAGCACGGCCGCCCCCTCCACCTCATCCACCGCGACGTGAGCCCCCACAACCTGCTCCTCGGCACTCAAGGGCAGGTGAAGGTGATCGACTTCGGCGTCGCCAAGGCGGAGCGGCGTCTCCAACGCACGACCGGCAAGCAGATCAAGGGCAAGCTCCGCTACATGGCCGCGGAGCAGCTCGAGGGCACCGCCGAGCGCCGCAGCGACGTCTTCGCGCTCGGCGTGATCCTCTGGGAGATGCTCACGGGGCGCCGCCTCTTCGACGACGCCGACGAAGGGGTCGTCATCCGCCGCGTCCTCGCCGGCGACGTCCCGCCACCGAGCGAGCTGGGCCCCGTCCCCGCCGCGCTCGAGGCCGTCGCGATGAGGGCGCTCGCGCGGAGGCCCGAAGAGCGCTTCGAGACCGCCGAGGCGTTCGCGGACGCGCTGCGCGCGGCGGCGCCGAGCTACGTCGAGGTCGACGCGGTGCAGCGCGCGGCGTTGCTGCTCGGCCTGCTCGGACCCGAGATCGACGACCGCTCCCGCCGCGTCGGCCTGCCGCTCGTCTCGGCGCTCGACACGGGCGAGCTCGCGGTCGAGCCCTCGCGCGCGCTGCA
>JAHBWH010000378.1 GCA_019637115.1 Myxococcales bacterium | reverse complement strand
ACCGCGACCGACCGCGACCGACCGCGACCGAGACCGCGACCGAGACGAGACCGAAGACCGCGACCGAGGACCGGAGCCTTGCGGGGTTGGGCTCGGCGCGCCATGGGAGGCGTCGATGTCCACATCGCCCATCGTCACGATCGTCGGCGCTGGCCTCGCGGGCAGCGAGTGCGCCTGGCAGCTCGCCGAGCGCGGCGTGCGCGTGCGGCTCTTCGAGCAGAAGCCTCACAAGCGGACGCCCGCGCAGAGCCACGACTTCTTCGCCGAGCTCGTGTGCTCGAACTCCTTCCGGAGCGCGGCGCTCGCGAACGCCGTCGGCCTCATCAAGGAGGAGATGCGCCGCGCGGGGTCGCTGGTTTTGAGCGTCGGTGACGAGTGTCGCGTCCCCGCGGGTGGCGCCTACGCCGTCGATCGCGAGCGCTTCGGCCCCGAGGTCACCCGGCGCCTGCACGCGCACCCGAACATCGAGGTCGTGGCCGAGGAGGTGCTCGCCATCCCTTCGGTCGACCACCCGGTCGTGCTCGCCACCGGCCCGCTCACGGGCGAGGCGCTGGCCAAGGACCTCGAGCGCGTCATCGGCAGCGCGAGCCTCGCTTATTACGACGCCATCGCCCCAGTCGTGCTCGCCGAGAGCCTCGACTGGGAGAAGGTCTTTCGGGCCTCTCGCTACGACAAGGGCGGCGACGACGCCTACGTGAACTGCCCGCTCGACGAGGCCGAGTACGACGCCTTCCTCGCCGCCGTGCTCGCCGCGGAGAAGGCCGAGGCGCACGAATTCGAAGACGTGCGCTACTTCGAGGGCTGCTTGCCGCTCGAGGTCATGGCCGAGCGTGGGCGGCTGACGCTCGCGTACGGCCCCATGAAGCCCGTCGGGCTCCGCGATCCGCGCACCGGGCGACGTCCGTTCGCGGTCGTCCAGCTCCGCAGAGAGGACGCTGTGGGGACGGCGTACAACCTCGTCGGCTTCCAGACGCGGATGAAATGGCCCGAGCAGAAGCGGGTCTTCCGCATGATCCCCGGCCTCGAGAACGCGGAGTTCGAGCGGCTCGGCACCGTCCACCGCAACACCTTCGTCCGCGCCCCCGAGGTCCTCGCGGACGACCTCTCGCTCCGCGCACGCCCCGGCGTCTTCCTCGCGGGGCAGATCACTGGCGTGGAGGGCTACATCGAGAGCGCGGCGTGCGGGCTCTGGCTCGGCGCGACGCTCGCGTGTCGCCTGCACGGGCGCGACGTCGCCCCGCCGAGCGAGCTCACCGCGCTCGGCGCGCTCTACCGCCACCTGCGGCGCCCGCGAGACGACTTCCAGCCCTCGAACGTCGTCTGGAGCATGTTCCCGCCGCTCGAGTCACCCTTCGAGATCACGACGAACGGCAAGCGCCGCAAGCTGGGCAAGTCGGAGCGCCACGAGCGAATGTCCGAGCGCGCGCTCACGGCGCTGGAGCCGTGGCTCGAGGCCACGCGGCTCGCGGCTCGCAGTTGACGGGACCGCGTCCGCGTCCGGGTCCGCGTCCAGGGCCCCGCCCGCTCGTCACCCGCCTGCGGCGTTCGGGAACGCGATCGACGCGAAGCCCTCGCCCCGCAGCGTATCCATCGTCTCGACCAAGAGCGCGGTGCTGACGTCGTCATCCGGCAAGAGCTTCACGGGAAGCGGGCGACCGCTCTCGCTCCGGTGGCGCGTGAGGATCGCGACGAGCGCGGGCGTGTCGAGGTGCGCGTCGACGAGGTCGAGCGCGGCCTCGTCGCCGAGCGTCGAGGCGACGATCACGCGCGAGCTCGAGAGCGTCACGAGCAGCTCCATCGCTGGAGGCTCCGCGCCATCGATCGCGCCCCCCGACTGCGTCGCGGGCATCCCGGCGACCTCGGCCCAGACCGCGGTGACGAGCAAGAACATCACGGTGCAGAGCAGGAGGTCGATGAACGGGACCAAGGGGACGTCGTGATCGACCCGTTTCCGCCCTCCTCCGCCCCCGCTGTCGATCGATGCCATCGCGCTCACTCCCTTCCGGCGCACAGCACGCCGTCGCATCCGACAGCGCGCGCGCCGCGAGGTTCCATCGCGAGCCTCACTCGACCATCCGGCCGTCCCGCACCGCGCGTCGAATGGCGGCCTCCAGCCGCGGCTCGCGGCGCTCGCGCCCCTCGACGATGAGGATCGGCGTCCGCCCGAGCTCCCACCGCAGGTTCGGGGCCTCGCCGCGGATGCGCAGGCGCCCCTCGTGCT
>JAHBWH010000377.1 GCA_019637115.1 Myxococcales bacterium | reverse complement strand
GCGCGCGCGACCGCGACGCGGGAGGCGCGCGCGGAGCTCGCTCTCCGACGGCACGTCCTCCCAGAACTCGCGGCAGGGGTTGAGGACGTAGAGCCCGAGCTCGGTGCGCACGCCGAGCGCCCCGAAGACCCACTGGAAGAGGCGCGCGACGTAGGAGAGGCCGACGACGTGCACCGAGGGCGGCAACACGCCCGCGCGCGGAGACGCGGCCGAGAGCTGCGCGAGGGCCTCGTGGAGCGGGACGAAGCCGCGCGGCGCCGCGCGCGAGCGGACCTCCCCGTAGAGGTGCCGCTGCCACCGCTCGGTCTCCGCGGCCTCGGCGCGGGCGTCGAGCGTCGTCCTGCCGTCTGCCCACGCGGCGAGCAGCTCGGGGCGCGAATAGGCGTAAGCTTCGAAGAGGCGCGCAACGCGCGACGCGAGCTGCGCGAGCCGTCGCTCGCTCGTGCCCCGCGCGCCCGCCTCGCGGCCGACGTAGCGGGCGAGCGGTGTCGCGTCGGGGTGGGCGAAGAACCGCTCGTCGAGGAGCGCGCCGAGGACGAACGCCTCGAAGGCGCGCCGGTCGAGGACGCGCAGCGGCGCGGCGCCCTCGCGCAGCGGCGCGAGCTCTCGCGCGAGCCAACGCCCGACGAAGGACTCGAGACGGTGGAAGCGGAGGTTCGCCGCGATCCCTAGGCGCTCCGCGAGGGCCAGCACCACGTGCCGCTCGAGGTTTCGGCTCGGCACCACGAGGTGCGCCGGCTCGAGCGGGCCACGCGCGGCGCGCTCGGCCGACAGGGCGTCGGCGAGGGCGTCGACGAGCGACTCCGTGCGCTGGCTGTAGACGAGCCGGATCGGCATGGCGGGGGACGGCTGGCATACCACGCCCCTGCGACGCCACGACCGACGAAGCAGAAACCAGCAACGCGGGGCGCCGACGCGGGGACCACGCGGGGGCCACGACACGGGGCCACGACACGGGGCCACGACACGGGGCCACGACACGGGGCCACGACACGGGGCCACGACACGGGGCCACGACACGGGGCCACGACACGGGGCCACGACACGGGGCCACGACACGGGGCCGCGGCGCGAACCACCCGAAGAAGGACACAGTATACGCCTTCGGCGCCGATGCTCTTCCGATCCGAGCGGTTGGCCTCATAGTAGGGGTGGCATGACCCTCACGCTGTTCAGCGACTACACCCTCCGCACCCTGCTCTACCTCGGCATGCACCCCGGCCGCTTCGTCCCAGTCAGCGAGATCGCGCACGCCTACGGGATCTCCGCCCACCACCTCGCGAAGGCGGGCAAGTGGCTGACTCGCGAGGAGGTCGTCGAGGCGCGCCGAGGCAACTCGGGCGGCCTGCGGCTCGCGGACGGCGCGCTCGGCCTCACGGTGGGCGACCTGCTCCGCCGCACCGAGTCGTGGTCGCTGCTCGAGTGCTTCACGGACCAGAACACCTGCGGGCTCGCCGGACACTGTGGGCTCGAGAGCGCGCTGCGACAGGCGAAGGCCGCGTTCTTCGCGGTGCTCGACCGCACGACGCTCGCCGACCTCCTCACCAACCGAAGCGAGCTCGTCCCGCTCCTCCAGAAGCCGTCGAACGGGGCCTCCGCGCAGCCCAGTTGAGCGTCCTACCGGACGGCGCGCAGGGAGCGAAGCGAGCGTAGGCTCGTTGGAGTGGCCCCGCGGGGCTTCACGCCCCGTGGGGAGCGACAGCCCCTAGTTCGAAGCTGAGAGAACCCCCTGCTTCGCAGGCCGCCCGGCTGGACATCGCGGCGAGCACAGGCTCACGGGCCGCCGGTTGAACGGAGGGATGGCGACCGACCTACAACCCCTCGGCGGAAGCGGACGGCGAGTCGAGGGGTGCGCGGGACGGCGGGCGAGGTACGCTCGATGGGTGACCGACGAGCGAGACGTCCCGCGGTGGGTGAGGGTGCTGAGCGGCCTCGGGGTCAGCCGAGAGCAGCGCGAGCGCTACGCGCGGTTGGCGATCGACGATCGCGGGCACGGCTACGACGAGTTCGGCGCGCACCGCGAGGGCGCCACCATCGCTCACCTCGCGACGAACTTCCTCTACGAGAAGTGGTTTCGCGTCGAGAGCCGCGGCCACGAGCACATCCCGGCGAGCGGGCCGGTCATCATCGCGGCCAACCACAGCGGCACCCTGCCCTTCGACGCGATGATGCTCTACGCGGACCTGCTGCGGCGCACCGAGCCGCCGCGCCTGCCGCGCGCGGTCGCCGACGGCTTCGTCGCGGGGCTGCCGTGG
>JAHBWH010000376.1 GCA_019637115.1 Myxococcales bacterium | reverse complement strand
GACTCGGACGCGGACTCGGACTCGGACTCGGACGCGGACTCGGACGCGGACTCGGACTCGGACGCGGACTCGGAAGCCGCAGACCCAGAAGCGGACCCAGCCCCGAACACCGAGGCGTCACCCTCCGACGACCGCGTCGCGGCAGTCTGCTCACCCTCCGCGCCGAGCCCACCCACCGACGCGATGGCGTCGAGCGGGGGAGGCACGCTCCGTGTCTCGCGCAGGCGCGCCAGCCCACGCTCGATCCACGCGCTCTCACCCCCGCGCCGAGCGCCTCGCTCGAGCCACGTACGCGCGTCGGCGCTCCGACCTCGGTCGAGCAGCCAACCCGCGAGCCGACCGTACGCCTCGCCGAAGAGCTCCGCGGGGATCTCCTCGTCGCCTTCGCGCGACACGATCTCGGCCGCGACCGAGAGCGCCGTCTCGACGTCGTCGCGATCTTCGACGTGGAACGCGGCGAGCAGCGTCAACGTCCGGACCTGATCCTCGACGTCCCAGGTCGCCTCGACGCGAGCGCGCAGGCCCTCATCGATGCGCGCGAGGGCGCGCTCGCCCTCCTCGGGCGAGCGAGCGTGGACGGCGCGCGCGAGCCGGCGCAGCTCGGGCACGAGCACGATGCGGCCGGTCTCCTTCCACGCGTGGGCGAGCCGCACGAACGCGGCCTCTGGGCGGCCGAGGTCCCGCTCGAGCGCGTCCACGATCAGCTCCTCGAGGACGAGCCGCCGCTCGACCTGCGTCTGGCGATCCGCCAGCGCCGTCAGCGCGTCGACGAGGGGCTCGATGCGGTGGGTGCGGCGCGCGAGCCGCTCGAGCGCGAGGAAGACGGCGCCCTCGCTCGGGCTCGCGCGGAAGGCCTCGAGGAAGGCGTCGAGCGCCTCGTCCTCCGCGCCTGCGCGCTCGAGCCAGCGGGCCTGCCGATAGCGCGTCCCGCGCCGCCCGTGGGGGCCGATGCAGCGCGCGACGAGCGCGTCGTAGGTCGCGCTCGCGCGGGGGATGGCCTCCATGTCGCCGTCCTCGACGCGGGCGAGCGCGAGCCGCTCGAACGCGAGGAGGAGCTCGGGGCTCCGTGCCCCTCGGCGGAGCGCCTCTTCAGCGACTGAGAGCGCACGGGCTGAATCGTCAGCGGCCCGCTCGGCGATGGCGACCGCGCGCGCGTACACCCGCGCTGCCTCACGACCCTCGTTGCGCTCGAGGTGGCCCTCGGCGCGGTCGCGGAGGAACGCGACGGCATCCTCGAAGGCCTTGAGCGCGACGAGCACGCCAGCGGCGTCATACGCGCCCTCGACCGGATCGTCGTGCTCGTCGACCAGCTGGGTCAGGAAGGGGAGGCCACGCGCTGGCCCCGCCCGTCCGAACGCGACCGCCGCGAGATCGCGGAGCAGCGCGGTGCGCGCCGCGGGATCGTCTTCGGCGGACTCCCGCATGAGCGCGAGCACCGCGAGGTGCCGCTCGACGTCGCCGCCTTCGGCGTAGAGTTCCGCGAGCCGCCGCAGCGCCTCGGGATCGTAGGCGTCCTCGGCCAGCAGGCGGACCCACGAGCGGGCCTCGGCGCCACGATCACCGCGCTCGGCGGCGAGGCGAGCGACCTCCCGGAGGGCGTCGACGCGGGCGTCCGATCCCTCCGCGCTCCAGACGACGCGACGCTCCGCCACCGCGACCCGGCTGGCTTGGCTCCGGACGAGCCGCGTCGCGAGCGGAAGCAGGGTCTCGGCGCAGCCGAGGTGGTCGAGCGCGTGGAGGACGAGGCCGACCGCGCCGTCCTCGGTCGCGCCGTCCTCGGTCGCGCCGTCTCCGGCATCATCACTCGAGCCCTCGCGCTCCTTCTCGCGCGCGAGCTCTGCCAAACGCTCGGCGGCGTCCACGAGGTCGGCGAGCAGGCTCCGATCACGGCGCTGGAGGACGTGCTCCGCCGCCGCCCGCAGGGTTCGCGGGTCTCCGTCCACGAGCGCGGCGCGCAACCGCGTCGCTCCGAGCAGCGCGTCGTCGGGGTCGAGCCGGGTCCAGGCGGCGAGCCACGCGTGGCGTCGGTCGGGGCTCGCGTGACTGGACGCTTCGACCAAACGTCGGAGCACCGCGTTGCGGTCGCCGAGCACGGCGCGACACCGCTCGAGCGACTCGAGTCGGCCGGGCGAGGGCGGGTCGGAGCGACGGACCAGGGCGAGGCAAGCGTCCGCCGCGCGCGGGTCGACGGTGAGCGCCGCGTCGAGCGCGGCGTCGGCGTCGGCAGGGTGCGTCGCGCGCGCGACGCGGCGCGCGTGGGCGCGCGCTTGCCGACG
>JAHBWH010000375.1 GCA_019637115.1 Myxococcales bacterium | reverse complement strand
GGTCTTGATCTTGTCCATGAACCCGCGGTAGCGGCGGTTCCACGTCTGGTTGTCGAACGCGATCGTCCTCTCCTTGAGGATGTCGAAGATCTCGCGGATCTCCAGCTCGCTGATGACCTGACGGAGACCGACGGCGCTCGCGTTGGAGACCGGGACCATGATCTTGCGGTCCGTGTCCATGATGCGGAGGACGTAGAAGGACTGCCGCTTACCCGCGATGTCCTTCTCCTCGATCTTGATGACCTCGGCCACGCCCTGCGCGGGGTAGACCGCCTTGTCACCGACCTTGAACTGCACGTCCGTTCCAGCCTGCATAGCGTCTCCTTCGTTTCCTGGACCCTGTCGGGTCCGGACTGACTCGTCGCCTCGAAATCCGAAGCGGCGAATCGCTCATCTACAAGGTCACTGCGTAAGCACAGACCGCACGCCGAGTTGCAGGCTTCGCGCGATGCGAAACCTCAGGCATTCTTCCGGAGCACGCCCGCGGCTCTCGAACGAACGCGCCCGCAGCTAACGCTTCGGGCGCAAGTTATCCGGCGCTGTCGGTGCCACTCGGCCGCAACTTCAGGCGGGCGTACTCTAGTTCCGAAACCCCTCTTCTGTCAAATGTTTTGTACAGAAAAATGCGGCATGTAGGGCTAGCTCTGCGCATGGACGACGTCTCGCGCCGCCCGATGGGGCCGCGTCGCAATCGTCGCTTTCGGCGCCAGCAGGGGTTCTGTTGCCTCTCTCAGCTCCTTGATTCAAAAAGGGTTTCGAGCCGTATGGACCTCGAAGCCGCCGCTGGCGCCCCGCGTCCAAGGGTATGGTGGGAGTTTGTAAGGAAAAGAGCGCTCGCGCAAGGGCGGCCGGGCCGAATTCGGGGATGCGGCGAGCTCTCCTTCCATCGAGCCAGGCGACGGGGCGTCGGGGCTCGAGGGTCGTCGGAGGGGGAGCGGGATGCTGCGCGAAAGCCGGACGGACCGGTTCGAGGGATCGAAGCTCCTCCGGCTCGCGCGCCCGGTTAAGTCGCCTCTTCGTCGGCTCCGAGTCACGCCGGCGCGACGTCGCTCGCCGTTTGGTCGGGCATCCTGACGAGCGCTCGCACCACAGCCATCCCTGTCGTCGAGCGGCGCCACGCGCCGACCGCACGACGCACGACGCGGCGTCGTGCGCTACGGCGCGCGAGGCGCCGACGGCTCGCGCGCGAGCTCTTCGGCCAGACCCCAGCGCACTCCGCGGTCCGAGATCATGACCTCGCGAGCGCCGACATGCTCGAGGTACGCGAGCGTGATGAGCCCGCCCGCGACGATGACGTCGGCGCGCTTCGGCTCGAGCCCGGGCACGAGGCTCCGCTCGGCGAGCGGGAGGCGCGCGAGCTCGGTGACGACGCGCTCGATTTCGGTCACCGGCAGCGCGAGCCCGTGGACGCGCGCGCCATCGTAGGTCTGCATCTTCAACGAGACCGCGGCGAGGGTCGTCATCGTCCCGGCGATCCCGACCGGGGGCACGTCGCTCTCGAACGCGGGCACCGAGGCGAAGGCCGCGCGCGCGTCCGCGCGCACGGCGGCGAGCTCGTCGGCGGTCGGCGGATCGCGGTGCACGTGGCGCTCGGTCAGGCGCACGCTGCCGACGTCGTAGCTCCGCGCGAACAGGATCTCGCTCCGGCCGCGCTGGCCGTGCACGACCTCCGTGCTTCCGCCGCCGATGTCGTAGACGCGGACGGGCGCCGCCGCGCCGACCGACGGAATGCCGCTGAGCGCGCCGGCGAAGGTGAGCCTGGCCTCCTCGTCGCCCGAGATGGTGCGCGCTTCGACGCCGAGCTTCGCCTTCACGTGGGCGCGCACGGCCTCGCCGCCGCCGGCGTCGCGCATCGCGCTCGTGCCGACGACGTCGACGCGCTCGACGCCGAGTCGCTCGACGATCTCCGCGTAGCGATCGATCGCGGCGTTCGTTCGCTCGATGGCCGCCGGCGTGAGCGTGCGGGTCTTGTCCACCCCTTCACCGAGCCGCGTGATGGTCGCCCGCTCCTCGAGCGCGACGAGCTCGCCGGCCGCGTCACGCTCCGCGACGAGGAGGAGCACGGTGTTGGTTCCGATGTCGATCGCGGCGACGGGCATGGGCGGGATCCTTCGACGGGCGTGGCGTGGACGGGGAAAAACGACGACGGGCCTCGGGACGGCGTCCCGAGGCCCGCGGCGGCTGGCTCGAGCCTCGCGCTGGAGGTCGAAGCCGGCGGCGTCTCTACTTGATGCTGCCGAGGTTCAGCATCTCCTCCACGTCGGGCTGGACGACCAGCTCGACGC
>JAHBWH010000374.1 GCA_019637115.1 Myxococcales bacterium | reverse complement strand
TACCACCGGACCGGCGTCGCCGGCGTCTTCGATATCGCCCGCGTCTTTGGTGTCGCCCGCGTCCTTCGTGTCGCCCGCGTCCTTCCCGCCGCCCGCGTCCTTTGCGCCGCCCGCATCCACCGCGTCGTTGGGCACGCGCGCATCCGCTGCCGCCGCATCGCCGACTTGACTGCCTCCGTCGGTCGAGTCGCCCGAGGCGTCAGCGCTGTCGTCTCCTCCGCAGGCAATCACGGGCGCACAGACAACGAAGGTCAACAGGAGGGCTATCGAGCTCTGCATAGACCTTCAAACATACCGCGAACAGCGGCGCTCGATCCCACGGAAGAGCGTGCCACTGACGCGTACGTTGGAGCACACACAGAGCGGAACGGGGAGACGACGTTCGATTGCGCTCAGGGCAGGCTCCGGCGCCCGCCCGCGTGGTCGCGATCGCCGGCGCCGAGACGCCAGCGATCGGGCGCGAGCGCGGCGACCGGTGCAGCACGCTTCGCGACTCTTCCGGTACAGCACGACTCAGCGCCACCGTGGTCCCGTTGGATCGCGTGGTACTTTGTGCCGATGCGTCGCTCGCTCCTCTTCGTCTTCATCGCGCTGTCGATTTCGTGCGGCTCGTCGCGCCCGACGGAAAAACACGACGGAGCGCCTTCGGCTTCATCTTCTGCTCGGGCGAACGCGTCTGCGCGGGCCGCCGATGCGGAGCTCCCGGAAGCCGCTCGCGACCCGCGTGAGACGCTCCTCGCCAGCGCCGCGAGCTCGCTGCTCGCGCGCGAGCATGTCCGCGCTCGGTCGATCGACGACGCCGTGTCGAAAGAAGCGTTCCAGCGTTTCACGGAGGAGCTCGACGGCGGGAAGCTCTTTTTGCTCGACGGCGACGTGCAGAAGCTCGCGCGCTTCGAGCGGGAGATGGACGACGAGCTCCGCGCCGGCGACCTCACGCTCGGACGCAAGGGGGTCGCGCTGCTCGCGAGCCGTCGGCGCGTCGTCGCCGATGTGATCGCGCGGACCCTCGCCGCGCCGCTCGATTTCTCCGCGAACGAATCGATCGAGACCGATCCGAAGAAGCGCGCGTTCTGCAAGACCGAGGCGGAGCTCACGGCCCGGTGGCGCGGCATGCTCAAGCTTCAGGTCCTCGAGCGCGTGCAGCAGCTCGAGGACATTCTCGAGCGGAAGGCGAATCCGAAACCGGACGCCAAACCCGCCGACGCCGACGACGCCAGGCGCGAGGCGGCCTCCGAGAAGGCCCTCGGGGAGATCCCCGCGACGTTCGAGGGGCGTCGCGACAAGGTGCAGAAGGAGATCGCCACGCGATACGCCACGCAGTTCACGCGGCTCGGCACCTCCGACAAGCTCGAGGCGGCGCAGACGTTCCTCAACGCGCTGAACGCCGTCTTCGATCCGCACACGAGCTACCTGCCACCCGCGGAGGAAGCGGATTTCGACATCGCGCTGACGGGGCGCCTCGAGGGCATCGGCGCCACCCTGCGCGAGCAGGACCACTACATCCTCGTGCACGATCTCGTCCCCGGCGGCGCCGCCTGGCAGCAGGGCAAGCTCGAGGTCGGCGACTTGATCCAGGCCGTCGCGCAGGAGGGCAAGGATCCCGTCGACGTGATGGACATGCCGATCGGCAAGGTCGTGAGCATGATCCGTGGGCCGAAGGGGACGGTGGTCGTCCTCACGGTGAAGAAGCCAGACGACAGCATCAAGATGGTCTCGATCACGCGCGACGTCGTCCGCATCGAGGCGACGTACGCCCGCGGCGCGGTCCTGAAGACGAAGACGAACGGCGACGTCGGTTACGTGCATCTTCCAGGCTTTTACGGAGAGAGCGGCAGGGCGAAGAAGCCGGGCGAGCGCAACGCGACCGACGACATGCGCGCGATCCTGAGCGAGCTCACGAAGAAGGGCGTCAAATCCCTCGTCTTCGATCTTCGCGGCAACGGCGGCGGCCTCCTCACGCACGCGCGCGACATCAGCGGGCTGTTCATCAAGGAGGGGCCGGTCGTGCAGACGAAGGACGGCCAAGGAGCGGTCGACGTCCTCCGCGACACGGACCCGTCCGTCGCGTTCGACGGCCCCGTGGTCGTCCTGGTGGATCGTTTCTGCGCATCCGCGGCGGAGATCGTCGCGGGCGCGCTTCAGGACTACGAGCGCGCCGTCGTCGTCGGGTCGAGCGCGACGCATGGCAAGGGGACGGTGCAGGCCGTGATCGATCTCGATCGCACCGCGTGGGCTCCGCAGAGCGATCCGCTCGGCCTCTACAAGATCACGATCCAGGAGTACTTC
>JAHBWH010000373.1 GCA_019637115.1 Myxococcales bacterium | reverse complement strand
CAGATCGGTATGCGGATCTCGCTGCTGGAGTCGAACGTCGCGGTGGCGCGGAGCGGGCTGCTGCTCACGGTCCTGCCGAGCCTCTCGGCGGCGCCGCACGTGGAGACGGGGGAGCTCCGCCGCCTCCCCTTCGACCTTCCGCCGATCGACGTCTACGCGAGCCGGCGGTCGGACCGCTCGGAGCGACCGGCAGCCCGGGCGCTCCGCGAGCACGTGGCGGCGGCGTTGCCCCTGCGTTGATCGCGAGGGGCGTGCACGAGACGCCGAGCACGACGCTGCGCACGGACGCCCGTGCACGACGACGCGCGTCACGTCCCCGGTCGCCTCGTCGCGCGCGCGGCCAGCGCCAGCATCCAGAGGGTCAGCGCGAGCAAGGCGGCGGCGAAGGTCGCGAGCCCCCACGACTCCTCGCGGAGGAACTGACGGAGCTTCTCGAGGAGCGCGAGCACGCTCGCGATCGTGACGACGACCATGGGGATCACGAGCGGCAGCACGGGGCGCCGCCGGACCGCGAAGTAGAGCGCCATGACGACGAGCGAGAGGGCCGCGAGGAGCTGGTTGCTCGCGCCGAAGAGCGGCCAGAGTACCCAGCCGAGCTCGCGGGATTGGCCGCTCGGGTCCGTCGTCTGACCCAAGGCGAGCGCGACCGCGGGGAGCAGCGCGATGGCGGTCGCGACGAGCGGACGCGTGAGCGCCTTGGCGCCGACGGCCTCGCCGAGCTCGGTGACGATGAAGCGCTGAATGCGCGCCGCGGTGTCGAGCGTCGTGGCGGCGAAGGAGATGACGAGCACCGCCATCACGGTGCGCGCGAGCGTTGTCGGTAGCCCGAGCTGCTCGAGGAAGGCCCCGCCGCCGAGCACGAACGCGCTCGCCTGGTTCGCGCCGGCGTGGGCCCAGCGGTCGTAATAGGTCGCCCAGCTCAGATCGGCGACGGCGCCCTGAGCGGGCAGGGTGCAGGCGCCGACGAGGGCGATCCCCGAGACGGCGGCGAGCGTGCTCGCGAGCGCGAGCGTCCCCTCGCCGAGCATCGCGCCGTAGCCGACGAAGCGCGCGTCCCGCAGGTGCCCGAGCTGCTTGCTGGTGGTGCCGCTCGAGACGAGGCCGTGGAAGCCGCTGATGGCGCCGCACGCGACGGTGACGAAGAGGAGCGGAACGATCGAGGGCGCGTCGTCGCCACCGAGCCGGACGGCGGGCGCGTCGAAGGCGGGCCACGCGACGAAGAGGCCGAGGAAGAGCGCCGCGAGGCCCACGAAGAGCTGGTGGCTGTTCACGAAGTCGCGCGGCTGCAGCAGGAGCCACACGGGCAGCAAGCTCGCGAACGCCGCGTAGACGAAGAGGAAGGCGATCCACGCGCGCTTCGCGGCGGCGGGCTCGCAGCCGGTGAGCGCGGGGAGGTCGAAGGGCGCGAGCGTGCCGACCCACACGAGCGTGTAGAGCGCGACGAGCACGACGAGCGAGGGCAAGAGCGGGCGGATCTTCCGGCGGTGGATGAGCCAGCCGGCGACCATGGCCATCGGGATCTCGGCCTGGACCGGCAGGACGCTCGCCGGCTCCGAGACGAAGAGCCCCGCGATGACCATCGCGAAGACGGCGAGCACGAGCCAGACGAGCACGAGCACGAAGCAGAGGAAGAGGATCCGCGCGCGTGGGCCGAGCACCTGGGCGGCGACGTCGCCGATCGAGCGGCCGCCCTCGCGCGCGCTCGTGACGAGGGCGCCGAAGTCGTGGACGGCGCCGAGGAAGATGGTGCCGAGGCAGACCCAGACGAGCGCCGGCAGCCAGCCCCAATAGGCGGCGACGCACGGGCCGACGATGGGCGCGGCCCCTGCGATGCTCGTGAAGTGGTGGCCGAAGAGGATGTGGCGATCGGTGGCGACGAAGTCACGGCCGTCGGCGCGCGTCTCGGAGGGCATCGCGACGCGCTCGTCGTCGCCGAAGACGCGGCGTCCGACGTAGCGCGCGTAGAAGCGGTAGCCGAGCGCGAAGAGCGCGAGGACGACGAGGGCGGCGAGCGCGGCCATGGCGGCGCGAGCCTACGCCCGTCCGCGCCTCGCGTCAGTCACGCCTCGAACGCCCAGCGCTCCGAGGAGATGGTCTCGGACATGGGCAGACTCGAACTCGGACCTGGACCCAGACCCGGACACGGACACGGTCACGGACACGGACACGGACTCGGACTCGGACTCGGTCACGGACACGGTCACGGACTCGGTCACGGACTCGGTCACGGACTCGGTCACGGACTCGGTCACGGACTCGGTCACGGACTCGGGCACGGACTCGGGC
>JAHBWH010000372.1 GCA_019637115.1 Myxococcales bacterium | reverse complement strand
TCATCGACGGCGACCACTACGACGACCTCGTGGCGCGCGCCGTGGCCGGCGCGCGGGTGAGCGTGTGGATCGCGACGGCGAACCTGAAGACGATGCTCGTCGAGGCGCCGATCGGCTCGCGAGCGCGCGCACGCGGGCGCTACGTCTCCTTCTTCGAGTCGCTCGGGGATCTGGCGCGACGCGGCGTCGACGTGTGCATTTTGCATGCGTCTCCACCGTCGGGGCCGCTCGCGCGGGAGATGGCACGGCTCGCGGCGAGCGGCGGAGCCGGCGCGGTGAAGATGCGCCGATGCCCGCGGGTCCACCTGAAGATGATCGCGATCGACGGGCGCCTGCTCTACCTCGGGAGCGCCAACCTCACCGGCGCGGGGCTCGGCGCGAAGGGCGCCGGCCGGCGCAATTTCGAGATGGGCATCGTGACCGACAGCGAGGCGATGCTCGACGCGGCGCAGGAGCGCTTCGATCGGATCTGGCGCGGCGCCGAGTGCGCGCGCTGCCAGCTGCGAAGCAGCTGCGACGCCCCGCTCGACACGCTCGCGCGCCCTCGCGCGCCGGCGCCCGCGAAGACGCCCCGCGCGAAAACGCCGCTCGCGAAAACGCCGCCCGCGAAGCCGGCGCCCGCGAAGCCCGCGCTACCGCTCAGAGCTGCTGACAGGGTGCCGGCGTCGCGGCGGTGCCGGTAGTCAGCGTGCGGGGGCCCACGGCCGCCGCTCCGAGCTTACCGCCACCCCCGGCCGTGCTCGGCGATCCGCCGGCGACCAGGGTGGGCGGCTCGGTGTACTCGATCGTGTACGCGAGCTCGAACTCGCGGATGAAGATCGACTGGGGCTTCGACGTGGGAGGCTTCCCCGTGAGCGTATCGGGGATGCCGGACTTGCCGGGAACGACGACGGAGCGGCCGGTCAAGAGCGTGCGCCCCGAGCCCGCGCCGAAGCGCTCCGGCGGCCCGAACTGGGACCAAGCCGCGCCGCCTTGGCTGTTCGCGAAGATCAGCTGGAGGCGATCGTGACTCGCCATGTCGAGGGTCTTGCACACGTTCAGCGGCGCGCTCCCTCCTCCCGGCGGCAGCGCCGGAGTCGTGAGGAGGCCGACGTCGATGCCGTTCAGCCAGACACGAAACGTCCCCGCGTCGACGGGAGGTTCGTACCCGAAGACAGGCTTGCGCGTGATGCGCGTGAAGCGCACCGTGGCGCTCTTGCCGATGGCGGCCACGCTCTGGGCGGCCGCGCCCTTGATCGAGCTCGCAGGGCCCGAGCTCGACGGGACGTCGTATTGGATGGCGTCGAACTTCGGCGGGGCGTCTCGCGGCGCCAGCGCGCCGATCGAGGAGCAGCGCCCGAGGCCGGGGAGCGGGATCGAGCCACCCTGCTTGAGCTGCTTGCGGATCCCGGCGTCGACGCGCCGCGACCAGTTGACGGGCCCGACGAAGAAGTTGATGGCGCCTTCCCAGAAGCTGGGATCGCCGATGACCGGCGTGCCGAAGACGACGTTGCCGTCGATCTCGCCGTCGCGACTGCCCGGAGACCTGACGCAGCGGAACACCGTCTCGTACGGGAGACGAACTTTCCGATTCGGGCCGGGTGTGTCGAGCTCGAACTCCAGGTGCCCGGAGAAGCTTGCGTAGCGCGTGTTCGGACGATCGCGATGCTGGTCCTGCGAGGCCGTCGGCCTCCCCCAGCACGTGTTGCCGCACTCCGTGGGCTTCGCCCCAGCCGCCCACCGGACCTTGCCCTGGCGCCCCAGGACCTTCGCCGCGAACGTCGGGGGGCACTTGGAGAAATCGAAGTCGCTCGGGACGGGCTGCTTCGCGTCGCGCAGGAGCAGCTCGCAGAGCGAGGCGTTGGCCACGGCCTCGAACTCCCGACGGAGCAAGTCCGTCGAGAGCCCGCCCGCGTTCGCGCTGGCGGCAGCCGGCCACTGCAGCGCGTCGGGCGGAGAGGTGGCGCTCTCCGTCCCGGCTTGCGCATGCGACGCCACGGACGCGAAGGCGATGAGCGCCGAGGCGCCGAAGACCCGACGAGCGCGACGAACGACGAGACCGAGTGCACGCATGGTTCCCTCCCTGAGGCAGCAGCGGACGGCGCTCGAGTCGACGCGCCGAGACGCTGCGTGGCGGGAGGGTCATCGCATGTCGACGCCCTCCCCCGCCAGTCGCTCGAACGGATGACGAGGCAAGGGGTCGCATCACTGCGCTCGCAGCGTCGGCCCCGCGTCCGCGGTGACGGCTCTGCGCGTCTCTTCGACTCCGTCGCTACTTCCGCTACTTCGCCCGGAAGCTCGCGACGAACGCGTCGAAGTCCTTCTTCGCCGCGGTGA
>JAHBWH010000371.1 GCA_019637115.1 Myxococcales bacterium | reverse complement strand
CGGCCCAGAGGCGGCGATGAGCGGCGCGACGAACGGCTTCCACTGCTACTCGTGCCACGGTCAGTTCGGCGCCCACGCGCAGCTCTTCGTGCGCTTCGACGTCGACGGCTTCTGGAACGAGGCGGCGACCGGGCTGCAGAACCCGGACGGGATGCCGGGCGAATCCTTCGACGGCCTGATGGCGTCGCACCTCGTCGAGGAGCTGGCCGCGAGCGAGTCGGCGCAGATGCTCGGCCACGAGGTCGCGAACCTCGCCGAGGCGGCCGCGGTGCTCGCCGAGCACGAGGAGTTCGTCCGCTGCGCGGCGGAGAAGATCCTCGTGCACGCGCTGCCGCTCGAGGCGGGGAGCATCGATCGTCGCGTCACACGCGGCGTGGCCGAAGGCCTGCGTGGCCGCTCACCCTCGTTCCAAGACCTCGTCGTCGCCGCGCTCACGCACCCGCGCGTCGTATCCACCGTCGCCGCTCAGCTCCGAGGAGAGACCCGATGAAGCGCCCCCCGCAACGCACGGAACGGAGTGCCACCGAACGGAGCACCGAACGGAGCGACCGCCCCGGACGGCGCGGCACCGGACGCCGCCGCTTCCTCGGTGCCCTCGGCGCCAGCGCGTTGGCCCCTGCGTTGCTGCCGCTGCGGCGACTCGGGGGCCCGTTCGGCGGCTCCGCGCGAGCGGCCCTGCCCGACGACGGCGGCACGATCTTCATCGAGATCTGCCTGCGCGACCAGTGGGACCAGATGCATGTCTTCGTCCCGCCGGGCATCGCAGGCGCGAGCCGCATCCACCGCGGCGAGACGGGCGACCAGATCACCTTCTTCGCCCAACCGGACGAGCTACGCACTGCGGGCGGCGTCATCCTCACGGCGGACTCCGCCGAGCTCGCGCCGCACGTCGACACCGTCGCGCAGCTCGACTTCGGCGTGCCGACCGCGGGTGACATCCATGGGCACGAGGCCGCGAACCCGCTGCGCACGCCCGGTCGCCGTCGCGATCGCCTACCCGGCTACATGTCGCTCTTCGACAACGATCCCGCCTCCGGCGACGGCGGCAACATGCGCGACTACGGCACCGTCCCGACCCCGTCGTCCATCCACAACCACTGGTCGAAGCTGCTCGACCCGAGCCTCCGCAATGGCTTCGCGTTCAAGGGGGTCAGCCGCTCGAACCACACGGTCTTCCACTTCGCCGCCGGGCTCCCCGGTGGTGAGCTCGACCGGATCCGGAGCCGCCGCGAGCTCTTCGATCTCTTCCCGCCCTTCGTCGACGATCCGAGCCTGCTCAGGACGCCTCGCGAGGCGGACGCGGTGCAGCGCCTGCTCTCGCGCGTCGACCGAAGCTTCTTCGCGCGGCGCCGCGTGACCGACGCCGTGCGGGACGACCACGAGCGTCAGATCGACGAGCTACGCGAGCAGCTCCACGTCGCCGAGCCGCGGGTGGTCAGCCTGCCGATCACCGACGAGGAGCGCGAGTATTGGGGCAGCGGCGTGCCCTCGCAGATGTGCACGCGCGCCGACCGCGACAGCTACGAGTGCGGCGACGGCCAGGTGAAGGCGCAGATCTGGGAGCAGGTCGCGTACGCCTACAAGCTCGTCTCGGCGGGGATGGTGCGCACGGTCGCGCTCGAGTTCGACTACATGGATCTGCACGGCTATCGCCCCGAACAGGCGGTGCGTACGCAGGCGCAGCAGCTCGCGCGACCGCTCGCGCGGCTCATCGCACGCCTGAAGGCCGATGGGCTCTACGAGCGGACGGTCATCGCGGTCTACACGGTCGACGGCAGCCGCGCGCCGCACGCCAACAGCTATGGCCACGACGGGAAGAACACGCTGATCCTCGCGGGGGGCCGCATCCGCGGTGGCTACTTCGGCGACATCCGCCTGAGCGACGAGGGGAGCCGCAACCGGGTGCGCTACCACCCGCCGGACGAGGGGGGCGCGCCGACGAGCGAGGCCTTCGAGGGCGTGCGCGGGCGCCTCGACAGCGCGCGCATCTGGCGAACGGTCGCGGAAGCCGCCGGGATCCCGCGCGCGATCATCGACGAGTACGCCGAGGTCCAAGGCAAGCGGCCCTACTCGTACCTCCTGCGTTGAGCTGGTCGTTCGAGTCGTCGACGTCTCGCAGCCCGTTGAAGGACCTAGTTCTTCAACGGAGCCGCATGTTTTGGGGGAGGCTCCGGTGGGCTTTGCCCACTGGAGGGGGTCTTTTCGAAAGACCCCAGAAAGAAGCGGCAGTCCGTTGAGGGACTCGAAGAGTTCTTCAACGGGCTAGTCCTTCAACGGAGCCGCGTGTTTTGGGGGAGGCTCCGGTGGGCTTTGCCCACTGGAGGGGGTCTTTTCGA
>JAHBWH010000370.1 GCA_019637115.1 Myxococcales bacterium | reverse complement strand
GAACGGCGTCTCGGCCTCGATCGGATCGGCATGCACGGCACTCATCGGGCGGCTCCCCCCTGTGTCAGAGGAGTTGTCCGGTCTGCTGATCCCGCGCTGGGGTGAGCGGACGTGATCGCGCGCGGGGGTGCGAGGACGACAACGTGACCGAGTACAGCGAGGCCTTCAAGGCCAACATGGTGAAGAAGATGCTGGTGCCCGGAGGGCCGACGGCGACGGCGCTCTCGGCCAAGACCGGAATCTCACAATCGACCTTGTGGAGGTGGCAGCGGGATGCGAGGGAGAGAGGTATGTCCGACGCGAAGCCGTCCGCGAGGTCAGCCCGTAGACCGAGTGAGTGGAAGCCCGGTGAGAAGCTTCGCATCCTCGCCGAAACGGACGGCCTCGAGGGCGAGGAGCTGGGCGTGATCCTCCGTCGAGAAGGACTCCACGAGGCAGATCTTGCGGAGTGGCGTCAGGCCGCCTTCGCCGCGCTCGGTGGAGCTACGAAGGCCGCCGCAGGTGGCTCGGAGGGGCGACGCGTGCGAGAGCTCGAGAAGCAGCTCCGTCGCAAGGACAAGGCGCTCGCCGAGGCGGCCGCGCTGCTGGTACTCCAAAAAAAAGTCCAAGCGATCTGGGGGGACGAGGACGACGACACGAACAAGGAGCCCGACAAGTGATCCTCGCGCTCCTGGACGAGGCGCTCTCGGCGGGTGCCCGGCTGGAGAAGGCATGCGCGATCCTCGGTCTCGCCGCGCGCACCGTCACGCGTTGGCGCGAAGACGGCGGGGGCATCGATCGCCGCGCCGAGGCTGGCGTTTCCCCGGTCCACAAGCTCACGGCCGGCGAGCGCGACCGGATCGTGAAGGTCGCGACGTCAGCCGAGTACCGAGACCTGTCGCCGAGGCAGATCGTACCGCTACTGGCGGACAAGGGCATCTACGTCGCCTCGGAGTCGAGCTTCTACCGGGTGCTGCACGAGCACGAGCTGATGGCGCACCGCGAGCCTTCTCGGGCGCGCACGCACCAACGCCCGGACGAGCGCAAGGCGACCGCGCCGAACCAGGTCTGGTCGTGGGACATCACCTACCTTCGGAGGCCGGTCCGCGGCGTCTTCTACTACCTGTACCTCGTGCTCGATGTCTTCAGCCGCAAGATCATCGCTGCCGAGGTGCACGCCGAGGAGTCGGCGACCATCGCCAGCGAGCTCGTCGAGTGGGCATGCGAGCGCGAGGGGGTAGAGCGCGACAGCCTCGTCCTGCACGCCGACAACGGCGGGCCCATGAAGGGCTCCACGATGCTCGCGACGCTCCAGCGTCTCGGCGTCGTCGCGTCCTTCAGCCGCCCCGCCGTCAGCGACGACAACCCGTTCTCCGAGGCGCTCTTTCGAACGATGAAGTATCGCCCGGGCTACCCGCGAAAGCCCTTCGAGTCGCGCGAGGCAGCTCGTGACTGGGTCGACGACTTCGTCGTCTGGTACAACGGCACGCACCTGCACTCGGGCATCCGCTTCGTCACCCCGAACGACCGGCACGAAGGGCGCGACGTCGCCATCCTTGCCGCCCGCAAGGCTCTCTACGAGGCCTCGCGTCGGCGCACCCCTCGTCGCTGGACGGGACCGACGCGCAACTGGTCACCCATCACCGCCGTGCGCCTGAACCCCGAGCGCCGCGATGGGTGCGTAGTGCACTGAACATTCCATCGGACAACTCCTTTGACACTCACCGAGCTCCCGGTACCGGGCGGCGAGCGCGCGCTCTGGGTGTTCGTCATCGTGCTCGCGTACTCGCGCGCCATGTGGGCCGAGCTCGTCTTCGACCTGACGATCGAGTCGCTCCGGCGCTCGCTCGTGCGTGCCGCCGAGCACTTCGAGGGTGTCACTCGGCAGTGGCTCTTCGATTGCCCGAAGACCGTCGTGCTCGACCGACACGGAGACGCCATCCGGTTTCATCCCGGCCTGCTCGAGATCGCGGGAGCCCTGCGCGTGCAACCACGGCTCTGCCGACCACGGCGACCGACCGACAAGGGCGGCGTCGAGCGCGCCATTCGGTACCTGCGAGACCGCTTCTTCGCCGCGCGCACGATCACCAGCCTCGAGGACGGCAACCGACAGCTCCTCGCGTTCGTGACCTACGTCGCCAACATCCGTCCTCACCCGCAATTCAAGAATCGACTCGTCGGCGAGGTCTACAAGGAGGAGAAGGAACGTCTGCTCTCGCTCCCCGACGTGCTCCCGTCCACGGAGCTCGTCGTGCCCGCGAGCGTCGACACGACGGCGTTCGTGCGCTTCGGCACGAACGCCTACTCGGTGCCGAGCACGTACGCGCGTTCGCGCGACGCGCTCACGCTCGTGGCCAGCGACG
>JAHBWH010000037.1 GCA_019637115.1 Myxococcales bacterium | reverse complement strand
AGCGACGTCGTGGCGATCGCCGCGCCGCTCACGGACGCGACGCGACACGCCTTCGACGCGCGCGCGTTCTCGACCATGAAGCCCGGCGCGATCCTCGTGAACGCGGCGCGCGGGCCGATCGTCGACGAGGAGGCGCTCGTGCGCGCGCTCGAGCGAGGGCACCTGCGCGGCGCCGGCCTCGACGTGTACGAGCACGAGCCCCGCGTCCACCCGCGGCTGCTCGGGCGCGACGACGTCATGCTGCTACCCCACGTCGGCAGCGCCACGACCCACACGCGGCGCCGCATGGCGGAGATCGCGCTCGCCAACGTGCGAGCGGTCCTGGCCGGAGAGCCTCCGCTCACCCCGGTCGGCCCGTAATGTCCGTCTGGGTCCGTGCGGCGTCGAGACGGATCGCTCGGGCGCGCCCCAGGCGCTCGGCGCGCTCGTCCTGCTCGCCGTCGCGCATCGCCGCCAGCGTCGTGCGCGCCGCGCGCTCGATCGGCGTCGAGCCACCGTCCGTTGAGCCTCGAGGCGAGTAGATCCGACTGGGCACGAGATGCCCAGGCACCTTCCGTCCTCGCGAGGGCGCTTCGCGCGGAGTTGGGTCATGGTGCGCGCGTGCTTCGACGATTGATCCCGCTCTTCGCCTTCTTCCTCACGTCGCTCTGTGTGAGCGCACGAGCACAGGAGCCCGTGGCCACCGCGACGTTCCTCGAGCCGGGCTGGAGACCCATCATCAGCGCGGGGTTCCGCGTGCAGGTTCTCCGGACCCCCCAGTCCGGCGAGATCGACTCCCGCAGCGCGAGAGGGTTCACGCTCGGGGTCCTGGCGCCGTTGATCGCGAGCGGCAAAGCGTCCTCGCGCGCTCGACTCGCGCTCGGGCTCGGCGCTGGCGGTGACTTCGCGATGGGCATGTACGGACTGCCCGAACGTCGAGAGCGCTTCGTGCACGTCTACGGCCAGCTCGGCGCCGTGCTTCGGGTGGTCGGCAGACCCGTGGGGCTCTTGGCGAGCCTGGTCTGGCAGCCCGGCGTGCTGCTGCACCAGCAGTGGACGCGGGCGGGCCTCATCGATCCGGAGAGCAAACGCCTGCGCTCGCTCCGGCGAGGTCGCCTCGCCGTGGGCATCGCTCGCGACCAGTTCTTCGCGCAGCTCTTCTTCGGCGCGGCCCATCGCCCGCGGATCCCGCTCGCCCCGCGCACGCAGGAGCTCGACTTCGGGATCCAGATGGGCCTCGGGTGGTGAGGTAGGGCTCACGTCACTCCGCCCGCATTCTGCCTTCGGCGCTCCGCGAGCGCGCGCTTCGGCTCTGGCCCGGGCCCGCGTCGCGCATCGACGTGGGGCCGTTCCGCGATTGAGCGCCGCGAAGTGGCGGCCGCGGGAACACACCGCCCTCGCGGGCGTCTTCCGGGCTGCTACCTTTCGAGCGGGAGACGACGCGTGTTCGAGACCGGCTTTTGGACCATCGGGCGTTGGCGGGGGGTGCCGATTCGGCTGCATTGGTCGATCCCGCTCGGCGCGCTCCTCTTCGGTGGGTTCCGGTTCGTGCCGGGGTTCTGGCTCGGCTTCGTCCTGCTCGTCATCGTCCACGAGCTCGGGCACGCCGCGCTCGCGCGGGCGCGGCGCCTCGAGGTCTACGAGGTGCGCGTGCACGGCTTCGGCGGCGTGTGCATCCACCGCAGCGGCAGCGCCTACGACGGCGCGATCATCGCGTGGGGCGGTGTGCTCGCGCAGATGCTCGTGCTCTTCGTGCCAGCGCTCGTCCTCGCTCGACTCGCGCCGCCGCGCGAGCTCTTCTGGGTGGAGATGCTGCACGCGTTCACAGCCGTGAACCTGTGGATCGCGGCGTTGAACCTCTTGCCCATCCCGCCGCTGGATGGCGCCAAGGCGTGGACCCTGCCGAAGCTCTGGTGGCAGCGCCGCGCGCGACGCAAGACCGGCCACCGCGCGCCGCCCCCGCCCGCGAGCCCGGCCACGAAGACGAAGGCCGCCGCGACGAAGGCCGTGGCGACCAAGGCCGCAGCGACGAAGACCGCCGCGCCCCGCCCGAACGGCGCGGACGCCGAGGATCCGGCGGCCGCAGCGCAGCGTTTGGCGCGCGAGGCGCTGGAGTCCGCGCGCCGACGGAGCTGAGCCCACAGCCGAGAGCCGACCTCAGGCCTCGTTCCGTCGTCTTTGGCTCGTCCGTCTCGTTCGGCCGCGCTCGAGCCTCGATCGACTTGCCCTTCGTCTTGGGCTCGTCGACCTCAATCGCGGTCGCGGAGCCGCGCTCGAGCCTCGATCGACTTGCCGTTCGTCTCGCGGTCGTCGTCGTGGCCGCGGAGCCGCGCTCAGGCCTCGATCGGCTTGCCGTTCGTCTTGGGCTCGTCGGCCTCTTTCGCGGCCGCGGGGGGCTCTGCGGGCTGTGCGGGCTCCGCCGACGGTTGCGCGGCCTTCGCGGCCGCCTCCTTCGCAACCTGCGCGGCCTCTTGCTTTCGGTGTCGATCCACCACCGCCAGGACCTCCTCGGTCGCGAGGTTGTGGTCGGAGGCCTTCGCGACGAGGAGCACCGCCTTGATGAGCGTCCCCTTCGCCTCGATGCCGTGCCGCTCGAGCCAGTGCGTCACGTTCGAGATGCCGCTCATCGGACCGATGACGATCTCCTGCTCGCGGCCGAACATCGCCGCGGGGACGCCGCTGTAGACGCGGTCGGCGAGCCACTCGTCGCCCTTCTTGTGCGCCTTGATGATCGCCGCCGCGTGCACGCCCGTCGCGGTGCGGAAGGCGTCGTCGCCGACCACCGGGTAGTTGATCGGGATCGGGAAGCGGGTCGCGGCGCTCACCTTGCGCGCGAGGGCGGCGAGCTTCGAGAGGTCCCGATCCTGTAGCGCGCCGAGGAGCTTGAGGTTGATGAGCAGGAGGTCGAGCGGCGCGTTGCCGACCCGCTCGCCGATGCCGAGCACGCAGCCATGCACGCGGTCCGCGCCGTGCTCGAGCGCGAAGAGGCTGTTGGCGAGCGCGAGGCCGCGATCGTTGTGCCCGTGCCAGTCGATCTGTACGTCGACGCCGGTGCCCGAGATCACGTGGCGGGTGAAGTGGATGAGGTTCTTCACGCCGTCCGGCGTGACGTGACCGACCGTGTCGCAAAGGCAGAGGCGCGTGGCGCCCGCCTCGATGGCCGCGCGGAAGAGGTCGGTGAGGAAGTCCGGGCGCGAGCGCGTCGTGTCCTCCGTGACGAAGGTGACCGGCAGCCCCTCCTTCACCGCGAAGCGGATCGCCTTCACGCTGAGCTCGATGATCTTCTCGGTCGTCCAGCCCTCGGCGTATTGGCGGATCGGCGAGCTCCCGATGAAGGTCATCACCTCGACGGGGATGCCCGCCTTCTGGCTGACCTCGACCATCGGCGCGATGTCGGCCTCGAGCGTGCGGCCCGCGCAGGTCGCGCGGATGTTCAGCTTCTGGGAGGCGATCTCCTTGCAGAGCGTGAGGACGTCCTCGAACGCGCGGGGGCCGGCGCCCGGCAGCCCTACGTCGGTGCTCTCCACGCCGACCTCGTCGAGGAGATGCAAGATCTCGAGCTTGTCGCCGATGCCCGGGTCGACCACCGACGGGTTCTGGATGCCATCTCGCAGCGTCTCGTCGTGAAGCTCGAAGGCGCGCGGGAAGATCGGTCCGCGGCGCTCGGCCTCGTTCCAGTCGTAGATCAGCTCGTCGGAGTCCATCGCCGACACTCTACCCGCGACCGTGGGGGGCGCTCCACGGAGCTAGCTCACATGGGGGAACGACATTTTCTCGTGGATCCGATGGTTTGCGATCGATCACCCATGGCCTTCGCCGCGTCGCGTCTCCACGCGCGCCAGTCCGACGCTTCGTCGCGCGCACGGAACGTGAGCCGTATTTCGGCGGGCTGCGCGCATCCGCGCGTCGTAGGATGCGCGCCGTGGCTCGCATCGGCGTCATCATCAACGCCAACTCGCGCAAGAACCGGCGTCGTCCCCTGCGGGCGCGCGAGGTCTCCGAGACGATCGGCGCGGGCGGTGTCGTCCGTGTGACCTCGTCGCTCGACGAGCTCCCGACGGCCGTCGACGAGATGATGGCGGGCGGCGCGGAGGTCCTGGTGGCGGCGGGCGGCGACGGCGCGCTGCACCACCTCCTGAACGTGCTGCACGCGCGGCGCCTCGCGGATCCATCCTTCGCGCTTCCGCCGCTCGTCCCAACGAACGGCGGCACCATCGACTTCGTCGCCAAGCGCGTCGGCCTGCGCGGCGGCACGATGGACATCCTCGCGCGCTTGCGGCGGGCGCTCGACCGCGGCGCCGTCGAGCAGATCACGCTGCCCTCGCTCTCGCTCGTCGGCGAGCGGGTGCGCACGGACGCCGACTTCGTCAGCAAGGCGGGGGTGGTGCGCGGCGCGAGCGTGGCCACCGAGGGGCCCTTCGACCTCCTCGGCTTCGCGCTCGCCGCGGGCGGCGTGGGCCAGCGCTTCTTCGAGCAGTTCTACGCGCTCCGCGATCCGAACGCGCTCGGCGTCGTCACGGTGATCGGCCGCGTGCTCGCTTCGCAGACCGTCCGCTCGCTCGGCCTGCCGCTGGGCGAGCGCTGGACCTCGGCGAGCGAGCGGGTGTTCCGGCCGACCGTCGCGCGCGTGCGCATCGACGGCGAGGACGTCCCGAGCGTCGAGCACTCGGCGCTGCACGCGGGCGCCTTCGACGTCGACCTCGGGGGCGTGGTGCGCGTCTTCCCGCTCGCGCGCGAGCCCGGCGTGCTCCACCTGCACGCGGGAGATCCCTCGCCTTGGGAGCTGCTCAAGAACCTGCCGCAGCTCGCCGCCGGGAGGCTCATGAGCGCCAAGGGGCTGGTGGAGACGCCCGGCCGCGAGATGGTGATCGAGGCGACTCGGGAGCCGCTCGCGCCGGTCCTCGACGGCGAGATCTATCCGGGCGTTCGTCGCCTCGAGGTCCGCCCGGGCCCGCCAGTCGCCATCGCCCGGCCTTGACGGGTCGTTGGACTCGAACGGACGAAGGGCGCCCCCTCGTGAGGGACGCCCTTCGACCTGGTCGACGCACGCGACGCGTGACGTCACGTCTGGTTCAGTTGCCGCCGCCCTGCATGATCCGCTGGAGCTCGGCGATCTTCTGCTGCACGTCGGGGCGCTGCATGACCGTCTGGCAGGTCTCCTGGTTGGCCATCGCGTACGCGGGCACGGAGCACTGCTGCGCGTCCGCCGGGAGCTGGCGGCACGCCGAGAGGTAGGTGTCCCGCGAGGGCATGTTCGGGCCGCCCATGCCGCCCGGCATGTTCTTCGAGAGCGCGGCGATCATCGCCACCGCGCCATTGTAGGCCTGCTCGCACGGCTCGCCGCCCTCCGCGTTGCCCGCCGCCTCGAGCGCTGCGCCGAGCGCCGCGCCGAGCTCCTCGAGGCCGCCCGCGCCGGGCGCGCCGGGCGTGGTCGCCTCGGCGATGTCACCCGCCGCCTCGGCCGTCGCCTCGTTGGCCTGCTCGAGCTGCTCGGCCGCCATGTTGAGCGCGCCCTCGAGCTGCGCCGCGAGCTCCTCGGCTTGGCGCTGCGCCTCTTCTTCGTTGCCGCCGCCGCAGGCGACCGCGCCCACGAGCGCCAGCGCGCACATCCACTTGATCCAGCTCATCTCGAAACCTCCTGGGGCCTGTTCTGACCCGGTGGCCGGGCGTACCATGACCTGGCCCGACCGGAAAGTACCGCGAACCTACGTCATCTCGAGGCGACCTCTTCCCTCGCGCGAGGACGACACTCAGTTGTTCGGAGCTCTCACACGAACCGCCGTCCCCTCGACGTATGCCGCTCGCGCCGCTGCGAGGCCGGTAACGAGTCGCGCGAGGCATGTGTGCGTATGCCGATCGTGCGGGGCGAGGCCGGTGACGAGTCGCGCGAGGCATGTGTGCGTATCGATCGCGCCGGGGCGAGGCCGGTGAACGAGCCGCGCGAGGCACGTGTGCTGCAACGCGCGACCGCATGAGACTCGAAAGACTCCTTCACTCGTTCCTCACCGAGACCGTCGACCCCGCGCGCGTCCGCGCTCGCGCGCGAACACCGTCGAGCCACTCGAAGCGCTCGGCGGGGGCCGACGCGCCGTCGAGGCTCCGCTGGCCCCTCGCGAAGAAGAGCGCGGCGGGTCGACGGCCGGTTCGGCGCGGGGCGGTGGACGCCACGTGCGAGCGCTATGCCCGCAGGGCCGCGCTGCGGGCGTTCGTGCTCGGGATGCCCGGCGGCGTCTTCGCGCCGCTCGCGGGCCTCCTCGACGCCGGAGGCACGATCGCGTTGCGCACGGAGCTCGCGGCGGTGCTGCTGTTGCGCGAAGATCCCGCGCTCTTCGACGACCCCGCGTGGAGGCGTCGCGTGGTGCGCGCGGCGTACGCGCTCCCGGAGGACGCCGACGCGCTCGACGACGTCGCGAAGCGCGCGCTCGTCGACGAGCTCCTCCGCCGCAGCGCGCGCTTCATCGCACGGCGAGTCGCCGTCAAGCTCGTCCCAGTCGCCGGGGGCGCGCTGAGCGCGGGGCTCGCGTACGTCTGGATGCGGCGCGAGGGCTCGCGCATCGCGGCGCACGCTCGCCGCGAGTCTCGAGGGCGTCGCGCGCCGTCGACGCCAGCGCTGGGGCGGCGAGCGGCGAGAGCTTCCAGCGGCGAAGAGCGCCGCTGAGCGGCGAGGTCGCCACGACCGAGGGTTTTCGCCACGCGTCGGCCGGTCGCGAGGGCCGTGGATCTCGGCGCGCGCGGCGGCCGCGCGTCGGCACGCTCGCTGCAACTCCACACGCTGAGCGGGCGGAGCACTGCTCGCCCGACGCCTCCCAACCTCCCACGAAAGGATCTCCCATGAAGACCCCGTCTTTCCTCCGCGATGCCTCCAACCTCCTCGATCGGCTCGAAGCGCGCGGCGTCGACGTCGACGCGATGCTCTCGCGCGTCGGGCTCGCGCGCGCGAGCTCCCACGGCTACGGGCTCTTGCCGATGGTCGGCTCGTTCGCGATCGGCATGGCCGTCGGCGCGGGCCTCGGCGTGCTCTTCGCTCCCACGAAGGGGGAGGAGACGCGGCGCGTGATCCGCGAGAAGGCGGAGGATCTACTCGCGCGCACGATGGGCTCGCACGACGAGGAGGCCCCCGAGGAGCGCCCGATGCCGACCACGCAAGAGCGCGAGCGCTCGAACTCGACCGGCTCGCGCGCGCACGCCTGACCCGCCTCCGGGCGGCGCGTCGCCAGCGCTCGAACGCGAGCTGCTCGCGCGCGCAGGCCTGGCCGCCTCCGGGCGGCGCGGCGAGCCCCCGTCGCCTCGACGCCTTGCACAGAGCGAGCGGCGCGGGTGGCTCTGCCCGGAACGTGGTTCAGAACGGGATGTCGTCCTCGCCGAAGTCGTCGGCGGGGAAGTCGTCGTAGCCGCCGCCACCACCGCCGCCACCACCGCCGCCGCCGCTTCGGCCGCCACCACCGCCGCCGCCGAAGTCGTCGTAGCCGCCGCCACCGCCGCCGCCGAAGCCGCCACCACCGCCGCCGCCGCCGAAGTCGCGGCCGCCGCCGCCACCACCGCCGGCTCCGCGCCCTCCGAGGAGCGTGATGTCCGCGTTGAGGATCTCGACCGAGTAGCCGCGGCTGCCGTCGTTCCGCTCGAACTCGCGGACGTGGAGCGCGCCGGTGACGCCGACGCGATCGCCCTTGCCGAGCTGGCGCTGCAGCGCCTCGGCCCGGCGGCCGAAGAGCGACGCGCGGCACCAGGTCGTCACCGAGACCCACTCCTCGCCCTTCTTCGTGCGGGCGTCGATGGCGATGCGGAGCTCCAGGACGGACATGCCCGAGCGGGTGGTCTTCATCTCGGGGTCGGCGCCGAGCCGCCCGATGGCGCAAAGTGTGTTCATGAGATCCTCCTGCTGCTGTATCGGCTGGGCTGCTGCTCGGTTTCGTGCGCGGCGCGTCTTGCGTTGCCCTCGTGAGCGTCGGGTCGAGCCTAGTACGCCTGTGTGACGTCTAGCCGCGACGTCTGGCCCGTGGACCCGGACGCCGGGTCCCGGACCCTAGCCGGGGTCCCGAGCCTTGCCAACGGGTTCGGGGGTCTCCCGGACTCAGCGTTTCGCCGCGGCGCCTTCGGCCCGGAGCAGGGCCGCAAGCTCTCGGATGAGCTCCTGCATCCGGCGGGCGTGGAAATTCGGGCCGACCTCGCTGGCGGCGTAGAGCCGCTCGAGCTCGGCCGCCTCGTCGAGGAGCTCCGTCTTGCGGGCGGCGCGGGCCTTCGCGAGGGTGCCCTCGCGATCACCGCCCCGCGTCACCAGCAAGAAGCCGAAGAGCGCGAGGATGAGCGCGGCACCGACGGCCACGAAGCGCAAGGGGCCGGGGCCCGGGATGCCGCGGATGTGGATCGCGATGGTGTCGAGCTGCGGATCCTCGGGGCGCCGCTCCGTCTGCGCGACCAAGAAGCGCCGTCCGCTCGCCTCGTGCTCGAAGCTCTCGTCGAAGCCGTCGACCTCGAGCGTCATCCCGGGTGAGGCGTCGCTGAGCACGCGATACCGGTAGGTCCGAAACGGCATCGGCATCGCGATGACGATGTCGCGGCTCTTCAGGGGGACGTCGAAGGCCCACGCGAGCGTCGTGCGGCCCGGCGGGATCGAGCCCTTCAGGCGGAAGCCGTCGTCGTCGGGCACGAGGCGCTGGTCGGTCATCTGCTGGGGCGATTGGAACGCCGTGAAGCCGTGCGGGAGGCGCACGCGGAGCCCCTCCTCGGAGAAGACGACGGTCTCGCTCCCGAGGTTCGTGAGCTGCGCCTGCATCGTCACGTGCACGCGCTCGTCGCGGTACTCGAGGTGGGTCTGGCCGAGCGTCTGCAGCAGCGCGCGGGTGTCGCGCGTCGTCGAGAGCGCCGCGACCCGCACCAGATGGCCGCGGTCGGGCTCGAGCCGGAAGGGCGTCGAGGAGTAGGTCGCGCCTTGGTACGGGACGTTGACGCGGTATGATTGCCCCGATCCCGTCGCGAGGTCGCTGAGCACGAGGACGCCGCCGGCGTCCGTGCGTCCCTCGAGGTTGTCCCGGCCGCCATCGGCCTTCATCACGCCGATGCGGATCGGGGCGTTCGGGATCGGGTTCGTGTTCTCGTCGACCACCTCGACGCGGATCGTGCCGGTGGGGACGGAGAGCGTCGCCGAGGCGCTCGCCAGCTCGAGCGGCTCGCCGAGCGCGCGTCGCACCGCCGCCTCGTCCGGGACGCTGCCCATCGCGCGCTCGCTGCGCTGCGCCGCGGCCGCCTCCCGGGCGCCGGAGATGATCTCGGCGGGCCCTCGCGGCTGCTGCGCGGACGTCGGCGCCGCGAAGAGCCCCGCGATCGTGAGCGCCCACGCGCCGACGCGCCACGACCGAGCTCCGGGCCTCGACCGAGCTCCGGGCCTCGACGTCGACCCGGACTCTGGCCCAGCTCCGGGCCTCGACGTGGAGACCGACACGGACGTGGAGACCGAGACGGACGCGGACCCCGATACGGACGCGGACCCCGACACGGACACCAACGCGGACTTCGAGAGCGACACGGACATGGACTCGGACCCGGACAGCGACACGGACTCGGACACGGACACGGACTCGGACTCGGACTCGGACACGGACTCGGACACGAACTCGGACTCGGACTCGAACTCGGACTCGGACTCGGACTCGAACGCGGACTCGGACTCGGACCCGGACGCGGACATCGAGATGGAGATGAAGGAGCGCCTGCTCATCGGTCCACCTCCTCCGGCGCGGCTTCGACCGCGGGCGCGTCGAAGCGATGGCCGCACTTCTTGCAGAACACGGCGTCCGCGTCGTTCGAGGCGTCGCAGCTCGGGCAGGCCTTGCTCTTCGCCTCCGGTCCTTCCGGGGGCGGCGGCTGGCTCTTGGTGCGGGGCGTCTGCCCCAAGGTGTCGCGGCGCTCCCGCTCCCGGCGCGCGGCTCTCTTCGCTGCGCTCTCCTTCACGGGGGTCTCCTTCGCGGGGGTCTCTCTCGCGACGTCGTCCTTCGTCGCCGCGCTCGGGGCGTCGGGGGCGGCTTGGCGGTAGGCGTCGCGGGTCTTGCCCCCGAGGCGCTCGGCGACGAGCCGCTCGGCCTCCTCGACGAAGGGCTCGACCTCCTCGTCGAGCAACCGCATCACGATCTTCGCGCGCTGGCGGAGCTTGCCCTCGACGCGGCTGAAGTCCGCGTCCGAGAGCTTGCCCGCCTCGTGGTCGAAGCGCAGGTCGCGGAGGTTCTGCAGCAGCGCGTCCTTCTCCTCCGAGAGGCGATGGATCGCGTCGGAGTCGAGGTCGGTGCCGAGCTCGATGTCGGCCGCGCCGACGAGCGCGGCGCGGACGCTCGCCCACAGCGCGTAGAGCGCGCCGAAGAGCGCCCCCGAGGCGACCGTCGCGAAGATCCAGGGCAGCGCTTGGTTCATCGGTCGCCCTCCAAGCGTCGAAGCTCGTCTTCGAGCATTGCGTCGTAGTCCCGGTCTGTGTCGCTCTCGGGCTGCGCGTCCGAGCGGCTGGAGCTCTTGGGTGAGGCCTCGCCGCGTCGCCGCCAGCGCCGTCCGAGGGCGAAGATGCCGCCTCCGACCACGAGCAGTACGGCGACGGGCAGCGCCCACATCGCGCGGTCGAAGCCCTCGTCCGAGGGGATCGAGATCGCCGCCGGGCCATATTGCGCACGGAACACCGCGATGAGGTCGTCGGGGTCCGCGCCCGCGGCGAGTCGGGTGCGCAGGTCGGCGCGGCGCTGCTCGGCCCAATCGCAGCCGCAGGTGTCCAGCGGCAGGCGCGCGCAGCTCCCGCATTGGCAGAGCAGGCGCCCGAAGAGCCGCCGCTCGGTCGGGTCCTGGATCTCCACCGTGCCCGCGTGCAGCGAGCTGCTGTCCTGCGCGTGCGCCACCGACGCGCTGGCGACGGGGGCGCCGAAGATGGCCGCCAGCAGGAGGATCGCCCCGGCCGCCGGGGCGCCCGAGGGCCGCTTGCGTTCGACGGGGGTCGGGTCGTCGCGTTTGCGACCCGGGGCGCCGGGCTCACGCGGTTTCGGCCCGCTCGGCCCAGTCGGCCCACCGCCGGATCCCCCCGGCTTGGGCCCGCCGCGCGACGCGCGCCGCCGCGCGAGCGCCTCTTGGCGGGCGATGAGGTCGCGGGCCTGCGGCCACATCGAGAGGACCGCGCCGAGGACCAGGATGATGCCGCCGAACCAGATCCAGCTTACGAGCGGCCGCACGACCACGCGGAAGGTCGCGCGCCGCGTCTGCGAGTCGACCGTGCTCATGATGACGTAGAGGTCCTCGCGCAGGTTGCTGCGGATGGCGACCTCGGTGGTCGGCATGTCGGGCATCGTGCGGTAGATGAACTTCGCCGGCGCCACGCGGCCGATCACGGCGCCGCGCGAGTCGTGCACCGTCATGTCCGTGAAGATCATGCGCTTGTTCGGGTCGCTCTCCATGCGCGGCCGGTCGTAGCGCAGCGAGTAGCCCTCGATCTCGAGCGAGCTGCCGGGCCGCAGCGCGGCCTCGCGCTCCACGTCGTAGGCCGCGCCGGTGAAGCCGATGTACATGAAGACGATCCCGACGTGGACGATGTAGCCGCCGTAGCGGCGTCGGGCGCGGCTGACGAGCCGGCCGAGGGCGACGAGCGCGTTCTCGCCGCGGCGCATCCGCACCCGCGCGCCACGCCAGAACTCCTGCCCGATGCCGACGAGCACGAACGCGCAGAGCGTGCTCGAGACGATGGGCGCGGCGGATTGGACGGCGCCGAGGATCTCGCCGGTCAGCGTGTCGTAGATCGCGTCGGTCTCGACGAAGGGCGCGAAGCCGGCCGACTCGCCGAGGAGCAGGTGCAGGAAGAAGATGGTGGCCGCCGCGCCGATGGGCGCCGCGAGCGCGCGGCCGAGGTTGGCGCCCGTCGCCTTACGCCACGCGACGAGCGGCCCGAGCCCGGTCAAGAAGAGCAGGATGAAGCCGAAGGGCACCATCCACTGGTTGTAGAAGCCGGGGCCGACCGTGAGCTCCTGCCCGCGGAGCCACTCGCTGATGAGCGGCCACGTCGTCGAGACGAGCACGAAGAGCATCATCCCGAGCAACACCCAGTTGTTGAGCAGGAAGAGGAACTCGCGGCTGAGGAGCGACTCGATCTGGTGATCGGCGCGGAGCTTCGGCAGACGCCAGATCGTCAGGCCGATGCAGATCGCCGTCATCAGGACGAGGTACCAGACGAAGTAGATGCCGATGTCGCTCCGCGCGAAGGCGTGGACGGACGAGATGAGCCCGGCGCGCGTGAGCATCGTGCCGAAGATCGTCAGCAGGAAGGTCAGGCACATCAGGAAGACGTTCCAGACCTTGAGCATGCCGTAGCGCTCTTGGACGATCGCCGAGTGGAGATAGGCGGTGCCGACGAGCCATGGGTGGAAGCTCGCGTTCTCGACCGGATCCCACGCCCAATAGCCGCCCCAGCCGAGCTCCTCGTAGCTCCAGAGGCAGCCGAGGAGCAGGCCGATGCTGAGCCAGGTCCACGCGATCATGGCCCACAGGCGCGCCGCGCGGATCCACTCGTCGTGCAGGCGGCCGGTCGCGAGCGCGGCCACGACGAAGGCGAAGGGCACCGCCCAGCCGACGAAGCCGAGGTAGAGCGCCGGTGGATGGATGACCATCCAGTAGTTCTGCAGGAGCGGGTTGAGGCCCTCGCCGTCGGGCGGCGCCGCCGCGACCGTCGTCGCGAAGGGGTTGGCGGCGAAGAGCATCAGGACGACGAAGAACGCGAGGATGCTCGCGAGGGTCGCCAGCACGATCGGCTGCAGCTCGAGGTAGCGGCCGCGCAGCCAGCGCGTGACGCCGGTCGTGTAGCCCGCGAGCAGGAACGCCCACCAGAGCAGCGAGCCGTCCTGGCCGCCCCAGAGCGAGGTGATGAGGTACCACCACGGCATCGAGCGGTCGCTGTAGCGGGCGACGTAGCGGATCCGGAAGTCGTGCGTCTGGAAGGCGTACGCGAGGATGCAGACCGCGAGGAGCACCAGCGCGCAGGTGGCGTAGGTGGCGTAGCGGGCCGACACCAGGAGGTGCGGGCGGCCGCGCGCAGCCCCGAGCGCCATCGCGAACGCATACGCCGCCGAGACCAGGATGAGGCAGAGCGCCAGGTTCCCGTAGAAGGGGATGTCGATGGTCGGCATGAACCTGCGTCCGACTCTAGGGCAAGCAGGGGGGATCGTCCCGCCAAGAAATGCCCAGCGGGCGGCAGAAGACGCTCGCGCGGGGTCCACGCTGCTGGCGCTCCGGCGGGCGCCATCCCCTCATGCTCGAAGAAGTACGACGTTCTTCGGCTCGAGGGCCCACCATTCGGGGATCGGCGACTCGAGGTGCCGGCGCGACGTTCCTCCGAGCGTGGACGCCCGATCTGCGACAGAAGGTCGCGATCACCCGCTCGCGCGGGGGCCCGCGCCCACGGCGGCCGCCGCCGACGAGAGCGCTTCGCGGAGGCGGGGCAGGCCCTCGAGCATCCACGCGCCGTACCAGAAGAGGTCCTGGCCGCTCGCGAAGATGATACGCGGGCGGGGGATGCCGGCGCGGGCGAGGGTCTGCGCGTCCGCCTCGGTGAACTCGTGCGGCTCGTCGGGGAGCAGCACGAGCTCGGGGGCGCGCGCCACGATCTCGTCGAGGGTGACGCGGGGGTAACGGGTGTCGCGCCCCTCGACGCGCTCGGGCGGGAGTGGCGCTCGGCGGCCGAGGTCGGCGGCCAGGGGGTAGCGGCGCGGTCGGTCGGCGAAGACGTTCACGCCGCCGGCGAGCTCGAGCACGTCGCTCGCGAGCGCGTGGCCGTCGAAGGTCATCCAGGGGTCGACCCAGATCGGAACGAAGACCCGCGGTCGCGCGCGCTCGGCGGCGTCGTGTCCGTCGCGTCCGTCGCGTCCGTCGCGTCCGTCGCGGTGGTCGTGGCCATACGCGAGCTCGTCGTGCAGGCGAGAGAGCGCTTCGGCGTGCATGGGCCGGACGCCGAGGAGGGTCGCGAGATCGCGTAGGTAGGCGACGGATTCGGCGACCGTCCGTGGGAAGCTCACGTGCACCGGGAGCCCGCGGGCGATCATCGCCTCGACCGCGGGCCGCGCGTTCTCCTCCTGGTTGGCGAGGACGAGGTCGGGCCCCAGCGCCGCGACGGCGTCGACGTCCACGTCCTTCGTGCCGCCGACCACCGGGACCTCTGGGAGGGCCGGCGCGATACAGTACCGGGTTCGGCCGACGAGGCGGGCGGGACCGCCGAGGGTGGCGACCGCGTGGGTCTCGCTCGGGACGAGGGAGACGACGCGGCGCGCAGGCGCGGCGAGGGAGACGGCGCGCCCGAGCGCGTCGCGGACCGTGAGCATGCCTCGACTCTCGCGCACTCCCTCCGCCCCGCAAGCCCGCGGGGCGCGCCGCTCACGTCGCGGGCACTCGGCTCGGGCGCGCCTCGTTCTTCTCGTCCGCGGGCGCTCGCTCCGCGAGCAGATCGCGCCCGAGCAGCAGGTCGGTCAAGCGCAGGGAGCCGCCGTCGACGAGGCCGGCCTCGACACCATCGACCGACGCGGGGTTCTGCCAGGTGCCGAAGATCATGTCGAAGAGGGCGATGTCGCCGTAGTTGTGGCGGTGCACGCCGCGCGCGTGGTGGAGCGCGTGCATCTCGGGGCGCGCGATGAGGTAACCGAGCCACCGCGGGGTGCGGAGGTTCGCGTGCTGGAAGGTGGCGAGGATGCCCGTGACCGTGGCTGCGACGAGCGCGGCCTCGGGGACGAGGCCCACCATCCACACGAGGGCGAGGCTCGTGATCAGCGTCCACCCGAGGGCGCCGAGGGGGTGGAAGAAGAACGCGCCGAAGACGTCGACGCGCTCGGCCGCGTGGTGGGTCTGGTGGATGCGCCAGAGCGCCGGCACGCCGTGCAGCAGGCGGTGCCAGCCGTAGCCGAGCAGCTCGTAGGCGAGCAGCCCGACGAGCGCCTGCGCCCCGAAGGGGAGGGCGCTGAGGTCGACGAGCCGATGCGTGGCGAGCAGCTCGTCCCAGAGGAAGGGCGCGGTCATCCCGATCGCGTTGAACATCACGAACGAGGCGACGCCGATCGCGCGCCAGCCGCGGACGTGCGGGTACGCGCGCGCGGGGCGGAAGAGGTCGAGGGCGATGAGCCCGAGATAGGTCGCGACCACTCCCCAGGTGACGAAGAGCTCGAGGGTCGTGTCGATGGACATGCGGGGATCTCCTTTCGGGCTCCGCGGAGCCTCGACCGAGGGGCGGTCCGTTCGACGGAACGTCGTGCGCCTGGCGGGCGACGGGATGGGGAGCGGTCGACGGAACGACGTTCCGTCGACCCGCACGCCGAGGGGGCATGAGCACCTCCACACCCTCCCACCGCGCCGAGGGCCTCGAGGCGGCCGCCTGGGCGGACCTCTTCGCGGCCCCTGGGGTCACCACCCGCCATGCCCTCGGTCTGAAGGTCGAGTCGCGCGACGGAATGACCGTCCTGCGTGCCCCCGGGATCGACCACCCTCTCTTCAACCGCGTCCTCGGTCTCCACCCCCAGGCCTCCCCCGTGGTCGTGCGGGCGATCGTCCGTGACTTCGAGCGAGACGGCGTCGGGCGCTTCTTCGTGCACGTGGGGGACGAGCTCGAGCCCTCGCTCGCGCCCTGGCTCTCCGACGAGCTCGGGCTCCATCGCTTCCACCGCGCGTGGGTCGACCTGGAGCGCGGCGGCGCCCGGCTCGGGCCGAGCGAGGCTCCGCCCGCGCGCGAGGCGAGCTTCGCGCACGCCGACGAGGCGGCGGGGCTCCTCCTCCGGGCGTTCGATCTCCCCGACGAGGCGGGCGCGCCCCTCGCGGCGCTGGTCGGACGGCCGAGTTGGGACGTCGTGGTCTCGCTCGACGGGGACGAGGTCGTCGCGGCGGGCTGCTCCTTCGTCGGCGACGGCGCGTACCTCGCGATGGGCGCGACGCGACCTTCGCATCGCCGCCGTGGTCTCCAGCGCGCGCTGGTGCACGCGCGCGTCGCGCGAGGGCTCGCGCGCGGGGCCACGTACTTCGCCTCCGCGACGGGTGAGGCCGTGCCGGGGGAGGCCCAGCCCTCGTACGACAACCTGGTGCGCGCGGGCTTTCGACCGTCCCACCGGCGGTCGAGCTGGGGCCCGGCCGGGATCTCGTGGTCGTCCCGGCGTGCCTGAACGACGAGGGGTCGGTCGCGCCGTCCAGCGGCTTGCAGACGATGCGCTGCGCCTGCTAGCGTTTCATTTGAAACATGGCCTCGATCCCCCACGCAGACGCGAGCGAGCGCCCGGACCCGGCGGAGGTGCTGACGACCGCCACCCTGCGCGTGGCGGCCAAGCTCGGCTTGAGCCAGCGCGCGCTCTCCGACATCCTCGGCGTGAGCCCCGCGACGCTCTCCCGCCTGGGGCGCGGCCGGACGATCGACCCGACGCGCAAGGAGGGGGAGCTCGCCGTCCTCCTCGTCCGGGTCTTTCGGAGCCTCGACGCGCTCGTGGGCGGGGACGAGGCGAAGGCTCGCGCGTGGCTCGACGCCGAGAACACCCACCTCGGCGGCGTGCCCCGCGAGCGGCTCCGCACGGTCCAAGGCTTGGTCGATGTCGTCGGATATCTGGACGCGATGCGCGGGCACCTCTGAGCCCGTCGAGGCCGGCGCGACACCCAGCCCGATCCGCCCGATGCGGCTCGAGCCGTGGCGCGCGGTCGAGGGCCAGCACGTGATCTCGACGCGGAAGCTGGTCGACTCCGACGACGCCCAGCAGGTGCTCGAGGAGCTGCTCGACGCCAGCAAGCCGCCGGTCGCGCCGGATGTCGCGCACCTGCACTACCTGCTCTTCACGCCCTTCCGCTACCCACCGCTCCGCTGGGGCTCACGCTTCGGGACCCGCAGCGAGCGCGGCCTCTTCTATGCGTCGCGCGAGCGCGCGACGTGTTTCGCGGAGGTGGCGTTCTATCGCCTGCTCTTCCTCGAGGGGACCGCCGCGACCTTCGACGACCCGCTGATGGTCGAGCTCAGCGTGTTCCAGGTGAAGCTCCGCGCGCGACGCGCCGTCGACCTGACGCGCGCGCCCTTCGACGCGTTCGAAGCCCAGCTCGCGTCGCCGACCGACTATTCGGCGTGTCAGGCGCTCGGCGCGTCGATGCGCGCGGCTGGCGTCGAGCTCTTCGTCTTCCGATCGGCGCGCGCGCCGGCCGACGCGCGCGGGCGCCGCGGGGCCAACGTGGCCGTCATCGAGCCGAGCGCGTTCGCGGCGCCGGCGCCGACGGAGCTGCAGCGCTGGCTCTGCGTCGCGAGCCGCGCGAGCGTCGAGCTACGTCGGATCGATCCCCTCGCGTCACCCGAGGCGCACCGCTTCGCGCGTGAGCTCTTCCTCGTCGATGGTCGGCTCCCGAGCCCGGCGTCGTGACACCGCCAGCGTCTTGGGCGTCGTGTCGTGGGCGTGTGTGTCATGGGCGGTGGCGTGCTGCCTCGATCCCTCGGACCATGTCCTCGTCGAGCCGCCGGTAGTGCGCGACGTGGACGTCGAGGTCGCGATCGTGCAGGAGCGCCAGGGCGCGGCCGATCGCGCTCGCGATCCACTCGGGCGCGTTGCCGAACGCGCCGCCGCCGAGGAAGGTGAGCCAGACCTTGCCGGAGCCTACGCGCTCTTCGGCGTCGAGGATCGCGGCGCGCAAGGTGGCCTCGTAGGCGCCGTCGAGCACGAGCATGGCGAGCGGGCGCCAGAGGGCGAGGCTCCCGCTCGCGTAGCCGCACGAGAGCGCCGAGCAGAAGGCCTGCGAGACCCGCCGCGGGGCGTCTGGGGGCTCGAAGCGGCGCGCGAAGGTGACCTCGACGCCCGTCTGCAGGCCGATCCGGAGCGCGCCCATCAACGCCTCGCGGTCCGCCGCGGCGAGCACCTCACCGAGCGCCGCGAGGCGCTCGGGCGAGGAGAACGTGTAGCCGTTGCGGACGTCGACGAGCGCGCCCGCGTCGCCCAGGAGCGCGCGGACGTCCGCGAGGTTGTCGATCTGACGGTCGCGGGTCTGTCCGCGCTGCCCGCCGACCTCGACGAAGTAGTTGCGGTAGACGGTAGCAGCGGCCGCCGCGAGGGCGCAGGCGGGGCCCTGCGTGGGGTCGGAGGCGTAAGGGGTGATCCCGTTCTCGGGGATCTCGCGCGGGTCGGCGAACTCGAGGCAGTTGAGCTGCGAGGCCACCTGGAAGAGCGCGTGCTCGTTCTCCGCGAGCGCGTGGAGCTCCAGCGCGTCGCCGACCACTTCGTGGTGCAGCCGCAGCTGCCCGCGGCGCTGGTCGCGCGTGCGATCACGGAGCGACGCGAGGGAAGGGGTCTCGAAGCGGCCCACGCCGAAGCGGCGCCCGTTGACGGTCGAGGTGAGCGTCTCGCTCCAGCCGTCGTCGTCGCGACCGAGCACGAAGCGCGCGCGGGTCGCCTCGTAGCCGTCCTCTTCGAACCCGAAGAGTTGCTCGAAGAAGCTCATCGTCGACCCCTCTCTCCGCGCGAATGGCCGTCCTCGTCACACTGATGAGGGCCGACTCTACGTGGGGGTGGCGGGGCAGGGAAGGGGGCCGCGAGCGTCTCGCGTGAGCGGCCCAACCAGACGTGACATGCTCCGCCGCGTGGGGCCCGAGCTGGTCGGTCGTGGGGAGGAGCTCGACGCGTTGAGCGGCGCGCTTACGCGCGCTCGCGGTGGCCAGGGCAGCGCGTGGGCGCTGACGGGCGAGCCCGGCATCGGCAAGAGCGAGCTCGCGCTCCGCGTCGCCGATGAGGCCCGCGCGAAGGGCTTTCGCGTGCTCTTCGGGCGCTGCTGGGAGGTCGGGGGCGCGCCGACGCACTGGCCTTGGATCCAGGCCCTGCGCGGGCTTGGGCTCGACCCCGAGGCGCTCGCGGGCCGCGCGCCGATCCTCACGCGCCTCTTGCCCGAGCTCGCGACGCCCGAGCGCGCGGATGTCCACGGCGACGCTTCGCTGACGGCGGCCGAGGCCCGGTTCCTCCTCCTCGACGCCGTCTGCCGGACGCTCGCGGACGCTGCCCGCCAAGAGCCGCTCCTCGTCGTGATCGAGGATCTCCACGCGAGCGACGCCTCGTCCATCTTGCAGCTCGAGCTGCTCGCGAGCACCGCGCCGACGCTCCCGCTCGTCGCGCTGGCGACCTGGCGCGACCGAGAGCTGCGCTTGCCCGATCCCTCGCTCTTGCGTGGGCTGCGCCGGCTGCCGCTCGCGCGCCTCGGGCGCGACGAGGTCGCGCGTTTCCTCGCGGGCGAGGACGAGGCCTTCGTCCAGCAGGTCTGGGAGCGCACCGAGGGGCACCCGCTCTACCTCGACGAGGTCGTGCGGTGGTTGCGGCGCGGCTCGTCGAGCGGCTCGCCGAGCCCCAGCCGGGTCCCTCCCAGCGTGGGCGCGGCCTACCTCGCGGCCTTCGACGCGTTGGCGGACGAGCATCGCGAGATCGTGGCGCTCGCGGCGGCCTGCGGGCGGGAGGTCGGCTCGCGCTGGCTCGTGCGGACGCACACCTCGCTGACGGGTCCCTCGGGCGACGGCGCGGGCGTCGCGCGCGTCGAGGACGCCCTCGCGGCGGCGGCCGAGCGAGGCCTCGGCGCCGCCACCCCCGAGGGGCGTTGGGTCTTCCGTCACGTGCTCGCGCGGGACGCGATCTACGAGGCGACGCCCCCCGCCCAGCGCGAGCGGCTGCATGCCGCGATCGCGAGCGCGCTCGAGGCGGAAGGGGGGACGCGCGCGGAGGTCGCCCACCATTGGCTGCGTGCGGGAGCGCGCGAGGCGCCCCGCGTCGTGAGGGCCGCGCGCGAGGCGGCGGAGGAGGCGGCGGGGCGGCACGCGCCCGAAGAGGCGCTGAGGTGGTTGAAAGAGGTCGACCTCCACGAGGTCGAGGACCCGAGCGCGCGCCTCTGGGCGGCCGAGCTCTGCGTCCGGATCGGCGCGCTGGAGCAGGGCAGGGCGCGCGCCCTCGCGCTCCTCGACGACGCGCGGGCGCGGGGCGACGCCGCGTGCTTCGCCCGGGCGGCGCTCGTCGTGGGGGCGGCGCTCCACTACGCGGAGGTCGACCCGGCCCTCGTCGCGGTGCTCCGCGAGGCCCGCGAGCGGCTCGGAGACACGTCGTCGTCGCTCGCCGTCGCGGTCCTCGCGCGGCTCGCGAGCGCCATGCAGCCGAGCCTCGATCCCGAGGCGCCGATGGTGCTCGCGAGAGAGGCGATTACGCGCGCCCGCGCGCTCGGCGACGAGCGACTGCTGCTCGAGACCTTGGGCTCGGCGGTCGCGGCGATGATGGACCTCGCGCCGCCCGCCGAGCGGCTCGCGCTGAACCGCGAGCAGGTCGCGTTGGCGCGACGGCTCGAGGATCTCGGCGCCGAGCACCAGGGGTGGCGGCGCCTCTTCTTCGACGCCCACGAGCTCGGGGACGCGGCGTTGGCGCGCGAGGCCTGCGAGGAGGTGGCGAGGGTGGCGGCCCGGATCGGGCTGCCTCATCACGCCTGGGTCGCGCGCGCGCTCGAGAGCGTCGAGCTCGACCGGGTGGGGGCGTTCGAAAGCGCCGAGCGCGCGGCGGAGGCCGCGATGGCGCTCGCGACGCGGGCGGGCGACCCCAACGCGCGCCGCGCGACGAGCCTACAGGCGATCGTGCGCGCGATCCGCCGTGGGCGCTTCGCCGAGGCCGAGGCGCGGTCGGCGGCGCTCGCGGCGAGCGGCGCCGAGGGCTTCCACCGCGACATGGCCGAGCTCCTCGGCTTCGTCGCCAGCGCGCGGTCCGCGGTGATCGCCTCGGGCGTCGGCGCCTGGGCGGCCCCGGCGCACGCGCCGGAGGTCTTCGCGCGCGCGCTCGCCTTCGCGGACCGATCCCTGTGGCACCTCGTGGCCGAGCTCGCGTTCGCGTCGGCCGATCGAGGGCTCGCCGCCGAGCTGGCGGAGAAGCTCGTGGCGCACGAGGCGCTCTTCGTGAGCTTCGGCGCGTACGCGATGGCGGTCGGGGGACCGATCGCGCGCGATCTGGCGCTCGTCCGGTGGGTCCTCGGCGAGCGAGAGCTGGCGCGACGGGGGCTCGCCCGGGCCGAGGCGCGGGCGCTCGCGGCGGGCGCCCGGGTCGAGGCAGCGTGGATCGCCCTCGAGCGCGCGCTCCTCGACGTGGAGGAGGGCGACCCGAGCGCGGCCGAGCGTCTCGAGGCGGCGGCGCGTCGCGCCCGGGATCTGGGTGTCGAGCTCCCCGAGACCCGTCGCGGAGCGCCGCGCGAGCCGATCAGGCCGCGTGAGGCATCGCGGCGGTGGTCACTCGCACGCGACGGGGAGCTCTGGCGCGTGACGCACGCCGGGCACAGCTTCCTCCTCGCGGACACGAAGGGGATGCGGCTCTTGGCGCAGCTCGTCGGCGAGCCAGGGCGCGAGCGCCACGTGCTCGATCTCGCGAGCGAGACGGGGGCTCGGGCGCCGGGGAGCGCGGGGGATGCCGGAGAGATCCTCGACGGGCGCGCCCGCGCGGCCTACGCGGCGCGCGCTCGTGCGCTCCGCGAGCGGCTCGAGGACGCGGAGGAGCGCGCGGACCTCGGCGCGAGCGAGCGCGCGAGGGAGGAGCTCGAGGCGCTCGAGGCCGAGCTCCGGCGCGCGCTCGGGCTCGGGGGGAGGACCCGCGCGGCGGGGGCCACGGTGGAGCGCGCGCGGGTGAACGTGCAGCGGCGCCTGCGCGACGCGACGCGACGGATCGGAGAGCAAGACCCTGCGCTCGGTCGCCACCTCGAGCGGAGCCTCCGGACGGGCGTCCTCTGCGTGTACGAGCCCGACTGACCGCGCCGCGCCCGGCGAGCAACGAGCTCATTAGACCGCGAGGCCCACCCACGCCTCGCGGCGCCAGGCGCCATGGCCCGACTACGCTGCGCGGAGGTGCAGGGCGAAGCGCGTCGTGATCTCGATCTGCAGGTCGAGCACGCGAGCAACCTCAATAGACCGCGAGGCCCACCCACGCCTCGGGACGCCAGGCGCCGTGGCCCGTCCACGCGCCGCCGCGCAGGTGCAGGGCGAGGCGCGTCGTGATCTCGACCTGCAGGAGGCCGCCGGCGCCGAGGAAGGGGCGCGGGTCGCGCCACGCCTCGAGGTGGTCGCGGTGCACCGCTCGCCCTCCCTGGAAGTATGCGCCGAGGTGGACCCCGCGGAGGCTCGGCGCGAAGACCTGCGCCTCGCCGCCGTAGCGGACGAGCGAGCGGCGCGAGCTCATGGCGAAGTCGACGAAGAGGCCGAGGCCGAGGTTGTGGTGGGGGAAGCCGCCGAGCTCGAGGCGCGCGCCGCCGCCGAAGGGGCGCTCGTCGCCTCCGATGCCCATGAGGCCCCCGCCGTAGCCGAGCGAGAAGCCGCGGCGATTCAGCGGGGCGCGCTCGAGGTGCGAGAGCTCGCCGTCCTCGGCGTCGAGGATGGCGCCGTCAGCCCACGCGGCGAGCTCGGGCTCGAGCGCATAAGCGGGCACGGTGAGCCACTCGCCCGCGCGGTTGTAGAGGTGGATGGGGTGGGCGGCGCCGACGTGGACCCAGCCGTCGTGGCGCTTACCCTCGATCGTCGCGACGACGGCGACGCTCGCGGCGACGGCAACGGCAGCCGCGACCGCGATCGCGATGCCGGCCTCGCCGAGGCCACCGCCGTCGCCGCCATCGCCGCCTCCGCTCCCGCCGCTGCTCCCTCGCCCGCCGCGCGGGGGCGCCCCGCCGCGGGGCACGCGGGTCGTCGTCGCCCGGCCCTGGCGCGTGAAGCGCAGGTGCGGGACCGGTCCGGGTGCGATCCCGCAGTCGACGTGGATCAGGCAATGCGCGATCACGATGCGCGTGACGAGGTCGTCCGCGACGTCGTCGTCGACGACCTCGCGCGGGCCCTCGAGCGTGCGATCTGGGGGCGCGGCCTCGACGTGGCGGATCACGTGCTGGAGGGCGCGGATCCGCTCACCTCGATCCTTCGCTGGCAGCTGCGCGAGCCGATCGAGCTCGGTGGCCGACACGCGGTAGGTGTGTTGGAAACAGCCGGTGCCGAAGACGACGACCGCGAGGATCCACGAGCGGAGCGGGCGGAGCGAGTGGAGCACGGGTCGACGCTAGCAGCGTCGGCCGCTCGCGACCGCCCCCTCCAAGGGGGTAGGGCGACGTTTTGACGAATCTTCACGCCCGACGAAGTTCGGCTCAGCGGGGGTGGTAGTCGTGGCGGTAGAGGACGAGCCCCGTGAGGATCTTGGGGCTGAAGAAGGTGCTCTTCTCCGGCATGACGACGTCAGGGTCGTCGAGGCCCGCGTCCGCGACGGCCATCAGCTCGTCGGGCGAGACCGGGTGGAGCGCGATCGCGAGCTCGTAACGGCCCGCGTCGACGGCGGCCTTCATCTCGTCGAGCGCCGACGCGGGGTAGTAGTCGAAGTGCGCGGGGTCGACGATGTGCCGGTGCTCGAGGCCGAGGTGGCCGTAGAGCTCGCGCTCGAGGATCGAGCAGTCGAGGCGCCCGACGACGTCGCTCGGCACGTCCTTCGCGCGCAGGGTCCAGCAGCCCTCGCGCGAGTAGAGACGGAACGAGTGCTTCTCGGGCGTCGTGAAGGCCTCCGCGGGCTCGAGGGGGAGCGCGCCTCGGACGTTCGCGAACGCGCGGACCCCGTTGAGCACGCGGTTGTAAGCCAGAATCGTCGCGCCGCTCGTGACGTAGGCGAGCGCGTGCGTCTGCCCGCCCTTGAGGGCCGCGTGGTAGCGGTGGTGGCCGTCGGCGATGTAGAGCGCCTCCGGGGCGAGGGCCTCGACGAGCCCGGCGCCGGGAGCGCTCGCGGCGGGCACCTTCCAGACGCGGCTCGCGACGGCGTGAAGGTCGGTGCCGCCGCCGAAGTCAGTCTCGAAGGCGTAGGTCGGCTCGCCGCGGCGGACGACGGCGAAGAGCTCGTCGAGAGACGCCTTGGTGAGCAGGAAGACCGGGCCGATGTTGTGGGCGGTCTCGCGCGCGAGCGCGACGCGGCCGCGGACCTTGTCGTCGAAGGTCTTCTCGTGGCGAATGACTTGGCGAGCGGCGTAGTCCGTGACCTCGACCGCGACGAAGACGCCGACGCGCTCGTGGGTCGCGCCATCCGCGCTCCACCGCTGCTCGTAGACGTAGAACGAAGGCTCGTCGTCGGGCACGAGCGCGCCGCGAGCGACGAGCTCGTCGAGTGATGCCTTCGGCGTCGCGCCGAGCGTGACGTGGACGAGCGAGCGGTCGTTCGCGAAGAGCCGCCCCCAGAGCGGGCTGCCTTCCTTCACGACGTCGTACGGCGGACACGTCACCCTCGCGACCTCGGAGGGTGAGGGACGAAGACCAACGAGCCCACGAACGGCGACCATCGACGAACCTCCTGCGCCGACCCGGCGTGGAGCGAACCTACTTCGGTCGGTCCCGGCGCTGCCGTGCGGGGCCGCACGTGGCGCGGGTCCCTGGTGCGATCCCATCCACCCACCTCGCACGCTGCCGCGCGCACGCGCCAGCCCAGCTGAGCTCGATGCTCGGTGGGGCATGCACGCAACGGCCGCCCGATCTCCCCGAACGAGGAGCCGCTCCCGGTGCCCTTCTTCGCACACGCCTCCTGGTCCCGGCGAGGCAGCCGGGCTACGAGCCCACGTCGTGACCGCCGTGCGCGTCCAGGCTCTGTTGACCAAGGGCTTCCGGAACCTCGAGCCCTCGAGGCTCGAGCCGGGGCCGCACTTCAACGTGCTGCACGGCGACAACGGCGCAGGGAAGTCGAACCTCCTCGAGGCGATCCACTACCTCGGCGCGCTCAAGAGTTTCCGCGGCGCGAAGGCCGAAGACCTCGTCGCGCAGGACGCCGAGAGCGCGCACCTGCAGATGCGGGTGACGGGGGACGCCATCCCGCGGACCCTCGAAGCCCACCTCGGGCGGGGGACCGCCCGGCGGCTCGGCCTCGACGGCAAGCGACCGCGGTCGGTGGCGCAGTGGATGACGGCGGTCCCGATGGTGCTCTTCCACCCGGGCGACGCGGCGCTCGCGATGGGCCCGCCGGAGCCGCGGCGGGCGTACCTCGACCGCATCCTCGAGCAGATGGACGCGACCTACGCGGCCACGCTCGCGCAATACCAGAAGGCGGTGCGGAGCCGGAACCGCCTGCTGAAGCGAGAGCAGGTCGACCGGCGGAGCGTGGTCGCCTTCGACGCCCTGCTCGCCGACGCAGGCGCCATCGTCGGGCAGACCCGCGCCCGGCTGGTCGAGGACCTCGCGCCGCGGGCCGAGCGCGCGTTCGCCGAGGTGGCCGGCGTCGAGCTGCCGCTCGAGATCCGCTACGCGCCGCGCGTCGAGCCGACCCCCGCCGCGATCCGCGCCGCGCTCGAGCGGAGCTACGACAAGGACCGCGCGCGTGGCTTCACCGCCGAGGGACCGCACGCCGACGAGCTCTCGGTCCGGATCTGCCGCGAGCGCGCCTCGGTCGCCGCGAAGCACCACGCCTCCCAGGGCCAGCACCGCGCGATCGTGCTCGCGCTGAAGGTCGCCGAGCTCGATGTGCTCGGCAGCCGGCTCGGTCGGACGCCGATCCTCCTCTTGGACGACGTCACGAGCGAGCTCGACCGCGCGCGCAACCGTCGCCTCTTCGCGCTCCTCGCGCGGCTCGGGGGCCAGGTCTTCCTCACGACCACCCACGCCGAGCTCATCCTGCTCGAGGACGACCGGGTCGACTTCGCGGTCTCGGGCGGGACCTACCGCCGCTCGCGCTGATCGCGCCCGTCCAAGCGGGGGGCCAAGCGGGGACGGTGTGCATGAGTCGTGCACCGCCCCCCCGGCCAGACGCGAGCGAGTCTCCTGACCTCTCGCGCGAAGCATGCTACGAGCGCTTCGCCGTGATCGGGGGAGCCCTCAAAGCCATGCGGCCCCATCAGTGGGTCAAGAACGGGTTCGTCGTCGCGCCCCTCGTGTTCGCGAAGGGGCTCGGCGACGTCGAGGCGATGGGGCGGTCCGCGGCGGCGTTCTTCTGCTTCTCGTTCGCGGCGAGCGCCATCTACCTGATGAACGACCTCGCGGACGTCGAGGCAGATCGGGAGCACCCCAAGAAGCGGCACCGCCCGATCGCGAGCGGGAAGGTCACCGAGTCGGCGGCCCGCAAGCTCGCGATGGGGCTCGCGATGGTGGCGCTCGCCGGGAGCTTCACGCTCGGCGTCGCGACCTTCGCGACCGTGCTCGGCTACTTCGTACTGCAGGTCGCCTACACGTTCCGGCTCAAGAAGATCGCGTACGTCGACGTCCTCTGCATCGCAGCGGGCTTCGAGCTGCGGGTGCTCTGCGGAAGCTTCGCGCTCAACGTGCAGCCCTCGATCTATCTGCTCGTCGTCACGCTCCTGCTCTCGCTCTTCCTCGGCTTCGGTAAGCGCCTCCACGAGCTGCACCAGGCGGGGACCGACGACGCCAAGGAGAAGCAGCGCGCGGCGCTCACCCGCTACAGCGAGAAGACGCTGGTCGCCCTGCTGCAGCTCACGGCGCTCGCCACGACGGGCACCTACGTGGTCTACACGCTCGACCCCGACACGCGCGCGTTCTTCGGCACCGATTACCTCGCCGCGACCATCGTCTTCACGGAGTTCGGCGTGCTCCGCTTCCTCGACCTCGTGCGGAACAAATCGGACGCGGACAGCCCGACCGAGCAGATGCTCAAGGACTGGCCCTTCCTGTTGAACCTGCTCCTCTGGGTCGCCGCGGTCGTCGTCGTCATCTACGTGACCTGACGACCTCCGCGCGGTGGGTCGGACCTCTGCGCGCTTCTGGACTCGGGGCACACGTGATAGAACCCACGCATGGCTGTGGGCGGAAATTTGGTGTGGATCGACATGGAGATGAGCGGGCTCGACGCGGAGCGCGAGCGCATCCTCGAGATTGCGGTGCTCGTGACGGACGGTGAGCTGGAGGTGATCGCGGAGGGGCCGAGCCTCGTCGTCCACCAGAGCGACGAGGTCCTCGCGGGCATGGACGAGTGGAACACCAAGCACCACGGAGACTCCGGCCTCACCGAGCGCGTGCGCGCCTCGACGGTGACCGAGACCGAGGCGGAGGCGCAGGTGCTCGCCTTCCTCAGCGAGCATTGCGCCCCGAAGAGCGCCCCGCTCGCGGGTAACTCGGTCCACCAGGATCGCCGCTTCTTGCGTCGCTACATGCCGAAGCTCGACGACTTCCTGCACTACCGAATCGTCGACGTCTCCACCATCAAGGAGCTCGGGAGCCGCTGGTACCCGCGCGAGTACGACGGGCGCCCGAACAAGCGCGCGCAACATCGCGCGATGGACGACATCCGCGAGTCGCTCGAGGAGCTCCGTTATTACCGGCAGGCGTTCTTCAAGCCGCGGGGCTGAGCCCCGGCGGTCGGTGGCTCGGCTGGAAGCCGGCGAATAGCTGCTAAGGTGCGGCGCGGCGCGCGACGCGCCCGGAGGAAACGTCATGGTTCAAGTCCCCCCGCAAGGGCGACGGCAAGCGCCGCCCGGCGACGCGATGCCCCGCGCGCTCTCGTTCGTCGGGCTCGCGCTCGTCGCGGTGATGGCCGCCGCCGTCGTGCACGGCCTCGGCGGCACCAACGCCTACACCCCCGCTGGCTCCGAAGGCTACGTCTACCACCAGCCGCTCGCGTTCGGGCAGCGCGAGTTCATCGAGGTGCAGCAGGGGCCGATCTCCACCGGCTGGCGGTGGCGGCAATACGTCACGAACCTCGACATGCGTGTCGCGACCTACACCGAAGACATGCAGATCTTCAGCCGCGACAACCTCGAGGTGAGCTTCGAGGTCCACGCGCGCATCCGGCTCAAGCCGGGCACCGCGCGCGAGGTCATCGAGCGCTTCAGCGGGTCGGATTGGTACGCGACCAACGTACGGCGTCCCTACGTCACGGCGACCCGCGAGACGGTGCGCCAGCACGAGGCCTTCGCCATCAAGGACAACAGCGTGGCGATCGGCGAGGCCATCCTCGCGCGTCTGCGTGAGGAGTACGCCGACAAGCCCTTCGAGTTCCTCTCGCTCTCGATCGGCAACATCGACTACCCGGACTCGGTCACCGAGCGCGTCGTCGCGAACCTCGCCGCCGAGCAGCGGCGTCAGCGCCGAGAGGTCGAGCGGCAGATCGCGGAGGCGAACGCCGAGATCCGCGAGATCCGCGCGCGCGGCGAGGCCGAAGCGCAGCAGATCGAGCAGGAGACGCTGACGCCGCTCTTCGTCCAGCACGAGGCGGCGGAGCTCTACCGCGTGCTCGCCGACGAGGTCGACGACGACGACGGCGTCGCGCGCGCGCGCGTCGTGGTCGTGATGCCCACGCAGACCGATCGGGCCGGCGTGCCCCGCATCTACCAGGGAGGCGGACGATGAAGCGGCTCATGCTCTTGCTGGTCGCGCTCGGCGGTCTCGTCGGGTGCTCCAACGAGTCGACGCCCGAGGGCTACGTCGGCTACGTCCACCACATCCCGCTCGTCTTCGGGAAGGCGGCGTTCGTGGACACGCAGGTCGGCCCGACCTCGACGGGCGTCGTCTGGCGGCAGTTCGTCATCAACGTCGACGTCCGCGCGAAGAACTACACCGAGGAGTTCCACATCCTCAGCCGCGACAACCTCATGGTCGGCTTCGAGTGTCACGCGCGGATCGCGGTCCGCGCCGCGGCCGTGCGCGCGCTCATCGAGGAGATGGGCACGAGCGACCCCTCGGGGCCGAACGACTGGCCAGAGTGGTACCTGCGCTCGGTCCGGCAGCCCTACCGAAGCGCCGTCCGCGACGTCGTGCACGAGTTCGACGCTTACGACATCCAGACCAAGACGCAGGAGATCAGCGTCCAGATCCTCCAGCGCCTGCGGGACGAGTACGCAGACACGCCGATCGAGTTCGAGTCGATCTCGATCGGCAACATCGCCTACCCGCCGGCCATCAACGCCGAGATTCAGCGCAAGCTCGCGGCCGAGCAGGACCTCGAGCGCATGTCGCGCGAGCGGCAGATCGCCGAGCAGGAGGCGCAGATCGTCGTGACGAACGCGCGCGGCCGAGCGGCGGCGCAGCGCATCGTCAACGAGACGCTCACGCCGCTCTACGTGCAGCACGAGATGCTCGAGGGCTTCATGAAGCTCTCGCGCTCTCAGCGCGTCACGATCATCGCGGCGCCCACGAGCGACTCGGGGGCCGGACCGGTCGTCCTCGGGCTCTGACGCGCGCCCACGCGCACGCCGGAACTGGAGAGGGCGTCGCGACCCGCGAGGGTCTCGGCGCCCTTCTACGTGGCCGTCGACGCCCTTCTACGTGGACGTCGACGGGCCCCCCCGCGCCGAATCTTGGCAGCGTTTCAACCCCCGGCGGGGTGAACGCGTCGACGGGCTGGCTCATTGGTTCAGGTGGCCCCAGCTCCGGGCGGCGCGGTTGTAGAAGTAGAGCGCGACGACCGAGGCGCCGCCGATGGCCGCGAAGACGTACCAGATCGTGAAGGGCTGGTAGGTCTCCCAGAGCAGGTTCGTGACGTCCGCGCCGCTCTGTCCGAGCTCGCTCATCAGGGTCTTGAAGGCCTCGGGCCGCGCGACGCCGAGCGTGCGCTCGAGCGAGTCGAGCTCGCCGTCCCACGCGCCGAGCTCGCGCGCCCGGAGGTAGCTCGTGTGCTCGGCGAGGTAGCGCTGCGCGAGCACGGCCTTGTCGCCGCGGGTCCCGTAGAGGTGCCCGGCGAGGAGCGAGCCGACGAAGCCCCCGAGGCCGACCGGGATGTTCACGTAGCCGAGGTACTGGCCCTTCTTGTCGGGCGGGGCGATGAGCGCGAGGTATTGGTTCTTCTTCGGGCCCGTCAGCATCTCGCCGATGGAGAAGAAGACCACGCCAGCCAGGAAGACCCATCCGCTCTGTGTCAGCCCCGCGACGAGGATGCCGATGGTCGCCACCACCATGCCGCCGAGCATCGCGCTCAGCGTCCGCATGCGCGCCACCGCCACGCTCATCGGGATGACGAAGAGCACGATCAGGGCTGCGTTCAGGTTGAGGAGGTTCTCCTGCTTCACGAGCAGCCCGTGCGACTTCAGCTCGGTCCAGCTCTCGGGGATGGGCAGCGTCTCGGCGACCGAGCCGCTGTAGACCCAGTCGCTGAGGAAGTTCGGGTGCAGATCCCAGAGCTGATACATCATCAGCCAGAACCCGCTCATGATGACGAGGAAGGCGAGCAGCCGAGGCTGGAAGAAGTCCTTGAGCGTCACCCAGAAGACCTCGCCGAGGCCGCGCGTGTCGGCCTGCCCGTGCGTCTTCTCTTCGTAGGTGAAGAGCATGAGGAAGTTCAGCGAGACGATGGCTGCGCAGCCGTAGAAGACCCAATCCCAGCTCCAACCTCGCAGCACGCCCGCGAGCGGCGGCCCGATCACGGCCCCGACGTTCACGAGCCAGTAGAAGATGCCCCAGCCCTTGCTCGCGTTCTCGGCGCGCATGTGCTGCGCGAGCGAGCCCTGGATGCCGGGCTTGAACTGAGCGGTGCCGACGGCGAGCACCATCGTGCCGATGAAGAAGCCCCAGAAGCTCCGCTGCGTCGCCATCAGCACGTAGCCGACGATCTTCAGCGCCACGGAGGCGGCGATGGTGTTCTTGTAGCCGTAGCGGTCCGCGAGTCCCCCCGTGAAGGTCGGGAGGAACGACTGGAAGACGAACCACCAGGCGTAGATGAGCCCCTTGTCGGCGGCGCTGAAGTGCAGACCCCCCGGCTCGTCGGCCTGCATGATGTAGATGCCGACGACCACCCGCATCCCGTAGTAGGCGAGGCGCTCCCACATCTCCATCGTGCAGAGCATCCAGAAGGCGCGACCGAGCTTGGCGCTGGGCATCGAGACCGGGTGGGCGGACATGGGGCGCGGTTGTAGCAGCCTCGCCGGCGGCGCGCGTATCCTCGGAGTGATCGCGAGAGAGGACACCATGATCATCGACATGCACGCGCACTTCGAGCCGCGAATGCTCCCCGCCGCCGCGGCGCTCACGAAGATGGACGCGGCGGGCGTCGACAAGGTCGTGCTCATCCCGGCGATGAACGAGCCGATCCCGGAGACGCCCGAGGCGCTCCTCGCGTTCATCCGCCAGCTCCTGCGGCACCGCGCGACGCGGCCGCTCGCCGAGCGCATCCACCGCGCGACGATGACGCCGCACGGCGACGTGAAGATCCGCGGCCGGACGATCCCCATCTACCCGCTGCCGAACAACGACCGCGTCGCCGAGGTGATGGCCGCCCACCCGGGCCGCTTCCTCGGCTGGATCTTCCTCAACCCGCGCGCCGACCCGGACGTCCTCGGCACCTTCGAGCGCTTCGCCGCGATGCCCGGTTTCGTCGGGGTGAAGCTCCACCCCCACTGGCACGACTACCACACGGCGCTGCTCGACCCGATCCTCCGCGCCTGCGAGGCGCGGCGCATGCCCGCGCTCATCCACCTCGGCTTCGGCCGCCGCGGCGACTTCCGGGCGATGGCCACGCGCTACCCGAAGCTCCCGATCATCGCGGCGCACGCCGGCTTCCCCTTCTTCGGCGACCTCTGGCACTACCGCCGCGCCCACCCGAACCTCTACGTCGACCTCTCGAGCCCCTACCTCGACGAAGCGCTCGCGCGCGCCGCCGTCGCCGCGATGGGGCCCGAGCGCTGCCTCTACGGAACGGACGCGCCCTACGGCTTCCCGGACGCGCACCACACCTACGACTACGGCGAGATCCGCGGATGGATCGAGCGACTGCCCGTGGGCACGCGGGAGCGAGAGGGCATCTTCGGCGCGCGCTTCGAGGAGCTGCTCGACGCGCGGCGTGGGCTCTGACCGCCCGTAGGGTGTAGCCCTCGTAGGCTGGGCCCTACGTTTGTGGTCTCCGTCCCATGGCTTCGTCCGTTTGGGCCACGAGGCGTCGTCCCGTGCCTTGGCTCGAAACGTGCTTTGGAATGCTTCGCGTCGCGACCTATTCTGTCAGGCGTCGCGACGACGACCACAAACCAACGGGGTGCGAGATGAAGAAGATGAAGCTGTGGATCGGGGTGGCGGTCTTCGCGTTGGGCCTCGGCGCGGGGTTCGCGTCCAGGTCGAGCCAAGCTGGCGCGCAGTGCAAGGCCGCCGGCCAATCGTGCACGAGCTCGGCGGAGTGCTGCGGGATCTGCACGTTCACGAACGACAACCCGGTGGGTCGCTGCGAGGGCGGGTGAGCGAACGGACGCGGCGCGGGCTGGCCTCGCGTCGCGTTCGCTGAGACCCTCACGGCATGTGCCGGGATTCGGTCTGTGTGCTCCACGTCTTCTGGGGCTTCGCCGTCGGGTGCGGGGACTGCGTCAGCCACCCCGAGCCGACGGCGCCCGCAACGGCCGCGGTCGCGACCGTCGACCTCGACGATCCGAGCGCGTGCGCGGCGTGCCACGCGACCGTCGTGGACGAGTGGCGGACCTCGATGCACGCGAGCGCCCATCACTCGAACGATCCGATCTTCGCGGCGCTCCGGGCGCTTCGCATGGAGCGCCAAGGCGAGCAAATCGCGGCCGAGTGCGGGAGCTGCCACCACCCGCTCGCGGCGCGTGAGCCCGACACGCCGCTGGCGGCGCAAGGGGTGGGCTGCCGCTCGTGCCACGGCGTCGCCGAGGTGAAGCCCGACGGCTCGGGTCACGAGGCGCTCGTCTACGACGAGGGGCGCGCGCTCCACGGTGCGCTCGATCTCGCCGCCGACGCTTCGCCGGTCCACGGAACGGGGCCTGCTCGGTCGCACTTCGCCGACGGCCAGACGCTCTGCCTCGCGTGCCACGGCGAAGCCCACAACCCCGCGGGCCGCGCGGCGCATGGTTTCCCCACGGGCTACCCGGGCCGCCTCGCGGTCGTCCAGGCGATCGCGCGCGACGCGGCCGGTGACGAGGTCTGGCGTGCGTGGCGCGAGCAGGCGAGCGAGCGCCCGGAGACCATGTTGATGCGGACCTACGTCGACGCCGAGGGCGCCCCGACGATGCCGCCCTTCGCCGCGGCCCTCGCGCGCGACTCGCGCCTCGCGCCGGGCGAGACGCGCACGCTGCGCTTCGAGGTCCCCGCGGCCGCCGCGAGCGCCGAGGTCAGCCTGCGCTTCTTCCTGATCCCGCCCCCCGCCGCCGCGACGCTCGGCCTCGCCGACTCCCCCGTGGCCACCCCGCGCCTCGTCGCGCGCGCCGAGGCGACCCGCTGAGGCGCGTTGGAAGCGCCGTCGCTCGATCGTCTTCGCGCGTGGGGCGTGCGCCGCATCTTGGCTGCGTTTTGCCCCCGCGACCGGGTGTGCGCGGTCCCCTCTGCGAGCGGTTCGTGGATCACGTCCGACGTTCGTTCGCGGCCTCACGAGGGTTGCCACTGGGTGCAGCGGCGCGTTAGGCCTCGCTCATGCGCGCGTTGCTGATCGCCTCTCTCTTCTCGGGTCTTCTGGGGTGTGCTCCTCGAGCGGCGTCGCCGACCGAGACGATGTCGTCCTCGGAGATGTCGTCGTCGGATGGGACGGCGGGCGGCGAGTGCGCGTGCCGTGACCGTGAGCGCCGGCGCGACCGCGACGGGCGACGTGGCGATCGGCGCCGCGGAGAGCGTGGTCACCGAGGCCATGGTCACGGGCACGGGCACGGCCACGGAGACGGGCGCCACCACGGCGAGGGCATGACCCACGACTTCTCGGACGTACGGCGCTTCGAGCGCATCTTCGACGCGCCCGGCCGCGCGCGCTGGCAGCGGCCCGTCGAGGTCGTCGGGCTGCTCGGCGCGGCTCCCGGGAAGACCGTCGTCGACCTCGGCGCGGGCACGGGGTACTTCCTGCCCTACCTCGCCGCCGCCGTTGGACCGACTGGGCGGGTTATCGCGCTCGACAGCGAGGCCGCCATGGTCGCTCACATGCAGCGTCGGGCCGAGCGCGAGGGGCTCCGCGTCGTCGAGGCCAGGGCGGTCGCCGAGGGCGACCCGGGCCTCGAGGCGAGCTCGGTCGACGCGATCTTGATCGTCGACACGTGGCACCACATCCCCGAGCGCGCCCAATACGCCGCGCGCCTGCGCGAGGCGCTGCGACCCGGCGGTGTCCTGCTCGTCGTCGACTTCACGCTCGAAACCGATCAGGGCCCGCCGGTTGGCGCGCGCATCGCGCCGGACGTCGTCGTGCAGGAGCTCCAGGCCGGTGGTCTCGTAGCTGAGATCATCGCCGACGAGACGCTGCCCGATCAGTACGTCGTCCGCGGCACCCGCCCGCGCTGACATCGCAGACGGGAACTCTGAACCCCACCATCGCGCCGCGCAGGCTCCCTCCGGGGTCAGACGTCCTCGGCTTGCCGTCTTGATATTGCAGGGGTTTGTAGCGGTACGAACGTTGCTCACTCGTGGGGCATGCGAGCACCCACGCACCTCGCCGCCTACATCGCGCTCGGCCTGATGGCCTGCGCGCCGGGTGGGATGACCAGCGACGACGAGCTCCACGAGCTCCTCGACCCTCAGCGCCCCCCTTCCGCGGAGTCGCGGGTGCCGCTCCTCGTCGCCGCCGACGACCCGCCCTTCCAGGTCGACGTGCCCGACGACCAGCCCGAGCGCATGGCGGACGCGGTGCTCGGCGACCCTCGCTTCGCGCCGCTCGCCGACGCACTGCGAGAGGCGGGCCTCGCGGACGACGAGCTCGCCGGGCTGGTCGCCGAGGCGAGCGTCGATCGCACGGGGCATCCCGCGGACCGGGCGCTCGCGCAGTGGCGCGCCGACCGGCGCGAGGTCGTGCTGAGCGCGCGAGACTTCCTGGACGCGATCGACGCGCGGGAGGTCGAGCTCATGCGTCCGCACGAGCGACCGGGTGGGGGCCCCGGAGGGCTTGGCCCGACGGGGGAGGGGCGAAGCCCCTCGGGAACGGAGCTCGGTGAGATCGTGGATCGCGACGCGCTCGATCGCGCGACCGCGCTGCTCTCGGTCGCCGCGCTCCCCGTCGACGACGAGCGAGGTGCCCCGTGAACCGCGCCGTCCGCGCTCTCGTCTCGCTCGCGCTGCTCGCTTGCGACGCCGGCGCGCCCGCCTTCGACGTCGCCGAGGCGACGCAGGCGCTCTCCGCCTCGCAGCGCCGCGAGCGCGCGGGGCTGATCCGCGATCTCTACGCCGCGCAGGGCATCACGAGCGGCTGGCTCGCCGCTGGCCTCGCGGACGCCGAGACGATGATGACGCACTGCCGCAACGGCGAGACCGCCTATTGGGAGCGTAACGGCTGCTCGGGGCCTCACTCGGACTATTGCGGCGGCCCCGTGCTCGCGGGCGCGGGTGACGGCCCCTGCTCGGCGCGGCAAGGCGGCCTCGGGATGTTCCAGTTCGACGCGGGGAACTACGACCAGACACTCGCGCGCGACGGGCGCCACGTCCTCGACCTGCAGGGCAACATCCGGCAGTCGATCGCCTTCGTGCTCGACATGCTGATCCGCTCTCCCTACACGACCGGCGTCCGCACGCGCGAGGACGCCGTGCGCTGGATGAACGCGATCGACTCGCCCAGCCATCCGCAGTTCGCGAACTGGGTGAAGACGGTCACGCACCTCTACAACGGCTGTCGGCCCGGCTGGGGCTGCTACGCCGAGCGCTCGGGGCGCTACGAGAGCTTCGCGCGCAACATGTACCGCGAGATGGGCGCGGGCTTCTGGGACACGGGCGCCGCCGGCAGCTTCGACGAGGAGACCGTCGATCCGCGCGTGCCGCCCGCGCCTGCGCCGACGGGCCCCACGGTGGCCGAGGGCATCCGGCAGAACCGCGGCGGGTGCACGACCGCCGGGTTCGAGACCCTCTCGCGGCAGCTCGCGCAGCACCAGGCGTGCATGTTCCCCGGGCAGTTCGTCGAGGTGCGGCATCCGAACATCTCCACGAGCTCGGGTCGCGTCCACCTCTTCATGGTGCCGGAGTCGGCCGCCGCGCTGCGTCGCGCGGCGGACTCCACGCGCCTGCAGGTCAACAGCGCCTTCCGACCGGTCTCGGACCAGTTCGCGCTGCTCCGTCGAGGCGGCTGCGGCATCGTGGCGGCGCCGGGTCGCAGCAACCACAACGGCGGCCGCGCCGTCGATCTGCAGAACTGGAGCGCCGCGCGGCCGGCGATGACTCGCGCGGGCCTGCGCTGGTACGGCGCGGCCGACCAGGTGCACTTCGACGGACCGGGCCCCGACCAGCGCGCACGCTCGGTGCGCGCCTTCCAGAACCTCTGGAACCTGAACAACCCCGGTGACCGGATCGCCGAGGACGGCGTCTGGGGTCCGCAGACCGAGGCGCGCTTGCTCCGCACGCCGATGGCGGGCTTCGCGCGCACCGGCTGCGGGCCCGCGACGCCGCTGCCGATGGACGAGGCGCCGACGGCGATGCCGGAAGATCCCGCGAGCTGCGGGGGTCTCATCCCCTGCCTCGAGGGCCTCGGAGGGCTCGCCTGCTTCGACGAGCACGCGGACGTGCTCTCGTGCGGCGGGCGCGACGGTGGCGACGCCTGCTTCACGCCCTGCGGCGGCGCACCCGAGGTCTGCGAGGCCGCGATGACGTGCTGGCGCAGCGGCGGCGGCGGCGCGTGTTTCCGGCCGGAGCGCTGCGCGCCCGTGGCGACCCCCGAGGAGCCCGAGGAGCCCGAGGAGGTGCCCGCTTGCGCGGACTATCGCCTGGCGTCCTCCGAGCTCGGGCTGCGCCGCGTCGCGTTTCTCCTCGCGTGCGTCTCGAACCGAGAGGAGGTCGCGCGCCTGCACCGCGAGGGCGTCGGCGCGATCCTGCAGCTCGCGCCGGAGCACGCGCGGCTGCTCGCCGAGATCGCGCCCGGTCATGGCCTCGTCGAGCACGTCTACGTGCGTGGTGGCGGGGTCGAGAAGCCGCTCGTCGCCTTCGTCTTCACGGCGCGCTACGCGGGCATGCTCGCCGCGAACGTGCCGTGGAGCACCGCGGGCCGAGCGGCCGTCGGCTACGCGCTCGACGCGCTGCCGCAGCCGCACCTCGAGACGCTCAGCCGCGTGATCGTGGACCTCGTGAGGAGCGGAGACCGGCTCGACTGGCGCCTCCCGACGCCCTTCGGCGAGCTCGACCTCGACGACGACGTCCTCGACGCGCTGCGCGGCGAGCCCGCGCGGGTCGCGAGCGACCCGGTCGGCTACGCGATGCTCTTCACGGACCCGGCGCTCGCGTCGAACGGCATCGCCGCGCTCGAGCTCACCAAGGAGCTCGGCAAGCAAATGGAGATCGCCGGGCGAGGCGCGATCGGCGCGCGGGCGTTCCCCTCGGAGGTCGGAGAGCTCGGCTTCGAGCCCTGCCGCGTCCTGGGGGTCCCCGTGCCCTTCTGCAGCGTGGCGACGAGCGGGGCGGACTCGCTCGGGCCGCGGCCCGCGACCGGCCCGCTCGACTTCGTCGGCACGCTCTATCAGCACGCCGTCGGCGCGAGCGAGGTCCTCCGCGAGGACGGCGTCTACCAGCGCGGCGCGCCGCACGAGTCGCTCTATGGTCGCCCCGGAAGCACGCCGAGCGCGCAGGCCGCGGCGGCGTGCTCGCAGTGGCTGCTCTGCGGCAACGAGCCGAGCGACGCCGATCGCGACGGCGTGCGCTGGCTGCCACGCGAGCTGCGGGAGATGAGCGAGGCCGAGTCCGAGGAGGTCGACGATTGCTCGGACATCAACCCCGCGAACGTCCACGGCGGCTGCGGCGTCGATGCAGAGGATCCGTGCTCGGCGCACACCGACTGCGGGAGCTGCAACCGCGCCGTCGGCTGCGGCTTCTGCGGCGCGACCGGCGAGTGTGTCTCCGACAGCCAGCGGGCGACCTGCGGCGGTGATTGGCGCGGCTCCCCCAGCTCGTGCGTGGACTGCGCGGCGCTCACGGAGTGCGGCGCGTGCGTGGCCAACGGCTTCTGCGGCTGGTGCCCCGGCATGGGTTGCCTCAACGACCACTCCGAGGCCGCGATCGCCTGTGGCGACTCGTATCGGCCGACGCAGTGCGGGGGCTGATCCGGGCGGGGCTGATCAGGTTTCGCGATCGGGGGCCGAGGACGCGCGCTGGGCGGCCACGACCTCGGCGGCCGCCGCGACGCACACGTCGCAGATGCGGGCCTCGACCCCTCCGACCACCACCGCGCGGTCGCGAGGGTCCATCCCGCAGAAGCTGCACATCGACCACGGATCGGTCGCGAGGTCCGCTGGGAGCTCGGGCGGCGGCGCGTGCTCGGGGAACGCCGTCTCCGCACCCGTCGCGAGGTCGACCAAGAGCTGCACGGCGATCCACGGGACCCACACGCGAAATGCGTGGCCACTGAACGAGAGGTCTGCCGCGAGCCCTTCGTCTTGAACGTCGACGGCCGCTGAGTTGGTCGGCGCCACGTCGAGGAAGAGGTTGAGCCCGTGGTCGGCGCGAACGCCGGCGGGCACGAGCACGTCGCGACGGCGACCGTCGACCCAGAGTCGAAGGGGATGCCCCGCCGCGACGACCGAGCGGGCGAAGGCGGCAGCGGTGGAGACGGTCATCGCGCGCAGCCTACCCCGATGACGCGATGTGCGTACGTGGAGGCGCGTCATGCGTCGTGGTCGTGTCGTGGCGTGCGCTACCGTTCGCGACCGTTCGGAGGGACCAAGTGAAGCATCGTGCGCTCATCGGCGGTTTGGCTCTCGTCCTCGGTTGCTACGACCACCACCTGCTCTCGGACTCCGACGCGGCCGCGGCGTGCGAGCGCCCTGGTGGGTCGTGGAGCCTCGTCCCCGACGCCGACAACCCAGAGGCATGTGCTCGATACGGACGTTGTTGGATCTGGGCTGGCCATGGGCTCCACCTCACTTGTGAATCGAGCGAGCGACCGGACGCCACGTGCAGCATGGTGTGGGGGGAGTGCTCCTGCGTCGACGGCGCGATCCCGACCTTCACCGCCGACTTCGGCTCCGAGCGCTTGACCGACACGCACGCGGGGGTCGTGTGCCAGTACACGTTGGTCTCGGAGGCCGACTGAGCGGGTCGAGTCCAGGCCTTGGACGCCCCGGCGCGACAGGACGGCGCGAATCCGGCGGCGAACCCGCGGAACTGGCCAAACTCCGGATCAACCACACCCGCGCGTCCGTGGTCCACGGTTTGCAAACGGCGTTCACCTGTGGAGCCGCACGAACGCCTTCTCTCTCGACAGGACCTCTCTCGACGGGGCCCCTCTCGACGGGGCCCCTCTCGACGGGGCCTCTCTCGACGGGGCCTCTCTCGACAGGTCCCCTCCCTCGCCGCCGCGCTCGCGTGGGGTCTTCTGGCGTGCAGCGCGAGCGCCGAGCCGGGCGGGGACGCGGCAGTGTCACGCGACGGAGCGCCTCGCGCCGACGCGCCGTCCGACGACGCGCCAGCGCGCGACGACGCGGCCGCCGACGACGCGGACGTCGACAACGTGGACGACGCGGGCGTCGACCCTCCGGACGCCAGCGTGGACGCGGGGCCGGTGCCCTGCGGCGTGGTGCGTGGAGATCGGTCCTCTCCCAGCGCGTCGAGCAGCTGGCGGGTCGGCGGCGGGGTCGGCTATCCGGACCTCGTGCCCCCCGATGGGCCCTGTACGACGCGCGTCCGGACTCGCGCCGAGCTCGACGCGGCGCTCGCTGCCGCCGAGCCGGGGCACGTCGTCTACGTCGACGATGACGTCGAGATCGACCTGCGCGGCTCGTCTCCTTGTGTGCCCGCGGGGGTGACGCTGGCGAGCGGGCGCGGCCGCCGAGGCTCCGCGGGGGCGCTGCTCTTCACGAGCGAGCGCGTCGCGCGGACGATGATGAGCGTCTGCGGCGACGACGCGCGCATCACGGGGCTGCGCATCCTGGGCGCGGACCCTTGGCAGTGCCCGCCCGAGTATCCGGGCTCGTGCCCGCTCGAGGATCGGACCGGGGGCGTCAACTGCCGCGACTGCGCCGCGAAGACCTCGGGGATCCTCATCCGAAGGCGTCACCGCACGGAGATCGACAACTGCGAGATCGCGGGCTTCAGCTCGGCGGCCATCTCGATCAACGACTCGGTCGGCAACCACATCCACCACAACGACATCCACCACAACCAGCGACAGGGGCTCGGCTACGGCGTCGTCTTCGGGCGCGACGAGGCCCCCGCCTTCGCGCTCATCGAGTGGAACGTCTTCGACTACAACCGGCACGCGGTGGCGGCGAGCGGCGAGCCCGCGACCAGCTACACCGCGCGGAACAACCTCGTCCTCCCGCACGCGAACGGGCACGTCTTCGACGTCCACGGTCACAACGAGAACACCAACAACGGCAGCCCCTACGCCGGGCACACCATCTTGGTCCACGGCAACACGGTGCTCCCGAGCGACCACTACGCGCTCGTCGTGCGCGGTCGGCCCTTCGAGGGCTCGTGGCTCTACGACAACTGCCTCGCGCGGACCTCGGCGACGACGGCGGCGTTGCAGCGTCACTTCTTCGGCAACTTCTACGTGGATCGCTCACCCTCGGGCGCGTCGTCGAACCGCTACGGTCGCGCCGCGCGCGACTGCGAGACGGTGCGGTTCTGCACGCACGCGGGCGGCGCGGGCCCCCGCCAGCTCCGCGCGGCCTCCAGCGTGGGGCTCTCGTCGCTCGCCTTCGGCGACTTCGACGGCGACGGGCGGACGGACGTCTTCCGCGCCGACGGCGAGCGGTGGCATTGGCTCTCGGCGGGGACGGGCTCGTGGGCGACGCTGAACACCTCGAGCCATGGGCTCGTGGGCCTCGTGCTCGCGGACTTCGACGGTGACGGTCGCACCGACGTCTTTCGAGCGACCGGGACGGAGTGGTCCTACTCGCGCGGCGGCAGCGGCTCGTGGACGCGGCTGCGCGCGGCGACCGAGCGCGTCTCGGAGCTCGGCTTCGGCGACTTCGACGGTGATGGCCGGACCGACGTCTTCAAGTCGGAGGCCGGCGGGTGGTTCGTGTCGTCGGGGGGCACGGGCGCGTGGCAGCGCGTGAACAACTCGAGCGCGTCCGTCGCGCAGCTCGCGTTCGCGGACTTCGACGGCGACGGACGGACCGATGTCTTCTCGGCGACGGGGAGCGAGTGGCGGCTGTCGCGCAGCGCGAGCGGGAGCTGGATGACGCTCAACGCCTCGAGTCACCGCGTCGACGCGCTCGCGTTCGCCGATCTCGACGGCGACGGGCGCGCGGACGTGATCACCACCGACGGGACGCGCTGGCGCGTCTCGTGGGCAGGCCGCTCGCGGTGGGACACCCTGCGCGTCGCGAGCGAGCCCCTGCGCGAGCTCGCGTTCGGCGACTTCGACGGGGACGGCAGGGCGGACGTCTTCCGCGCAGGTTGTCTCTGAGCCCCCGGGCTCCCTACCCGAAGTTCGTCGTGTGTGCGCGGCCTCGACGCGCACCGACCTCGCTCGCCGACCTCCTCGACTCAGTCACAGCCTTCGAAGCTCGGGTCGAGCTCGTAGACGACGACGTCCGCGGCTCCCTCGGCGTCCTCGACCACGAAGCGCGGGAGGTCGTTGGAGTCTGCGCCCGTGAGGACGATCGGGCCGCCGAAGAGCGCCCGGGCGCTCGCGCTCGTCGGTCCGAGGAGCGGCGGACGCTCGAAGCCCTCCGTGCCGACCCACAGGATCCCTTCGTTCCCCACCCAAGTGGAGTACACCCGGAGCACGTCGCCGATCGTCGGATCGACGTCGAAGATCCTGCGCCACCCAGTGACCGCGCCGTCGACCACCTCGGGCGTGCCGATGCGCCCATCGGCGAGGCGCAGGTAGTCTCCCGGCACGGCGCCGACGACGGGGTCCGTGATCGCGACGGGGGCGGGGGTGCCCTCGAGCGTCCACGCGCGCACCGCGCCGTCGATCGCCGCGACGACGAGCCCACCCGTCACGACGACTCCAGCGGGGATCCCAGTCAGGGAGAACCGCCGCTCCACCGCGCGCAGCTCATCCATCCACTCCAACTGCGCGACGAGGACCTCCCGTCCGGCGGTGGCGATGACAGCGTTCCTCACGACCGCGAGGTGGAGCGGGGGATCGGGGGCGAGCGCGAGCTCCATCACTCGATGTCCCGCGCCCGGCTGGCGCCAGCGCAGCCCCAGCACGCGAACGCCGGCCGAGGGCTCCGCGACCCACGCCACGATGCTCGAATTGTGTATGGGGGCGGCCGTCATCAGCCCTGGCACCGCGACGTGCTCCATCGGGCTCGCGAAGTAGTGCAGCCCCTCCGCGTCGGCATAGAACGTCCTCGTGATCGCGAGCGGTCGCGAGGACATCCGCCGCAGCGCGCGCCCGATCGAGCTCCCTGGGCGCGGCTCGTACTCCGCGGGTCCGTAGCTCAACCGTCCGTCCTCGTGCTGGTACCGAACTTCCCACCGCACGAAGGGCCAATCTCCACCGCGCACGTACCCGCGCACGTACCCGGGCTCGACCTCGAGGATCTGGCCGACCTCCCACCCACTCCCGGGCGCGGCCTCCGTCACGCGCAGACACGTCCGTCGCCCCTCGCCGCCGCCGAAATGCAGCCAGAACTGGTGGAGCGGCATCGCGAAGGGTTCGCACTCGACCGGACTCGACGCAGGACCCCAACGCTCCCCCGGCCGTCGCCAGAGCTCGGGGTCATCACAGTCGAGCGTGTCGTCGTACCGTGGCCCAGGCTCGCGAGGCACGCGTGAGTCCAGACCGGCGTCCGGCTCCAGCTCGTGGCTGCGGTAGCAGCTCGCGAGGAGGAACATCGAGATGACGACGACCCGCCCCGTAGAGCGCATCAGGTCTCGACCTCCCCGGGCCCCGCGGGCGGGGGGACGTCGACGACGAGGTGGCGGGTCGCGGGGTTCTCGCGGCGCCAGATGACGGCGTCCATCGCGTAGTGGTGCAGGTTGACGAAGACATAGAGGGCCGCGAACCACGGGGTCGCGCCGAGCAGGCGGTTCTCCCACCCGCCCGCGGGCGCGGCGAAGGCGTCGAGGCTCTCGGGCAAGAGGTCGAAGAGCACGACGCCGAGCAAGAGCGCGCCGACCGCGAGCGCGCGCACGCGGGTCTTGGCCGAGCCGAGCAGCTCGGCCTCGCGCGCCCGCGACTCGTTCGTCTTCAGCAGCCGCACGAAGTAGAGGTATTGCACCGCGTGAAGGGCAGGCGTGACGTAGCGGACGAGCGGATCGACGCTCGAGTAGATGAGCCACGCCCAGAGGCTCACCAGGAAGGCCACGAGCGGCGTCGTGAGCGGCAGCCGCCCTTCGCGCCGTGTCTTCGTCCAGAGCGCGGCGAGGAGCGCGACGCAGCTCGCGACGAGGGCCGCGAGCGCGACGGGCTCGAGCCAGGTCGGGTGCTCGAGGGTGTCATAGAAGACGCCCTTGTGGACGCGGAGGCCGCCGGGGTCGTGGGGGCTCGACCACGCGTAGAGCCAGCCCGCGTAGCAATGCGCGAGGAGCGCGCGTCGCTCCCACGGGGTGAAGCGCACGCCCCGTCGCGCCGCGAGCACGCTCATCACCCCGAAGCCCTGCTTGCCGTAGTGCCAGCCGACCAGGAGGAACATCAGCTGCACCATCGCGCCGAGCGCTTGGTTCGACTGCGTCAGCACGGCGCCGAGCGCCCAGGCGCCGAGGGCGAGGGGCGTGACGACGCCGGCGAGCCACCAACGCCACCGCAGCGAGCGCGGGAAGGCGTCGCCGAGCGCGCGACGTCGGCCGTCCTCGTAGAAGAGGAAGTAGGTGACGGCGAAGTGCGGGTCGTTGACGAGGTGCGCCGCGTGGAAGGCCGTGAAGCCGATGGCGAGCTCGGCGGCGTCGAGGTCGACGACCTGCCGAACGAGCCACGAGAGCGGGTAGAGGAGGAGCGTGACGCCTCCGACCATCGCGAGCTCGACCAGCCCATGACGCCACGAACGCGGCGCGCTCGGCGCGTCGGGCAGGAGGGCTGCCATCGTGTGCGCGCTCGCCGTCACGACGGTCGAGCATAGCCGCGAAGAGCGGGCAGGTGAACTCAGTAGCTGAAGTCGTCGAGCTTGGTCTTGCCGCGGAAGACCCAGTAGACGATCGCGGTGTAGGTGAGCACGAAGGGCATCCCGAGGAAGGCGATCGTGCGCATGAGGCGGAGCGTCGCCTCGCTGCTCGCGGCGTTCCAGACGTCGAGGTCGAAGGCGGGGTCGAGGCTCGAGACGGCGAGCTTGGGGAAGAGCGCCATGCCGAAGAGGAAGACCAGCGCGGCGATGAGCGCGCAGCTGCTCAGGAAGGCTTGGCCGGGCTTGCCGTGGTGGATGGCGCGCGGGACGTTGGCGACCGCGAGCACGTTGAGCGCGACCACGCCCCAAGCCAGCGGGAAGCGGTCGAAGTTCTTCGTGGCGTGCGGCACGAGCGCGAGCGTCGCGATCGTCACGCCGAGGTACGCGACGAGGAATGCGCCGAAGAGCGGCCACCGCCATCCGCCGATCCGCTCCTGGAGCGCGCCCTCGGTCTTGAGGTGCAGGTAGAGCGTACCGTGGAGCGCCGCCGTGACGACGGCGAGCCCGCCGACCGCGAGCGGGTAGGGGCCCAGGAGCTCGAGCACGCTCCCCTGCATGTCGCCGCGGGCGTCGAGCGGGATGCCGGCGATGGCGTTCCCGGCGGCCACGCCGAAGAGCAGCGTCACGACGAGCGACGAGAAGGCGAAGCTGTGGTCCCAATAGGTGCGCCAGAAGCGTGACTTCGTCTTGCTCCGGAACTCGATCGAGATCGCGCGGCCGATGAGCGCGAAGAGCAAGAACATGAAGGGCAGGTAGAACGCCGAGAAGAGCGAGGCGTAGGCTTTGGGGAAGGCCGCGAAGAGCGCGCCGCCGAAGGTGACGAGCCAGACCTCGTTGCCGTCCCAGAGCGGCCCGATGCTGTTGAGGACGAGGCGGCGCTCGCGATCGCCGCGGACGAGCGGATGTACGATCCCGACCCCGAGATCGAAGCCGTCGAGGATCGCGTAGCCCGTGATGAGCACGCCGAGGAGGGCGAACCAGAAGACGTGGAGGTCGGTGAGGTCCATCTCAGGCTCCCTGCGGATGCTCGGACTCGGTCAGCGAGTGTGACTCGGCGTCCGCTGCGGCGTCGACGAAGCCGGCCTTCGTCTTGTGGCGCGTCGCCAGCTCGTCGGGATCGTCGGGCCCGTGCTTGATCTTCTCGTTGAGCACGAAGACCCAGAGCGCGAAGAGCGCGGTGTAGATCAGGCCGAAGAGGATGATCGACGTGAGCACCTCGGCGCCCTTCACGCTCGGTGACGCGGCGTCGGCGGTCTTCAGTAGGCCGTAGACCACCCACGGCTGTCGGCCCACCTCGGTGGCGACCCAGCCGGCCTGGTTGGCCACGTAGGGCCCGACGACCGAGACGACGAAGATCCAGAGCAACCAGCGCTGGTCCCAGAGCTTGCCGCGGATGCGCTGTAGCAGCCCGAAGAGCGTGAGCGCGATGAAGAACGTGCCGAGCGCGACCATCAGGTGATAGGTCACGAAGGGCACCGCGACGGGCGGGCGCTCGTCCTCGGGGAAGTCGTGCAGGCCGCGCACCGGCGCGTCCGCGTCGCCGTGGACGAGGAAGCTGAGCATACCGGGGATGGCGAGCGCGTAGTCGACGCGCCCCGCGTCGTCGTTGGGCCAGCCGAAGAGCACGAGGTCGCCGGGCCCGGTCTCGTAGTGCGCCTCGAAGGCCGCGAGCTTCGCGGGCTGGTTCTCGGAGACCGCGACCGCCTGGGCGTGACCGCTGACGAGGATCGCGACCGACGAGAAAGCGCCGAGCGCGAGCGCCACCGTGAAGCTGCGCTTGGCGATCTCGACGTGGCGCTTCTTCAGGAGGTACCAGGCGCTCACGCTCGTCACGAAGAAGCTCCCCTGCAGGAACGAGCCGAGCAGCACGTGGTTGAGGCGGTGCATCGACGAGGGGTTGAAGACCATCTCCCAGAAGTCGGTGATCTCGGCGCGCAGATCGGCGCCTTCGCCCACGAGGTGGAAACCGGCCGGGGTGTGCTGCCAGCTGTTGGCGATCACGATCCAGACCGCGCTGAAGCACGAGCCGAGGAAGACCATCAGCGTCGAGAAGAAGTGCATCTTCGGCCCGACGCGGTCCCAGCCGAAGACGAGGATGGCGAGGAAGCCGCTCTCGAGGAAGAAGGCGAAGATGCCCTCGGCGGCGAGCGCGGAGCCGAAGACGTCGCCGACGAAGCGCGAGTAGGTCGCCCAGTTCGTCCCGAACTGGAACTCCATGACGATGCCGCTCGCGACGCCGACCGCGAAGTTCACGGCGAAGAGCTTCGTGAAGAAGCGGACGGCGGCCTCGTAGCGATGGTCCCGCGTGCGCAGATAAGCGCCCTCGAGGATCACCATGATCGCGCCGAGGCCGATCGAGAGCGGCGGGAAGAGGTAGTGAAACATCACCGTCAGCGCGAACTGCGCGCGCGACAGGGCGACGGGGTCGAGGTCCATGAGGCCTCCGCGGTGAGGGATCGTGTCCCGGAGCGTGGGGTCAGCGTGACGCGGGAAGTACGGCGGCGCGTGCGGTGATCGTCGCACCACCCCGCCGCGAGCGCGAAATTCGGGCTCAGCCCACGCCGAGCATCGACATCAGCTCGCGGCTGAGGTGCCCCAGCTCCCCGCGGATGACGAGGTCGACGTCGTCGTCGAAGGGGGTCGGCTGGCGGTTGAGGATCACCACCTTCGCGCCGTGGCGCTTGGCCATCGGGACGAGCCCCGCCACCGGATAGACCTCGAGGCTCGAGCCCATCACGAGGAAGACGTCCGCCGCCCGGACCTCGGCCTCGGCCTCTTGGAAGGTGGGCGGGAGCTGCTCGCCGAAGAGCACGACGTCGGGCTTGAGGTGAGTGCTCCCGCAGCGCATGCAGCGCGGCGGCTCCGTCTGGTCGCGCTCGCCGAAGCGCGAGAAGAGGCTCTCGATCGACTCCTCCGCCTGGCAGTCGAGGCAGCGGAGCCGACGGAAGGTGCCGTGCACCTCGAAGACGCGGTGCGAGCCCGCGCGTTGGTGGAGCCCGTCGATGTTCTGCGTGATGACCGCTTGGATGCGGCCCCGCGTCTCGAGCCCCGCGAGCAGCCGGTGCGTCGCGTTGATGGGCGCGGTCGCGAGCGCCGCGAACTTCTGGCGCCAGAACTGGTAGAAGCGGAGCGGGTCGGCGAGGAAGCCGTCGATGCTGGCGACCGCCATCGGGTCGGTGTCCTTCCAGATCCCCGCGTCGCTCCGGAAGTCTGGGATGCCGCTCTCGGTCGAGACGCCAGCCCCGGTCAGCGCGACCGCGTGGCGGGCGTCCTCCAGCAATACGGCGAGCTTCGCGACTTCGGTCATTCGTTCTCCATCGTCTCGGTCGGGCGCGCCTCGTTCGCTTCGCGCGGGCTCGCGGCGAACGCCACGAGCTCGGCCAGGAGCGAGGGGTTGGCGGGTAGCATCCGCAGCCCGTGCGCGCTCCCCTCTAGCACGCGAGCCCGGCCACGGGGGGCGACGCGCGCCAAGTCCTCCGCGGTCTCGAGCGATGGCGCCTCGCCCTCGGCGACGAACGCGAGCAGCGGCGCCTGCACGGACGCCGCGGGGCGGAGCACGTCGACGCCGCGGTAGGCGCGCCCCGGCGAGAGCACGAAGACGCCCGCGACGTCGGTGCGGCGAGACGCCGCCACGATCGCCGCGGAGCCGCCGATGGACGAGCCGCCGAGGACGAAGGTATCGGGCGCGAAGGGCTGCCGCTTCAGCCACTCGAGCACCGCGTCGAGGTCGTCCGCGAGCTTCGTCCACTCGGAATCCGAGAAGGTCCGCCATTGGAGCAGCGCGCCGCCCGGCCCAAGGCGGCTCTCGCCGTGGCCTCGGTGGTCGTACGCGACGACCGTGTGCCCGGCGCGAACGAGCGCCTCGGCGACCTGGGTCCACTCGCGGCGTTCGGCCCCGAGCTGGTGCAGCAGGACGACGGCGGGCCGGTCGCGGCCCCCTCGCCACAGGTTGCCGACCAACGTGACGCCGTTGGGCGTCGTGACTCGCAGCGGGTCGGGCGCCGTCTGCGCGGGGCGCTCGGGGACGCGCACGGTGGGTTCGGCGGCGGGCGCCGCCTCGCGCTCGCCGCAGCCCGAGCCGCCGAGGGCGCAGAGGGCGCAGAGGAGCGTCGTCGCGAAGAGCCACCGCATGCGTCGGGCGCGCACGGGCGCGACCATAGCGCAGCACGAGAGATCGCGCAGGAGTGGAATGATGTATGCTGCGCCCCGTGGCGGGGTGCAGATGAAGGCTTGCCCGGTCTGTGGGCTCCAGTACCAGGACGAGCACGAGCGGTGCTTCGTCGACGACGCGGTCCTCGAGCCGATGAGCGATCCATGGATCGGCAAGACGCTCGCGGGGCGCTACCTCGTCGAGCAGCCGATCGGCGAGGGCGGCATGGCCACCGTCTATCGAGCGCGGCACACGCTCGTCGACCGGCCCGTCGCGGTGAAGATCATGAGCCCCCGGCTCGCCCGCGATCAATCGCTCCGGGAGCGCTTCCGGCGCGAGGCGAAGAACGCCGCCGCGCTCGCGCACCCGAACATCATCGAGATCTACGACTACGGCGAGACCGACGACGGCGCGGTCTTCCTGGTGATGGAGCTGCTCAGCGGCGCGCCGCTCGCGGACCACATCAGCCGTGGCGCGCTCGACCCCGGCCGCGTCGCCTCGCTGGGGCTGCAGATCGCGCAAGGCCTCGCGCGCGCCCACGACTTCGAGGTCATCCACCGCGACCTCAAGCCCGAGAACATCTTCGTCAGCCAAGCGGGCCCGCGAGAGCTCGTGAAGCTCCTCGACTTCGGCATCGCGCGCTCGATGCACGACTCGCGGCTCACCAACGCGGGCGAGATCTTCGGCACGCCGCAGTACATGGCACCCGAGCGCATCACGAGCATCGACGCGGGGCCCGCCGCCGACCTCTACGCGCTCGGTTGCATCCTCTTCGAGATGTTGACTGGGCGGCTTCCCTTCGAGTCGCAGGAGCTCACGGGCTTCTTCATCGCGCACATGCAGCAGCCGCCGCCCCGACCATCGGAGCTCGCGCCTCAATGTCCGCGCCGGCTCGAGGAGCTCATCTTGAAGCTCCTCGCGAAGAAGCCCGAGGAGCGCCCGGTCGACGCGCACGCCGTCATCAAGGAGCTGCAGGCGCTCGTGCCGGCGTCCGGGCCGGTCGTCGCGCCGCCGGTGGCGACCCCGAGCCGCCCGATCGCGGCGCCGACGCTCCCGCCGACCACGCTCGAGCGCTGGGCGAGGCGCACGGCGATCTTCGAGCAGATGTTGCTGCAGGCGTATCCCGACGGCAGCCCGCCAGAGGACCTTCGCCGGCTCCTCGATGGAATCCGCGGCGCGCTGCGCCGGGTGCACGAGATCCGCAGCGAGGGCCTGAAGGTGCAGCGCCACTTGGAGGAGCTCGAGCGCGAAGCGCGGGACAACCGCGCGCGGCTCGGCTTCGCCGTGCAGAGCCTCGCCGAGGATCTCTCGCTCGCGCGCGAGGCGGTCCGGCAGGCCAAGCAGGAGGTGCAGCCCTATTTCGACGCCGACGATCAGGCGCGCGCCGCGTACGCGCAGGGCCAGGCGAAGCTCGCGCAGCTCGGCGGCTATCGCGTGCTCGAGGCGCCGGACGAGGCGTTCGCGAAGACGCTGCACGAGCTCGCCGACGCGCTCGACCGCTGGGGGCTCTCGCGCGGCGCGGCCGAGAAGGCGCGGCGCTGGGTCGAGTCGAAGGAGCAGGAGGTCGCCGACCTCGAGCTGCAGGTGCGGACGCTCCGCGGCAACCTCGAGCGCACCGAGAACGAGTACTTGGGCAAGAAGGAGTCGTCGGAGGCCGCGCTCTCGCAGGGCAGCGGAGAGGCGCAAGAGCGCGAGCAGGCGCTCATCCAGATGGCGACCGACCTCTGCGATCGCCTCCGCGGCCAGCGTGTGCTCCGTGAGCTCTTCGTGCGCCTCGAGCAGGAGAGCTGAGCGTCCCACGTCGGGGCGGCCCCTGACGGCGCGCGGGGTCGTTGGTGCGGGATGCCCCGTAGACGGTGCATACTTGCGACATGCGTGGGACTTGGCTTGGGTGGTGCGGTTGGGTCGCGGTCGCGCTCGGGGGGTGTGGGCTGACCCTCGACCTCTCGCCGCCCGATCTGCAGGTCGTCGATGGTGGTGGTCGCGACGCGAGCGTCGACGGCGGGCGATGCCGGACCGACCTCGAGTGCGACGACGGCGACCGTTGCAACGGCCTCGAGCGCTGCGACGAGGGGCGCTGCGTCTCCGGGGAGTCGGTCGTCTGTCCCGTCGAAGACCGCTGCGAGACGAGCTTCGAGTGCGAGCCGGCGACGGGGGAGTGCACGCGCGAGGTGTCCGCTCCGCGATGCCCCGAGGGCGATCCGTGCACGGGGCTCGGCTACTGCGATCCTTCGGTCGGTTGCACGTTCGGCCCGCCGCTGCGCTGTGACGACGGCGTCGCGTGCACGCGCGACTTCTGCGACGAGGGGGAGTGCAAGCACGAGGAGAACGACGAGCTCTGCGACGCGGCGCCCGGAGGCGAATGCGACGACGAGGACGACTGCCAATACCCGACCTGCTCGGACGAGACGTGTCGGCCCTTGAACCCGTGCCAAGTCGCTCGCTGCGAAGGGGACCGCTGTGTGCGCAGCCGGATGGAGTGCCCAGCGGGGCGAGCGTGCTGCGCGGGGGAGTGCGCGCCGCTCGGATGCGACGACGGGAACGTGTGCACGGACGACTTCTGTGATGACGCGCGCGGCTGCCAGCACGTGGCGCACGCGCGAGGTTGCGACGACGGTGATCGCTGCACTACCGCCGACCGCTGCATCGAGGGCGTCTGTCGTGGGGGGCCAGCGTGCCCCGTGGGGGCCAACGTCTGCGTGCGTCCCACGTGCGACCCTGCCACGGGCACGTGCGGGACCGTGAACAACGACGGGGCCTCGTGCTCCGATGCGGACCCCTGCACCACGGGCGATATGTGCAGCGGTGGGGTCTGTCGGGGGGGCGTCGCGGTCGACTGCTCGGTCTCGCGGCCCTGCCAGGTGGGTATCTGCGGGCCCGCGGGGTGCACGACGACGAATGCGTCGAACGGGACCGCGTGCACGATCACGATCGGGATGGGCGTTCAGACGGGCATGTGCGCCGACGGCGCGTGCGTGGTCGGGAGCCTCTGCGAGGCCGGGCTTCAGGACTGCAACGGCAACGGGATCTGCGATTGCGCGGGGACGTGCGACGCGGGGCGTTGCGTGAGCGGCTGCGAGCGCGACGAGCAGTGCTCGCGCGGCTATTGCTGCCTGAACGCTGGGAGCCTCGAGTTCCAGACCTGCATCGCCTTCGACGACGCCTGCCTCGGCGGGCCCTGCTGCAGCACCACGGCCGACTGAGCGCGGGGTAGCATCGGTGAATGCGCGACACCGATCCGATCGCCGCGACGCTCGAATCCTCCGGCCTGCGGAGCGACCACGACCTCGCGCTGGACGCGACCATCACCCGAGAGTCGCTCGGCCGAGCGAGGTCCACGAGCGCGCCGGGGCCGCTCCCTCGCATCGAGATCGACCGCGATTTCGAGGTGCTCTCGCTCTTGGGCGAAGGTGGGATGGGCTGCGTACACCTCGCGGTCCAGCGCTCGCTCGACCGCGAGGTCGCCATCAAGACGACGCGGGATCCTCACTCGGCGACCGCGGCCGCGGCGCTGTGCTCGGAGGCGGTGGTCACCGGACATCTCGAGCACCCGGGGATCGTCCCGGTGCATCAGCTCGCGATCGGCTCCGACGGGAGCCCCGTGCTCGTCATGAAGCGCGTCGAAGGGACGAGCTGGGCGGCGCTCCTCTCCGACCCGAGGAGCCCCGCGTGGGACACGGTTCGAGGGGGCGCCGAAGATCGGCTCTCTTTCCACGTCGAGGTGCTGGTCCGCGTCTGTGATGCGCTCGCGTTCGCGCACAGCCGCGGCGTCGTCCACCGAGACATGAAGCCCGAGAACGTGATGGTTGGCGGGTTCGGCGAGGTCTACCTCGTCGACTGGGGAATCGCGGACCGGATCGGCGCCGAGACCGACGGGTCACTCGTCGGCACTCCGCTCTACATGGCCCCCGAGATGGCCGCCGGGGGCCCGAGCGACGCACGCACCGATGTATTCCTGGTCGGCGCGACCCTCCACGAGGTGCTCTGTGGCGCGCCGCCCCATTCGGGACCGACGCTCTACGCGGTGCTCGCGCAGGCGCACGAGGCCGCGCCGCCGACCTACGGGCCCGAGATCGATCCCTTCCTGGCCGCGATCGCGGCCCGCGCGATGCGCCGAGACCCCGCAGAGCGCTTCGCCAGCGCGCTCGAGCTCGGGGACGCGTTGCGCGCGTACGCTCGACATCGCGCCTCTCGCGCGCTCTCTGTTCGAGCCGACGAGGTCCGAGCCACGCTCGCGGAGCGCCTCGACGCGGGCGACCTCGATGACGTCTCGAGGCTCTACGCCCTGCTGGCGGAGGCTCGCTTCGGCTACGACGCCGCAGCGCGAGAGTGGCCCGGGAACGACGCCGTCCGTCCTGGGGTACGCGCATGCGACGAGCTTGCGGTCGACATCGAGCTCGCGCGTCGCGACGCGCCGGCTGCGCGCGCGAAGCTCGAAGCGTTGGGGGAGGGCGCGGCCGCGTGGCGGTCGCGACTCGAGGCGCTCGAGCGAGAGCTCGCGAACGAAGCGCAGGAAGGGGCGCGGCTTCGAGCGCTCGCGGAGGTCTCGGATAGCTCGCGAGGGCGACGCTCCCGGCTCATCGCCGGGGCGCTGGCGATCGCCGGGCTCGCGGCGTTCTCGTCGGTGGTCGCCGGGCTCACGGGGGGGCGCGCGAACATCTCGTCGACCGACGTGCTGGGCGTCGGGGTCGCGGTCCTCGTCGGCGGCCTCCTCTTCCTCGTGACCTTCGGCCGTCGCCTCTGGGCGCATCCCTTCAACCGACGGCTCGCGGTCTGGTACGTCGTCGCGGCAGTCGCGCTCGTCGTCGACCGCGTCATCGGCGTGCTCTTGGACACCCCCGTCAGCGTCATGCTGACCCACGAGCTCGTGCTCCTCGGCCTCGCGTCCGCGGCGGGGGCTGTGTTCGCCTTGCGGCTGCTTTGGGTCGGGGTGGCGGCGTGCTTCGGTGCCGCCTTCGCCGCCACCGTCGTTCCCGACGCAATCCAGGCGTTGTTCGCGGGGGCGGGCGTGATCGCGCTCGCGACGGTGCCGCTCTCAGCTTGGCGCGCGCGCAGCGTCGTCACGTGACGAGGTCGCGGCCCTCGACGATGAGGATGCGCTTGTGGCCGATCTCCGATGTCCAGTCGGTACCGAGCGTTGCTCAGATCGAGACGTCGTCGAGGGTGGGGGCGAAGAGCACACGACGTGGGTTCGGTGTGATGTCGCTCAGGCGATGTTCATGCCGGAGTGGATGGCAGCGCGCGTACCCCCTCAAAGAGGGTGTGGTCGCGCTCCCCCATCTGGCGGCCGCCAGGGATTGGCGGCGGATCCGCCGCCAATCCGCCAAGGTCATCGCATCCAAGTGGTTGAGATCATTCGAGCGCGATCCCTGGAACGGAAGTTGATTCGGCCGAG
>JAHBWH010000369.1 GCA_019637115.1 Myxococcales bacterium | reverse complement strand
CAGCGACGAGCTCGTCGAGGGCCGCCTCGCGCTGGGCTCGAGGGTCAGCTTGCGTGTGTACCTCGAGCGCCAGGGGGACCGCTGGGTCATCGCGGGCGACGGGCTGCGCGACATCGCGGCCGTCCACGCGGAGATGTTCGCAGTGGACCTCACCGAGTGGATCGAGGGGCTCCCCTCCTGGACACGCGCCTCTCTGCTCGGGGTCGCGGTGTGGCAGGTCACGGGCCTCTTCTTCGCCATCCTCTTCGGGCTCATCGTGCGGCTGCTCGTCGCGCGCGTGCTCGTCGGGCAGGTCGGCCGCGCCCTCCGCCGTCAGAGCGACGAGGCGTGGGACGCCAAGGTGCTCCGGCGCGCCGCCAACCCCATCGGCACGCTGGCGCTGACGGGCGTCCTGTGGTGGTCGCTCCCGCTGCTGCGCTTCAGCGTGCGCGTGAACGCCATCTCGACCGTCGCGCTCCGCGTGATGGCGGCGAGCGGCACCGTGCTGCTGCTCTACCGGCTGGTCGACTTCCTCGCGCACCTGCTGGCGAAGCGCGCCGAGAAGACCGAGACGAAGTTCGACGACCAGATCGTCCCGCTCGTCCGCAAGAGCCTCAAGGTCTTCGTCGCCGTCGTCGGCGTGATCTTCGTCCTGCAGAACCTCGACGTCGACGTCGGCTCGCTGCTGGCGGGCGTCTCTCTCGGCGGCCTCGCCTTCACGCTCGCCGCGAAAGACACGGTCGCGAACCTCTTCGGCTCGATCTCGATCTTCGCCGACCAGCCCTTCCAGATCGGCGATTGGGTCGTGATCAGCGGCCACGAGGGCATCGTGGAGGAGGTCGGCATGCGCTCGACGCGGATCCGCACCTTCTACGACTCGGTGGTCACCCTACCCAACTCGAAGGTGGCGGACGCGTCGATCGACAACTACGGGCGCCGCCGCTTCCGCCGGCAGATGTTCACCGTCGGGATCACCTACGACAGCAGCCCCGAGCAGGTGCAGGCCTTCGTCGAAGGCATCCGCGCCATCCTCAAGGCGAACGAGAAGGTGCGGCAAGACTACTACGAGGTGCACTTCCGCAACTTCGGGACGAGCTCGCTCGAGGTGCTCGTCTACTTCTTCGTACGCGTCGCGAACTGGAGCGAAGAGCTCCAGCAGCGCCACCACGTGCTCCTCGAGATCATGCGGCTCGCCCGCCAGGTCGGCGTCGACTTCGCCTTCCCGACGCAGACCCTGCACCTGCAGACCATCGCGGAGGCCCGGCCCATCGATCCACGCGTGGCCCCGCCCACCGACGAGCTGGCGGCCGCCGTCGCGGGCTTCGGCCCTGGCGGCGCCCACGCCACCACCCAGACGCCGCTGCTGGCGGGCGGCTTCTTCGCGGGCGCGAGCGCCGGCCGGGGGAGTGACGCCGACGGCTAGTGGCGCTCGCGCTCATGCCGCACTGCGTCGAGTGTGTTACTTTCCACCCCGCTGTCTTCGCGTGTGGGGTGCCGATGTCCAGAGCTTGGGTCCGGCTCCTGATCACGAGCGTCGGGGTGACGCTCGCCGTCGGGAGTTGTTCGAACGAATTCGATACGGAGCGCGCCGCCCCGGCGCGAGCGAGCCTCGGCGCGGAGATCTATCGGATCTTCTGCAAGCGCATCGCCGCGTCCGAGCTGCCGAACGACGTCTCGGGGCAGCAGACCGCCGCGCTCTGCGCTGGCCTCGAGCCGCCGGAGGCAGCCCCCACTGAACGGCTGCGCGCGATGGCCGCGGAGCGAACGCGGCTCGTGGACGCGCTCGACCGCGCCTTCCCCGAGGAGCTCACCGACGACCTCGACGCCTTCATGGTGCAGCTCGTCCCCTTCTACGATCCCCCGACCGAGCGGCTCCCGCAGCAGACACGCGCGCTCGCCGAGCTGCTCGCCCACGTCGCCGAAGATGACGCCGCGCTCGGCGCGCTCGAGCGCTTCTCGACGCGCCTCGGCTACCGCCCCCTCCGCCTCGCCCTCGGCGTCGCGCGACCCGCGCTCGCGTACCCGCGCATCACGGAGCTCACGCAGACGGCGCTCACCACGCTCGCCGAGGGCGGCAGCGCGAACGCCGAGTGGGAGAACCTCCTGCGCACCCTCGCCCTCGAGCTCGCGACGTCGGAGGCCGCGCCTCCCGCGCCGCCCACCGAAGAGTCGACCCTCGCCATCTCTCGGCGCCTGCTCTTCACGCCCGACCTCGCGTTCGGCAGCGGCCGGAGCCTCTTCCTCACGCGCCGCGATCGCCGTGGCATCGTGCTCCCCGCGAGCACGGCGGGCGTGCCCGCGCCCTTCGTCGACATGAACGGAGACGGCCTGGCCGACGTGGATCCGCTCGGGCGCTTCGTCGGCGCGGCCGGCGGGCTGC
>JAHBWH010000368.1 GCA_019637115.1 Myxococcales bacterium | reverse complement strand
CGCGACCCGCTGCCTCGGGTCGAGCTCGAGCGCCCGCGCGAACGCGGCGGCGGCGCGGGCGTTCCGCCCCTCGCGTCGCGCCGCCTCGCCGAGCGTGGCGTGGGCGCGCGGGGACGTCTCGACGCGCGGCAAGAGCGCCTCGAGCGCGGCGAGCGCGGCGCCCGTCTCCCCCCGCGCGAGATCGACCTCGGCTTTGGCCAACAAGAGGTCCGTCGAGTCCGGGCGTTCGGCGAGCGCGACGCTGAGGACACGCTCGGCGTCGGCCGCGCGTTCGGAGGCGAGGTAGGCCTGCGCCAGCGTGCTCACCACCTCCGCGTCCGCGCGGGCCTGCGGCATGAGCGGCTCGAGCAGCTCGATGACGGCAGCCTCACGCCCCTCGCGGAGCGCGATGGCGGCGAGCCGTGAGGTCGCGGCGACGCGCTGCGAAGCGTGCTCAGCGGCGGCCTGGTAGTGTCGCTTGGCGACGTCCAGCTGGCCCTGGGCCTCCGTCAGTCGACCCCGCAGGTAGCTCGCGCGCGGGCTCTCGCCCATGTCGCGGAGCGCCGCCTCGACCCCCGCGAGGTCGCCGGCCGCGAGGTGCACCTCGGCGAGCACGCTCGCCCTTCGCTCGCGCTGCGCGACCGCCTCGGGGAGCGCGGCCACGAGGGCCTGCGCTCCGTCCAGGTCGCCGAGCGTGACCTGCGCCTGCACGAGGTCGAGCGCGAAGCTCTCGTCGTGCGCGGGTCGTTGGGGCAGGACGGTGGCGAGCTGAGTGCGAGCCTCGTCGCTCCGGCCGAGCGCGACGAGCGCGATGAGGCGCAGGCGGGCCGCGTGCGCGCGCTGCCGAGCGCTCGACGCGCCGACCAGCTCGGACTCGAACGAGGTCAGCGCGTCGAGGGCGGCCTCGGGGGCGCCCGCGGCGAGATGGGCCGTGGCCCGCGCCAGCGCCACGACCGGCGAGCGCTCGCCGTTCGGGATGGTGCCCAACCGCTCCTGGGCGTCGGGCGCACGCCCGAGCGCCGCGAGCACGCGCGCGTGCTGCGCGACGTAGCGCGGCGCGCCGGGCAGTCGCTCGGCCACCGCGCGGGCCTCGACCTCGGCCCGCTCGAGCTCGCCCCGCGTGAGCGCGACGAGCGCGCGCGCGTGCCCGGCCTCACCGCCGAGGGTCGTCGCGTCGAGCAAGAGCGCCGTCTGCTCCGCGTCGTCGAAGCGCGCGCCCTCGAGCGCCAGGTAGGTCCGCGCGACGAGCGCGTCTGGTGTGCTTGCGGCGGGGTCACTCAGGGATCCGAGCAAGGCGCGGGTGCGCTCGGTCTCCTCGAAGCCGTGGTCGAGGACCGCCATCGCGTAGAGCCGCGCGCGCCGCGCGATCGCCGCGTCGGACTCGGAGCTCTGCTCGGCGTCGAGCTCCAGCGCGCGCCGCAGCGAGGCGGGCACGCCGTCCCGTGAGGCCGCCTCCGCCGCGGCGGCGATGGCCTCCTCGGCCTGGCTCGCGAGGTACCAGCGGACTCCGGCGACGACCACCACGAGCACGAGCACGGGGACGCCGAGGAGCGCGACGGCGACCGGGAGCGGGAGCGACCAGCGGCCGAGACGAACGGTCCGGCCAGGCGCGGCGCCGATGGCGCTGACGGGCGCTGTCGTCTCTCCGGATTTCGCGGAGGGTCGTGCCGCCGACGTGCTCGATGGGGTCGGGCCCGCGACCGCGGCGGGCGGCGCGTGGCCTCCGAGCGGCGCGGCCGCGTGCGGACCAGAGGGCTGCGGGCTCGCGCTGGGGGCGAACCCCGAGGGCGGGACGACGGGGGCGGCCGGGCGTTGATGCGTCGCCGCCTCGTTCGGATCGACCAGGGGCTTGGCGAGCGTCGCCTCGCCTTCGAGGGGAGGGAGGCCCGTGTCGACCTCGTCGCTCGGGAAGCCCGCGACGGGCTGCCTTGGTGAGGTGAGCTCCAGATCCGTTCCCGACGGCCGCACCTGGGCCCCGGCGCCGTGGGCGCCCTGGCCCTTGGTCGTCTCGTCGTCGAAGTCGGTCGTCGCGCGGGCCTGGGTCGGCTCGGCTTCGAGGTCCGAGGGGGTCTCCCACGCGGGCTGGCGCAGCCCCGCCTCGAAGAGGTCGCCGTCGTGAGACACGCCATCGAGGACGGGGGGGCGGGCGCGCGTCGGCTCGCCCGCGAGCGGCTCGATCCGCCCGAGGTCGTCGTCGTCGTCGGCGCTGGAGAACGCCTCGCCCTCGGCCGACGCCTCGAGCGGGAGCGAGGTCGAGGTGGACTCGAGCAGGATGGACGAGTCGCTGAGCTCGACCGACGCGCTGTCGGCGCTCTCGAAGTCCGACATCGAAGGGACGTCTTGGAGCGGCTCGAACGCCGGCGGTGAGGGTTGGGCGGGCCGAGGGGCGGCGAGGGGCGGG
>JAHBWH010000367.1 GCA_019637115.1 Myxococcales bacterium | reverse complement strand
GACCAAAATCACCGCCGCCGCCACCGCTGTTGTCGAAGCCGCCGCCCGGAGGTCCGCCGGAGAAGTCTGCACGGCGATCGCGCATCGGGCCGCCGTCGCCAGCGCCGCCAGCGCCGCGATAGCCACGGCCACCGCCGCCATAGCCGCCACCGCCACCACCGCGAGCACCGCGATCACCGCCGCCGCGACAGCCACCGCCACCGCCGCCGCCGCCGCTACCGCCGCTGCGGTTGCTGCAACCACCCGTGGTGCCGCCGATGACCGCGTAGCCGGAGCCGGCGGTGCCACCACCGCCGCCTGCGCCGTGGGTGCCCGAGGTGCCGTCGGTCCCCGCCGTGCCGGTGAGCCGCCCCGTCATGAGCTCGAAGCGGGGGATCCCCGCGCAGCCCACGCCGCCGCGGCCATCCGCGCCCTCGGCACCGTCGCCACCACGCCCGCCGTTGCGCTCGATCGTCGGGTTGTCGTCGCAGAAGTTGCACACGCCGCGGTTCGTCGGCGCGTCGTAGGTGCGCGGGCCCGCGACGCCGCCGCCGGGGCCACGCCCGTTGCCCGCCGCGGGGTTCGGTACGGCCAAGGCGAGCACGGTGTCGTAGTCGCACGCGCCGCCGACCGTGAAGTCCACGCAGCCCGCGTTCGCGCAGGGCAGCCCGTTCGTGCACATCACGGGTGAGCACTCCGTCGCGCCCCCTTCGCCGCCGCCGACGTCGACGCCGTCCGGGCAGACGTGAGCGCCGCCGCGGCCCCCCGGAGTGCGCGGACAGAACGCGGTCGTGCTGCCCGGCGCCCCCGGCGCGCCGGGCACGCCGTCGAGATCCGTGAGGCTCGCGCCGAGCGCCGCGAGGCGATCCGACGCGCTCGCGCCACGCACGCCCGCCGCGCCGCGACCGCCGAGCACGACGAGCTCCGAGAGGCGCACCTCCGAGCCGCATCCGTCGAGATAGACCGCCGTGCTGCCCGCGCCCGGCCGGGTCGCGTCGGTGCCCTGCACCGTGAAGCCGTTCACGAGCGTGCGCGCCGTCACCCCGCGGCAGACGAGCGCAGGCGAGCCCGGCTCCTCGGCGCGGTTCTCGATCACCACGGGATAGAGCGCGAGATCACGATCGCGGAAGTCCGGACGGTAACCGCCGAAGAGCGAGACGCCGCCGACGAGAGAGACCGGGCCCTCGTAGATGCCGCGAGACACGAGGACGTCCTTGTTCTCGACGTTCGCGCGCGTGATCGCGGCCGGCAGGGTCCGCATCGGCTGCTCGAGCGTGCCCGGGTTCGTGTCGCTGCCGGTCGTCGTCACGTAGACGTAGTCGTCGGTCTCGTCGGGCACGCCGTCGCAGTTGCTGTCGCCGCCGATCGCGGGCGGCGGTCCGTCACCCTCGAAGCGCTCGCACTCGCAGCCGTTCGCGAGGATCCCGTCGACGTCCACGAAGCCCTCGAGGCACTCGACGACGCACTCCGTGTCGAGCCCATCGCGCGGCTCGCAGCGGGCCACCATGTTCGGCCCTGGCTCGACGCAGGGCGCGTTGCACTCGCCACAGTGCATTCGGTCGACGTAGCGACCGTCGGCGTCGCGGAAGTCCTCGTCGACCTCGCCGTCGCAGTCGTCGTCGACCCCGTTGCAGACCTCGGCGAGCACAGGCTCGCAGGGGCCGAGCCCCTCGGGCGTGCAGACCTGCGCGCCTGCGCACGCGAAGGTCGGGTCGCGCTCGATGAGGCACGCGAGCTCGGCGCCGATGGTCTCGAGCGTGCAACCGCAGCTCCCGCTGGTCGGCGCGCAGACGCCCGCCGAGCAGGCGAAGCCAGGCTCGCACGCGCCCTCCCCGCAGGGTGGGAGGCAGTGCCGCGCGCCGCTCTGCAGCTCGACGCAGCGCGAACCCGGGAGGCGGAGCGCGCAGTCGCCGTCCTCGGCGCAAGGCAGGCAGAGGACGGGCACGTCGGGCGCGCAGGAGCCCTCGTCAGCGCGGTGCCAGCCGGGCGGGCAGGCGACGAGCACGCAGCGCGCGGTTCCCGCGGCGCGATCGACCTCGCACGCGGTCTCCGCCGCGGTGGGGAAGACCGCGGGGCACGAGACGTTGCAGCCGCCGCAGTGCGCGAGCGTGTGATAGACGCCGTCCTCGTCGACGAAGTCCTCGTCGATCGCGCCATCGCAGTCGTCGTCGAGGTAATTGCAGCTCTCGGGCTCGCCGCAGAGGTGCGAGCGGTAGCAGCTGGCGAGCGCGAACGTGACGAGCACGAGCGCGACCCCTCGGGCGAGCGCGGTGGCAGGGTGCTCAACGTGCGATGACATCGTTCGCTCCTCCCGCGGCGCCCTCGCCGCCCGGCGCGCCGCCCGGGCCCGCAGCGCCCGGCAATCCGCCCACCCCGAGGCGGAACACGTTCGTCGGGCGGAAGGTCGTCGTGTCGACCGTGGCGCCGACGATCCACACCCCGAT